>JAJDUC010000112.1 GCA_022826865.1 Anaerolineae bacterium
AAATTGCGCTGACAAATGACAATTTCGCCTCAGTTTTCGTAATCTGTAGGGGCGTTTGTCGGTCAGTGTCTACGCGACCCGCTGAAACGCCCGCAATTTGCAGGCCATTTTCAACGGGCGTCTCACGAGACGCCCCTACATCTTCGCAATTTTCGTAGCGAACCGCTCATTATGATTTTGATGCGATTGCCCTGGTAACGCCTTGCCGCCCTTGTATTGATTGACTTTTTGCTCATCCTAATAGTTTATGAAAGATCTTTCCTGCATCCCTGCATCGGCCTGGCGTAGGGCAAGAGTTGGGCAGCCGTCCAAAACATTTTTGCATTTGGAACTACTTGGCACTAGAATTGGATACAGCCAATACTCGCCGAAAACAGTTGGATCGCCCGGTGTCAGAGCACATATTTCGCGTCAGCCTGCAACGCGAAGACGTAGTCCCGATCTATCGTCAATTGATCGCGCAGATCCGCGCGCAAATCGAAAGCGGCGCCTTGCCCCATGGCGCGCGTTTGCCTGCCAGCCGCAAACTCGCCCGCCGGCTTGGCGTCAGCCGCATCAGCGTCGTCAATGCCTACAGCGAGTTGCGCGGCGCCGGTTATTTGAGCGCCCGCGCCGGACGCGGCACCTTCGTCAGTCATGAGCGCGGCGCCTCGCCATCTCCCCCGCCAGGCCTCGCGCCCCGGCAGCGCGCCGGCTCCTTACGCCGTATGATGCGCCTCGCCCTCAGGCCCGGCGTCATTGACTTCAGCGGCGGCTCGCCACCGACCGAGTTCTTTCCCGTCCGCTACTTGCAGGATGCCATCAACCACGTCATTGAACGCGATGGCGCCGATGCCCTGTCCTATGAAGTGCCCGAGGGTTATCTGCCGCTGCGCGCCGCCGTGCGCGATTATGTGCGCGCGATCGGCATCGATTGCCGCGCGGAAAATGTGCTGATTACCGGAGGCGCCCAACAGGCGATCGACCTTGTGCTGCAATCGCTGATGAATCCAGGGGAAACGCTCTTAACCGCCGACCCTACTTACCTTGGCGTCATCGACATCGCCAGCGCGCGCCGCGTCCACATTCATGGCGTCCCGATTGACCAAGACGGCATTCGCATCGACGCCCTTGAGAACGCGGTGAACGATCTGCAACCGCGTTTGATCTACGTCATGCCCAGTTACCAAAATCCGACCGGCCACTTGATGCCAATGCACCGCCGCCGTCAGTTGCTTCGCCTGGCGGCGCGGCAGCAAATCCCGATCCTGGAAGACGAGGTCTACCGCGAATTTCGCTATGACGGGGAAGAGCTGCCGCCTCTGAAAGCGCTTGACGACAGCGGCGTCGTCATCCACACCAATGCCTTCACCAAGGTGCTGCTGCCGGGCATCCGCATCGGCTACCTGGTGGCAGACGGCGCCTATTACGAGCGCCTCGTGCGCGTTAAGCAAGCGGCCGATATTTCCACCTCCGGCTTGAACCAGCGCACGATCCATCTCTTGCTGGAGCGGGGCATGCTGGCGCAGCAATTGGAGCGGAACCGCATCGAATTGCGCCGCCGCCGCGTCGCCGCGCTCGCCGCCGCCCAAGTGCATTTTCCGCCCGGCAGCCGCTGGGTCGCGCCGCAGGGCGGGCTCTACCTCTGGGTGGAATTGCCGGCCGCAGGTCCCAGCGCGGCCGAGACATACATCGCCGCCATTCAGCGTGATGTCGCCTTCGCCATCGGCGGTCTGTTCTACACGGGCGACGGCGGCAGCCATGCCCTGCGGCTGAACTTCGGCACTCACCAGCCGGCCTCCATCGAAGAAGGCTTCAAGCGAATCGGCGCGGCCTGGCGCGCGCTCGAGGTCGAGTATGGTTCTATCGAGAAGTCGGTGATTATGTAGTCAGGGAGTCAAGAATTCGGGACGCCCCAAGAACCGAAAACAAATGCTGGCCGGTCTATCAATGTGCCCGCTTTCGCAAGTCAACGCTTGAAACATGATGTTGTAGCATCATTTGACACCGCTGAATGGCGCCTGGCTTTCAGATCAAAGAAGATCCCAAGCGTCCTGGCCAGGATTGTCTCTACCTCTTCAACAACAGATTCACCACGCCCATGCTCGCCTCCAGCCGCGCCGTCTCCCGCGCCACCAGCGACCCATTGCTCCAGTCCCGCAGTGTTCCGTCCGCTTTGATGAGGCGCATCCGCGCGAAGCCCATGCCCAGCACCTCATCCAGCGCTGCCACCGGCTCCTGCCCGAAAGCCCGCAGCGCGCGGGGATTGTATTCCATCACCAAGGCCATACCGGGCGAATCCGCAATGAGGCCGCGCATGCCACGCAGCGCCGCCAACTCCGCCCCTTCAATATCCATTTTGACCACATCGACCCGCTCCAGCCCTAACTCGGCCAGGCAGTCGTCCAGCGCGACCGTTCGCACGCGATAGCGCTGCGGCTTAAAGCCGGTTTGCCGCCGCGGCGCCATATCGCCCGCGCCCATCTGCGACTGCTGCTGCTGCGCCAGGGTCTCGTCAAAATGCAGCGAGCCACTCGCCGACATCAAGAGGTAGTCGTAGAGCTCGGCGCTGCCCTCCGCTTCGGATGCCGCCAGGCGCAGCGCTGTCACATTCGGCAGTTTGCGCGTGTTTTGCCGCAGCGCTTGATGCGTCTCTGGATGCGGCTCAAGCGCGATGACACGGCCGGACTCGCCCGCCCAGCGCGAGCAGAGCCGCGTGAAGTAGCCCACATGGGCGCCGATATCGAGGACAACCATGCCGGGCTGGACGAGCTGACTCAGCAGCCGTCGCGTCCCGACCTCGTGCTGCCGCGTCAGCAGCTCCAGTCGAAACCAGAACGGGTCCTCGCGGATCGTCCGGAAGTTGCCGGCGCGCTCCAGCCCCGGCAAAAGCACGAGATCCAGCAAGCGGTGCATGGCGCGGTGGGCGGGTTGAATCCGCTTGACCGTCTTGCGGTAGAGCCAAAGGCTGATATTCAGTGCGCGCATGTTGTTCTATCGGGAAGCCTGCCTGCGTGTAGCCTATATGCGGGCCCCATACCGGTCAATCCTGAACCGACACGGGCGCCGCCGCCGCCTCAACGCATTGCGGATCGGCTTCGATGGCTTCCAAACCTTGCAGGATATTGCTGATTGTGCCGGCGTCCGCGGCCGCTTGCGCCAGCGTCAGCGAATCCCGCAGCAGCGTCCAACCGCCGGTACAGTCGCCGGTGTAGTAGCGGGACAAGCCGAGGCGATAGCGGCAGGACAGATCATAGAATCCGTCATCGTAATCAAGGCAGCGCTGGAAAGCCGCGCGCGACGCCTCGAATTGGCGCTCGCGATAATAGAGCATGGCCAGTTGAAATTGCGCTTCCGGATCGCTGGGATCGTTGTCGACCGAGTCCTTGCAAAAGCCCAGCGCTCGGGCGAACTCGCCGACCTTGCGGTAAGCCAGGCAGAGCCGCAGCATGGCGCGCGCGTTGCGCTGGTCAAGCGACAGGATGCGATCATAGAGATCGATGGCGCTCTGGTCTTCATCACGGGCCAGGTGGAGCCCGGCAAGCTCGAAGTGCGTAGGCAGAAAGCTTGGGCGCAGCTCGATCGCGCTCTGCAAGTAGCGCGCGGCTTCGTCATAAGAGCCGACCGATTGCAGCGCGTAGGCATAGGCGCGCAGCAAGTCCGAGTCTGACGTGCTGATCGACAAGCCGCGCTCCCCCGCTTCCAAAGCCTCCGCCCAGCGCTCGGCATCAACATAGGCGCGCGTTAAGGTCGCATGGAGCAGCGTGAAGCGCGGGTTACGCTCCAGTCCCGAAAGGGCGATGGGAATGGCGCTTGACGGCTGCCCCTGCCAGGTCAACGCAGACGCTTTGAGCGCTATGCCGCGGGCGTCGCGGGGATCAAGATCGCTAATCGTCTCCCCGATCGCATGAGCCTCGTCATAGCGGCCCAGATCTATTAGAACGCGTCCATGTTCATAGAGGTAGCTAAAATTGCTCGGGACTTGCTCAACCGCTCTTGCCAGAAGCGCCTCTGCGTCGGTCAGATCGCCCGCCAGCAAACGCTCCGCGGCGCGCGTCGCCAGCTCGCTCGCGCTGGGTGTGGGCGTGGGCGCTTCCCGGCCCAGGCTCTGCAAGGCGGGTTCCACAAGATCCCACTGCCAAAGCACGCCAAGCCCGAGCAGCAATCCGAGGAAAACGGCGAACAGGATATTGCGAATGGGGTGACGTTTGGGCTGTCGGAAGAATGGCTGCGAGTAATCCCGCTTGATCCTCATGCCCTAGATGCCTCCAATGGGCGTTGGCGGGATCGGCGTTGGCGGGATCGGCGTCGGCAGGCGGGCCTCTTCAAAACCCGGGCAATTGGCGCGGATACCGCCGAGTCCTTCGTTGATGATATTGATGATGTGAGCCTGGTCGGTTAAGGCCAGCGCCTCCTGCAGCACCTGCCAGGCCGTATCGCAATCGCCCAGGAAATACTCCGCCAGACCACGGATGTAATAGCACTCGACCGCGGTAGAGCCAAGCGCAACGCAGGTTTGCAGGGATTCCAGCGCGCTTTCGTAGTTGCGCCGGTTGTACTGCAATTGGCCGAGCCACTGCCAGGCGGCGGCGTAGTTCACGTCAAGCTCGGTTGCGGTCTCGCAGAATCGCGTGCCTTCAAGGAACTCCCCGACCTCGGCATAAGTCTGGCAGATGCGCAGATAAGCTTTGGCGTTATTTGGTTCGAGCTCCAGGATACGCCGATAGATGCCGACCGCCATCTCCTGGTAATTCTGCTGTCGATATTGAAGCGCCAACTCAAAATAAGGCGCGGTCAGATTAGGATTGATGGAGACGGCCGTCTCCAGCGCCTGGATCGCCTCGGAGCGTCGCCCGGTGTAGATCAGCGGGATTGCCAGGGCGCGGTGGGCGAATGAGTCCAGCGGGTCGAGCGTGGTGGCGCGTATGCCGCGCTGCAAGCCTTCGTCGAAGCGGCCGATATTGGTGTAGGCGATCGCGAGGGCGGCATGCAGCGGCGCAAAGTCCGGGTTATGCTCCAAACCCGAGACAGCGAAGGGAATGGCTGCGCCCGGGTCGCTCCACATCAATGCGCGCGCCGTCAGGGCATATCCGCGCTCATCAGTCGGCTGCGCCGACATTGCGCTAGCGCCGACTTCGACCGCTCTTTCAAAATCATCCAATTCGATGAGTATGCGTCCATATTCATAGAGGTAATCCACATTGTCCGGACGCTGGCTGACGGCAAGCTCGAACTCCGTCAGCGCCGCTTCAACTTGGCCGTCGTTGTAAAGCCTAATGCCTTGCTGGGCGTGTTCGCTGGCGTAAAGCGTTGGCTCCGGCGCTATGCCAAGCAGATCAAGGGCGGCGGACTGTAGCTCGCCATACATAAGGCTGCTTATGGCGAGTACGCCAATAATCGCGCTAAAGATGGTCAAAATCAAAATAAGGAGCGGCAACGCGGCTCGTCCACGGCGCCGCTTGCTGAAGAAAGGCTTGCTATAGTTGCGGTTGATTTTGCGGTAGGGCTTCATCGGGCTGAACCTGCGGGACTGCTTGCGCATACTTTACCACAGCCGCTCGGCGCGCAACCGGCGAAATTCGGCGACTGCGCTCGCGCAAAGCGTTAAGTCACTGGCTATCACGGCACATTTATCCAACAGCAGTAAACGCAAGTAAGTCGTGCAAAATCTGCTGGGCATTTTGAAGCAAGAGTGGGCGAGCCACCGGCTCGCCCATACACCGAGTCTCCTCTTTTGCCGTAGGGGCGAGCTGGTGGCTCGCCCGCATGTATGTCGCGAAAGACGCTGCGCATTTTTTCAATAAATTACTTGCGCTTACTGAGGCGAGATACGGCGCCAGCGATTTGGCGAGCCACCAGGCGCCGCGCGCATATTAATGCGCCCGGAATCGGTAGAGCGGCGCTGCCCCGGTCGGCGTGTATAATGGCAGCCGACGATTAAGCGCACAAAGGTCAATAATGGGCAAGCACATCGAATGGGCGCGGCGGATTGCGGCGCTGGCCCGGACGGGCATGCGCTACACCAGCAATCACTATGACGCGGAGCGCTACCAGCAGTTGCTGAACATCGCTTGCGACATGCTGGCGACGGCGTCCGGCGAAGAGGCGGCGACGATAAAGCGCCTGTTGGAGAAGGACAAGGGTTATGTCACGCCGAAGGTTGATGTGCGCGGCGCCGTCTTTCGAGATGGGAAAGTGTTGCTGGCGCGCGAGGCTGCTGATGGTCTTTGGGCCCTGCCCGGTGGCTGGGCTGATGTCGGCGACGCGCCATCCGAGGCTGTTGAGCGGGAGATCAGGGAAGAAAGCGGTTACGAAGCTCGGGCGATTAAGCTGCTGGCGGTCGAAGACCGCAAGCGCCGTCATCCCCCTTCTTTGCATGAAGTCTACAAGTTGGCTTTTCTCTGCGAGTTAATTGGCGGCGCAGCGCGAACCAGCAAAGAGACCAGCGCCATCGGCTGGTTTGCGGAAGACAACCTGCCGCCGCTATCTAAAGGGCGGGTCACGTCCGAGCAGATCAGGCGCTGGTTCGCTCATCACCGCCGGCCGGAACTGCCCACAGAGTTTGACTAAGGTCATTCTCTCAGGCACGAGCGGACCAAATATGCTCCAGGACTTCATCGCGCCCGCTGTCAGCTGCGGCGGGCGCGCTTCGCCAAGCGCATAATATCGCTCTGACCTTTGGCTTGAAGGCGGTATTTCAGCTGCTGGCATTGACGGGAAACGTGACAATACTGGTAGCGGTGTTTGCCGATATGGGCATGTGCCTGGCGGTGACGCTGAATGGGAGGCGGGCGCTGCGAGAGTAGCTCAGGCGCTGAAGTCGCGTTCGATGACTTGCTTGAAGAATTGGCGGGCGAGAACGTCGTCCTAAGGCCGCGGTCAAGGCGTTTTCAGGCGTTTTTTCATCTCCTGGATGGCAGATTGCACAGAACGGGCGCCCAATTGCTCTCCAAGCTCGCGCGCTTTGCGGATGGCCTCGTCAATTGCAGTTTCGTTATCGCAGTAAAAGACCAGCGCGCCGTACACAGTTGCCAGCGGTATGTGGTAGTGCTCGGCGGCTGCTTGCGGGCCATCGTTCAAAGCCAGGTTTGCTACGAGATAAGCTTTGTAATGGGTCCCGACGACTATCGCATCCAGCGGGTTATCCCCTCGTAATTGAATGTGCTCTCGAATTTCTAGAGCCATAGCGTTGCCTCAAATATAATTGACGCGGTTGTCTACATCCTCTTGCACAGTCCCGGCGCCAACTGCGATCAGTTCATAGTATACCAAGATAGATGTCATGATTGCGCCGATTCCATGCTCTCCTTGCAGATGACGGCGAGCGATAAATACGCCAGCATGTCCTTTGCCTTCTTTATGCCGCGTGGCGATATGGCGAGTGATCTTCTGATCGTGTGTCAACAATGCATATCCGTTTTTGTGAGCATACTCAAGCAGATCCGGGTCCGGCGTACCTTCCGGAAGCACATGACGGACGCGCGTTATATCGATATCTCGACTGATTAACTGATCAATCACGGCAACTGCTATGTTTTCATCGGCCAGCAACTTGAACACGCTCATAGTAAATCATCCAAAGCGGTAGCCTTGGCTTTCCGGCGCGGATCGAAGCTAATTCTACTGGACTGCCACGAGTTTTGCCTGGCGTCGGTCGGCATCGCCTTGGGCGGGGCGGCCAGCGCGCAAGCGATGGAAACGGCCGATATCGTTTTGCTGGCGGATGGATTGCGCCAACTGCCCGGGACGCTTCGGCGGGCGCGCTTCGCCAAGCGCTTAATATCGCTCTGACCATTGGCTTGAAGGCGGTATTTCTGCTGCTGGCATTGAAGGGAAACGTGACGATGCTGGTCGCGGTGTTCGCCGATGTGGGCCTGTCCCTGGCGGCGACTCTGAATGGGATGCGGGCGCTGCGAGAGTAGCTCAGGCGTTGAAGTCGCGTTCGATGACTTGTTTGAAGAAGCGGCGCGCGAGGACTTCTGCCTTGGCTTCTTGAACGCCGCCGACGGTCCAGGCGACGAATGTCTGCTCCTTCATGTCGAATCCAACTTGATGGATGTCTGGCTTGTTTGACTGCGCCATGTCTTGCAGTCGTTCATAACGACGATTGATATCCTTCGCCACATAAAGAATCACTCGGACACGATTCGACAATCTGTAGTCAGCGTAGCCGTAGAAGAACAGATAGCGCGCGCGTCTTTGTCCTTGCCTGAATTCAATACCAAAATCCCAAGTTTTCTTTGCTGAACCGCCGTCGCGCAGGCTCAAATACTTGTGAAAATCCAGTGTTCCAAAACCCATGTAATTTAGAGAAACGCTGCCGACCGAAAGCAGTTCGTTCCAAGCGTCTACGGTTTGCTTGAAGTAACCGCTAAACAGATCCATCGCCCGGCGCCAGACTTCATATTCGTTGCGCGCGCGCTTGAGTTCAGGCTGTTCAAATTTGGCTGTTACCGATGTGAGCCATTCCTTTTGCTGTTGCTGTTCTTGCGCCGCTTTTTCCCATTCCTCCAGACTTTCTTCGACGTTTTCGTATACCAGTTCAACAAGTGAGGTAAGATCGCCGGCTTGCGATTCTTCGAGCGCGTGATAATAACGCCGTCTATCGTCGCGCGTGATGATGCATACCGGATAGCCATGTCGCATCAGGATAAGATTCAAGAGAATGCGGGCCGTGCGACCATTGCCATCAACAAAGGGATGGATCTGGGCGAACCAGGCATGGGCCGCCGAAGCGCATAAAATTGGCAAGTCAATGGCGGAGACGTCGGCTTGGGTGACATGGAGCAAGTAGTTGCCAAAATCATCCATTTGCTGCGGCACGAGATGAGCTTCCGGCGGGCCGTAGTCAGAGCCCGAAATCCTGACCTCTCTGTCACGATACTTCCCGGCGAACTCGTCGTCGATACCCTTTAGAATCAAGGCGTGGATCTGACGCAGATCATGCACGCTGATGGGCTTCTCGCGCGAGATGGCAATCGCTTCCATAAAGTCCAATGCTTCGGACAGGTTTGTCGCTTCCGCCTGATCTTTGAGCGTTTTGCCGGCCAATGTCATGCCCATCTCCACGACCAGGCGCGTTTCGCCAATCGTCAATGAATTGCCTTCGATCGCGTTCGAATGGTATATGCCCTTGATCTTGAAAAACTCTCGAATGCGCTTCAGAACCTGCGAACTGAGCTTGCCCGCTTCACGCATTGTTTGTACGCGCTCGTGAAGCTCCCTGAGGCGGTCATCAACCGTTTCATAATACTCGAAAGGAGTATCTTTGATCGGCAGAAACCTATTCATTCACAGTCCTCGCTAATTGCCGCTCTCCAAATTGTATGTGGCTGGGTACAGCAGTTCAACATCGCCATTCGACCCGCCTACAGGCGATATCTGCTTCATCGCCGTGGACGCGACGCGAAGCTGTAGTTATCGTGGAGATCGTGCTGCCGGCTAAGATCTGTATATAGCCTTGAAAAGCACCGGCGCGTCTCCTGGTCCAGCGTCACACGCATGTCCCAGGCATCTTCCCGGTCATTGCGGTAATAATTCCGTTTGCGCCCGAAGCGGCTGAAACCGTATTTGCGATACAGGCTTTGGGCCACCGCATTGCTGACGCGCACTTCCAGCACGATGAATTCGGCATTCAGTTGCAAGGCCTTGCCGAACATGCCCGCGAGCAGGATCTCGCCATAGCCATGGCCGCGGCAGTCCGGGTGGGTGGCTATGGTGCTGACGTGCGCTTCGCCTTCAATTTTCCAGAGCCCGCCGTAACCAAGGATGGCGCCCGTTCGATAGTTGACTTGTCCCGAGCCGCGCAGGCGACCGCCTAGCTGCGATAGCCAGCCATCCTGTCGAACCGGTTCCCGCTGCAATCCCCTTGCCAACTGCTCCAGCACCACCATATGGCTGACGTTGGATTCCTGGATTTCGAAGGCATAAGAATCTTGCGACCAAGAGG
Source organism: Anaerolineae bacterium (assembly GCA_022826865.1). Lineage (GTDB taxonomy): Bacteria > Chloroflexota > Anaerolineae > Aggregatilineales > Phototrophicaceae > UBA6055. The sequence continues at coordinate 9,929 of JAJDUC010000112.1, forward strand.
GATGAAAACAGAGCCGATCAATAGCCAGCACCGGGCGCACATCGCTCAGCCTCATGTAGCGCAGGATCAGGCTCATCGCGAGATGTACCAAATATTACGACACAAGCGCAGAGTTTAGCGATGTTGCGCCAGCGCCACAAGGAATTGCCCGAGGCGTCTCAATAATCGCAGGAATCGCGGGATCGCGGCTGCGCCGCGCGGGAATCATCCCATTTGGAAGACTTCTACGACATCCACTGTGCCGAACTCAACAAAGGGGCAGGTCTTTGCCATTTCGACCGCAGCGTCCATGTCCTCCGCGTTGACGACGGTGAGGCCGGTCAAACGGCCTTCTGTCGGCGCCGGTTCAACGCCCGCGGCGGTAATGCGCGTTGCCGGGCCCATGGGCATGCCCGGTGTGACCACAGCATCGCCCAGGCTGCCGATGTATGCGAACCATTCCTGTTGATGCGCCTTTGCTTCTTCCGGATCGTCGAAATGCGGTTCTCCCAGATAAAGAAATGCGAATTGCGCCACGACAGTCTCCCTTGCTGGATTCGATATTGTCTTGTCAGTCTGGACTATGTCTTCTGATCGGCGAACAGAATAAAACCGCAACAAGCATAAGACCGGACTGAATCTGGTCAATACCGAAGTCCGGCGCATCCCACGCTGTCGCGACCCGGGGGCATTCTCATCAAAACATTTTTTGTCGATGGCCATGTAAAAATGTAGGGGCGTCTCGTGAGACGCCCGTTGAAGATGGCCTGCAAATTGTAGGCGTTTCAGCGAAACGCCCCTAGAGATCACGATATATGAGCAACTACTGTCATATATCAGCGCAATTTCAATTTGGTTCGATTGCTTTGGCCACGGACTCAATCATCTTGTCGGCGCATGTTTACGCATGGTAACTTTGTATTTGCGGCGGGGGATCATTGCTAAAGATTCTGAAATGTGTCGAGCCTGGAACAGACCGCCCGCCGCCTCAAAATCGGGAGGTTCAGGTATTGCTCAGCATCAAGCACATGGAAACGCTGCGGAGAGCTTATAGCGTTCACGATGACTTGACCTATGCAGAGGCCATGCAGCGAATCGGCCACCCTTCCGCGACGTCGCTGATCGACTTCGCCGTTGCGCAGATGTCGCACCCGGACGGACCGCAATGCGCGCGCCTTAATGCTGCGTCTGCTGCGGCATCAGCAAGGCGAAATCGCTATGCGCGGCGTTTTGCTCGGCCTGCACGACAAGAAGCGGCGTGTCTGCGCCATCGCGATTCAAGCCTGCCCAAACTATCTGGCTTACCAAGAAATCGTCGCCAGGTTGGAAGCCATCGTCCGCGATGACGCGCTGACGCGAAAGCTGAGGCGACGCGCTTTGAGCATGCTCGCCGGTAACGAAGGCCGACTCAGGGGCGAACTTCCGACGCCTCTGCGCGCTGCGCTGACGCGCCTGCTGGCGGATTCGCGTTTTCGTTTTGCAATCCTTTTCGGCTTGGCGCGCCTCGATCTGACGCCGCGTGTCAAAGCCTTGCTGGAGAGTCTGGCGGATTCCGAATCTGAGGAGGAGCGGGAGATGGCGCGGCGCGCCCTTCAGGGCGAGCGCATCGTGCATATTGACAGCTATGCCAAAGACGCGGCTTTGCATCAGCGAATTATCGAGACCTGCGATATCGCCCGCGGCCGCATGTATTATTGGATTCCACGATCGGGGATGCCGGTGAAAACGCTGCCGCCAAATTAGCTGGCGGCGCCAGATCTTGAGCCCGCGCCGCTATCCGACGGCCCGAAAAGCGGGATGCCGGGAACGCGCACGCGGACGCGATACAAGCTGCTGATGCCGGTGAGATACAGGCTGCAAAGATCGGCGTCGCCCCAGGTGAAGTTGGGCACTTGCATCGGCGCGCGCAATCGGCCGAGCAAGGCGCCATCGGCGCTGAAGATATGCAAGCCGCCTTGGGCGCAGCAATAGACATTGCCGGCGCTGTCGATCTTCAGCCCGTCTGGCACGCCCGGGCCGTCGCCCTGTGTCTCCGCAAAGAGACGGGGGTTGGCGATTGTGCCGTCCGCGCGCACATCAAAGACGAAGATCTTGTATTCGGGACTGTCCGCGATATATAGCAGCGACTCATCGGCGGAGAAACATAATCCGTTAGGGCGGTTCAGCGCCTTGGTCAGCAAACTGAGCGAGCCATCGGCCGGGTCCCAGCGATAAACGCCGTTGAAGTCCAGTTGGCATTGGCGCGGAATGCCGACTTTGGGTTCGCGCCCATAAGGCGGATCCGTGAAATATACCGCGCCGTCGCGCTTGACAACGATATCGTTGGGACTATTAAGCTCCATGCCTTGGTAATGCGAGGCCAGCACTGTCATAGTCCCGCCGTCCATACGCGTGACCCGACTGCTGGCATGATGACAGCTGAGCAGCCGCCCTTCGCGGTCATAGGTATTGCCATTGGCCATGTGGCTGTTGCGCCGGTATAGGCGCAAGCCGTCGGCCTCCGACCATTGCAAGGTGGAATTGCCGAGGATATCACTGAAACGCAGGTGCCTCTCGTCAGGGTGCCAGGCCGGCCCTTCGAGGAACTTGAAGCCGTCGGCGATAGTCTCGAATTCCCTATCCGGATCGAATATCCTGTACAGGCTTGAGTCCTTCACGTCTAACTCAATTTTTGGCATTCGAAGTTCCTGTTGGCAAGCTGATAACAGCGGCGCGTCACTTTTTCTTTTTGGTCGCTTTGGGCTTGAGCGTCTTTACATAATCATAACTCTGCTCCAGATAGGGCAGCAGCGCCTCAGTATTTTCCAGGAGTTCGTCGGGCGCTTCGACATATTCCTTCATCACCGTGCCGTAGGTTTCGAACAGCTTGCTATCGAAGCGGCTGATGAAGCCGTCCCGCTCAGCTTTGCCCATCCGCAAACCAACTTTGCCCGCTTTGGACAGCATCGTAAACATATTGCCTTGGTACGAGGTGTATGGCAACTTCTGCCCGCCCTTTAACTCAATCTCAGGATGAGCATCGATAAGTTGTTTGTAAAGCGCTAATTTGTCAGCGGGTACTTGATCGCTTTTCTTGCTCAAATTTTCCTGTGCCCTTGTCTGGTGTTGCCATCATCATGCTTGGAAAACGGCATTGAAGCAATGGTATGTCCTTACAAAGCGGCTCAATCAATTCTAATCTAATATCAGCGCGAAGGCGAAAGTGCTGCAAGACTGGGATTATGACACATGAATAATGAGGTATAGCTATGACAAGCTGCGACATTGCGGTGATCGGGTTGGGATTGATTGGCAGCGCGGCGCTGCGGCATATGAGCCTGAGCTTCCCGAACCTGCGCGTCTGCGGTATCGGGCCGGACGAGCCGGACGACCGCAAAACCCACGCCGGCGTATTCTCGAGCCATTACGATCAAGGGCGGATTACGCGCATTCTGGACCCGAGCCAAGTCTGGGGGGCGTTGGCGCGCGCCTCGATCCAGCGCTACGCCGCGCTTGAGGCGGAGAGCGGCGTCAAATTTCACCATCGCGTTGGCTGCCTGCGCGCCACTGACATCCCGGAAGAAATCGCCGAGATCGATGCCTGCGCCGAGAGAGAGCGCCCGCCGCACCGGCTTCTGGATGCGGCCGGCGTAAAAGCGGCTTATCCATTTCTGGCATTCTCCGATGCATTCCTGGCTTGGGATGAAAAAGGCGCTGCCGGTTATATCAATCCGCGCTCCCTGATCGCGGCACAGCTGAAGGTCGCCACGGATCGCGGCACCCATGTCATCCCTGAGATTGTCAGCTCAATCGACTGCCTCGGCGCTGGCCTGACGATACGGACGCGCGAAGGCAGCGTGCTGCGGGCGCGCAAGGCGCTGCTCGCGGCCGGTGGCTACTGTAATACCCTGCTCGATAGAAAGCTGGAGCTGCAGACAAAGGGGCACACGATTCTGCTGGCGGAAATGCCCTCGGAGGAAATCGAACGGTTGCGCGCGATGCCGGCGATCATCAGCGCTTTTGCCCACGATGCCGTGAGTTCACTTTATATGCTGCCGCCGCTGCCTTATCCCGATGGCAAAACATATATCAAGCTGGGTCTGAGTGGACGACCGCAGGAGCTGCCGGCGCCCGAGCCGTATTTTGATGCGATCCATAGCGGCCGCCAGCTTTTGGACTGGTTCCACTCCGACGGCCGCCGCGACATTGCTGCGTGCATGCGAACGGCGCTGCAGCGCATGATCCCCGGCTTGAAGGCCTTGTCGTATCACTCCGCGCCCTGTTTGATCAGCAATTCAGCGCATGGCAAGCCCTATATTGACGCCCTGGAAAACGGGCGGATTTACCTTGCTACAGCCGGCAATGGCTATGCCGCCAAATCTTCAGACGAGATTGGGCGCATCGGCGCTATGCTCTGCGCCAAAAATGAGTGGCAGAGCGATTTGAACCGGGAAGACTTTCGCGCTGTCTATGCACAGAAGTAAATCCAGGGAAGCGATGAGAATGATTGCCTTCCAAATAAAATTCCCAAAATAATCCAATGTGTGTACGGGCGAGCCGGCGGCTCGCCCACTCTATTTTAGATTTCCAATTGGTTTTACATGTCAAACTTGGCATACCTTCTGCATTCGATGGCACAGGATACGCGAGAATGGTTCGACCGCCCCATGCGCGCGCTTGTAGTTGAGGGTAGGGATCAGTTGTCCGGTAGATCAAAAAAAGCATCGGGCTTGCAATCCAATGCAAGCTGAACGATACGGCGGTGGCGGGGCAACATATTTTCCGGCAGCGCGTCGGCGGGAAAATAACGAATGTCCCGCGACTCGTCGTCGTTGACGCGGGGCGCTTCCTCTTGCAGCGGGCGGCAGCGAAACACAGTTGTCACTGTCGCCATCTGATCGCCGTTGGGGTAGGTGACAAAATACTCTAGCCCCGAAAGTACGGCGATAATCCGCAGCGGCGCTATCTGAAGGCCGGTCTCCTCATACACCTCGCGCGCGGCGCATTCCGCCACCGTTTCTCCGGGTTCGACGCCGCCGCTCGGCGGCGCCCAGCTGTCCGTATCTCGGCGAAGCTGCAGCAGGACCTCCTGCCGGTCATTGATGACGACGGCGGTCGCGCCCGGCAGAAGCAGCAAGTCCCGGCCGATCTTGGCGCGGATATTCTTGATGTATTCAGAAATTGGCATCCAGCCGGTCCGTGGCGGCGCCTGTCTAGCCGACGCTCACCCTGAGGTTGACGGCGCTCTTGAGCGTGTTGGCCACGATGCAGGCGCGCTCCGACATTTTGACCAGTTTCTCGAAGGTGTCGCGGTCTTGATAAGCGGAGCTGACGACCATGTCGATCGCGGAAAAGCGAGCGGGAGCTTCCGCCAATTCGCCGCTGACCGCAATGTTGATGTCGTCGATCTCAAGATCGCGGGCGCGAATGGCCGCCAGCAGATTGCTGTTGAAACAACCGCCCAGCGATGCAAGTAGCAATTCGCCGCCCATAGCGCCGCGGTCCTGGCCGCCTTTGGCTTCGGGGCGGTCGATGTCGACGCGGTGCCCCCGGACGTTTGCGGCGGTGGTGGCCGCGTCAACCTGGCTCAGGTTTACTCTGATTGTCGGCATGATCGTTCCTCATTCGCTAATCGCGCGATTTAACCTTTGACCGCGCCCATGGTAAAGCCTTGCACCAGGCTGTCAAGGAAAAGGTTGTAAGCCAGGCCGACCGGGATGGCGATGATCAGGGCGGCGGCCAGCAAGGGTTGCCAGAAATATACATCGCCGAGGATGAGCTCGGTGGGTACGCCAACGCTGAGCGTGCGCTGCGACGTATCGGCGATGAAGACCAGCCCATAGATAAATTCGTGCAGGGTCAGCGTAAAGGTGAAGACGACGGTAGAAATGATGCCGGGCAGGGACAGTGGCAAGACGACGCGCAAGAATGCTTCCACACGGTTATAGCCATCGACCAGCGCCGCTTCTTCCAACTCGGGCGGAACGGCTTTGAAGAACCCTTGCAGCAGCCACATGCTGAAGGGGACTGTAAACGAGGGATAGACGACGATAAGCGACCAGGGGCTGTCCTTCAATCCCAGCAGCACGACGATGCGGAACAGGGGAATGAACAAGAGTGTCGGCGGCACGAGGTAGACAAGGAACATCAGGATCGCGGCGCGCTCGCCCCAACGGCCCGTCAGGCGCGCCAGCGCATAAGCCGCGGGCAAGGAAAGCAGCAGCGTGATGATGACGACGGCAATGCCGACGCCGACGGAGTTGCGAATAAATTCGAGGTAGGCGGTGTTGTTGAACAAGGCATCAAGATGTTCAATCGTGGGCTCTTGCCGAAAAACGAAGGGCTGCGGCCGGCGATAGAGGTCGCCGTCGGTCTTGAAGGTATGCAGAAACATAATCAGGAAGGGCGCCAGAGCGAAGGAGCAAAATACCAGCACCAAAATATAAAAGGGAGACCGGCGCAGAATATGCGAAAGTTCTTTCCGCGTGGCGCCGTACCTGTGCAGACGCCAGGCGATGCGCGCGCCTACAAGCGCCACTAGCGCGGTGAACAGCAGCGCCCAAAAATTCGTCAGCACCCAGCCCAGGACGCCCATCAACGGACCTCCGCGCGGCTGGCCGTCCGAAGCATCAGGATTGCCATCGCCAAAAGCAGCGGGAATGCAAAAAGCGATATTGCCGCGCCCTGCGCCAGATTGCCGCCTTCTATGCCAACCTGGAAAGAATAAAGCCCGAGGACGCGCGTATAGTCAACCGGACCGCCGCGTGTGAGCACGTAGACAACCGTCATATCCCCGAACATCGTGATCATGCTGAAGAGCAGGGCGATGACCATGATCGGCAATATCATCGGCAGCTTGATCTGCAGCAACGTTCGCATGAAGCGCGAGCCATCGACCTCGGCTTGATCGAGGATGTCCGTTGGAATGGAGGAAAGGCCCGCCATCAGGATCACCGTGGCCAGCGGCGTCATGCGCCAGACTTGTACAAAGATGACGCTGATCTGCGACAGACTCGGTGTGGCCAGCCAGAATAAATTGCGATCGTCGCTTAAGATGCCGCCTCGGCCGAGGAAGCCGGTTTGCAGGAGCAAATAATCGATGGGGCTGTATTTGGTGTCCAGCATCCATAGCCAGCCGATCATCGCCAGCGAGACCGGTGTCGCCCAAGGCAGAATGACAATAAAACGGGCGAACCACTTGCCAGTGAAATTCTGCGTGAAGATAATGGCAAGAATGTTGGCGAAAATCAGAATGAATAATTGGGAAATCAGCGTGAATCGTATCGTCGTCTCGAAGACTTGGCGAAATATATCGTTCTCCCAGACCGCCTGGAAGTTGCGCAAGCCGACGAAGTTAAGACTGGTGTTGCCGACGGTCACATCGGAAAAGCCAAAGGCGATCGCCAAAAAGAAGGGAAAACCCACCAGCAGCAAGATGTAAATGAGCGCCGGCGCCAGGAACAAGATGCCGACCAGGCGTCGGTTGTCGAGCGGAAAAGCCGGCAAAGCCAGTGACGCCATCAGACGGCTTCCTGCAGGTTCTGTCGCTCAATGCGCCGGCCCGTGCTCGCGTCAAAATACTTGAGGTCGCTATGGTGTACCGCGAATTCGTAATCTTCCTCGATATTGAGCGAGACACGCACATTTGAAGGGACTTTGGCCAGGGTCAAGTCGCTGTCGCGCCCGCGCACATAACCATAGACAAGACGGTCCGACCCCAGATATTCAACGCGCTTCACATAATATTGGAAGATGCGCGAATTCTCCGAATTGTCGCTGAGCGTCTTGGGCAGGAAGTGCTCCGGCCGGAAGCCAAATCGGAAGCCGTCGGCGCTGAGTATATTCATACTTGGCGACCCGAGGAAAGTGGCGACAAATTCGTTCGCCGGGTCGTCGTAGATGCTTTGCGGCGTGCCGATCTGCTGGATCTTGCCCTCGGACATCACGACAATCCGGTCGCCTAATCCCATCGCTTCAATCTGGTCATGCGTGACAAAGACAGCAGTGATGTTGGACGAACGCTGGAAATCCTTGAGTTCGTCGCGGGCGTTGGCGCGCAGTTTGGCATCCAGGTTCGATAGCGGCTCATCCAAGAGCAGGACGGCCGGCTGCGTGACCATCGCGCGGCCGATGGCGACGCGCTGCCGCTGGCCGCCGGATAATTGCCGCGGACGCCGGTCCAGCAGCATATCGATCTCCAGCAGCCGCGCCGTGCTCACGACCTTGCTGTGAATCGTCGCTTTGTCAAGTTTTTTCTCGCGCCGTCGGGCGCGCAGGGGAAAGGCAATATTGTTGAAGACATTCATGTGCGGATAAAGGGCGTAACTTTGAAAGACCATAGATACGCCCCGCTTGCGCGGGGGCAGATCGGTGACATCGGCGCCATCGATCGCTATGTGCCCGGCCGTCGGCTTTTCCAAGCCGGCGATCATACGCATCAGCGTGGTCTTGCCACAGCCGGATGGCCCCAGGATGACCAGAAACTCGCCCTGATCGATCGCCAGGTCGACGCCGTCGACAGCGCGAACTGCATCAAAATGTTTCTTGAGACCGCGAATCTGAACCAGGCTCATGCGCACCGCCCCCATCCCCTAACCCCTTCCCCCACAAGGCTGACGAGGGGACACGTTTATGTTTCAACATAATCGTTTGTCAGCAATCAGTGTAATGGGTATCCAGAGTCCGCGCCTGATGACTTGATCGTGAAAGAACTGTAGCCCCTCTTTGAAGAGGCTCCACTTGCGCCGCCA
>JAJDUC010000046.1 GCA_022826865.1 Anaerolineae bacterium
TGGCGGCGCAAGTGGAGCCTCTTCAAAGAGGGGCTACAGTTCTTTCACGATCAAGTCATCAGGCGCGGACTCTGGATACCCATTACACTGATTGCTGACAAACGATTATGTTGAAACATAAACGTGTCCCCTCGTCAGCCTGATGGGGGGACTGAGGGGGGTTAGCCCGAGGATTATAGACTATGAAAATCAGCAATGTCAGCACAATGGTCATGGGCACGCCTTGGCGGAATCTGCTTTTCGTGAAAGTGGAGACGGACGACGGTTTGGTCGGCTGGGCCGAGGCGCGGCCGGTCGGCGGCGTCGGACCGGTCATCGGCTACCTGAATGAATCCGTGCCCGATTTCGCCTTGGGCCGGGACCCCTTCAACAGTGAATCCCTGGCCTACCGCATGCTGCGCGAGACTTACGGACGCGCCGGCGAGATCGCCATGACCGGTATCGCCTTGCTGGAGATCGCCTGCTGGGATATCGTCGGTCAGGCCCTGGGCCAGCCGATTCATCGACTGCTCGGCGGCGCCGCGCGCGACAAAATCAAAGCCTACGCCAATGGCTGGTATCGTGTCGAGCGCAAGCCGGAAGCCTGGCACACGGCCGCCAGGCAAGTCACCGAAAAGGGTTATCGCGCCCTGAAGTTCGACCCCTTCGGCAGTGGCTTCTATGAATTCACGCGCCAGGAAAAGCTCCTTTCGATCGCGCTGGTGGAAGCGGTCTACGACGCGGTGGGGCCGGATGTCGAGCTGCTGATCGAAATGCACGGGCGCTTCAATCCGGTGACCGCCGTGGAGATCATTCGAGATCTGGCCGAGTTCCGTCCCGCCTGGGTGGAAGAGCCGGTGCCGCCGGAGAACCTGCGCGCGCTGCGCGATGTGCGCGAGGTGGCGCTCGGCCTGGGCATTCCCGTGGCCACGGGCGAACGCATCCACACGCCTTATGAGTATCGCGAGCTATTTGAACTGGGCGCGGCCGATATCATCCAAACCGACATCACGCACTTCGGCGGCATCATGAATATGAAGAAACTGGCGGGCACGGCCGAGATGTATTATGTGCTGGTGGCGCCGCACAATGTCGGCGGCCCCTGCTCAACCATGGCGTCGCTGGCGGTGGCGGCTTCCACCCCCAACTTCAAGATCCAGGAATACTTCAACGACTTCGCCGATCCGCCGGTCAAAGCCGTGGGAATCGGCATGCCCGAAGTGGTCGATGGTTATTTCCCGCTGCCGGACAAACCCGGCTTGGGCATTGAGATTGACGAGGCTCTCATCGCCGAGTTTCCGCAGCGCGAGACCGATTTCAATCTTTTCAGCGACGACTGGCACAGGCGGGATTTGAAGTAAATCGGAACAAAGCGGGAGATCAGATCTCTTCAAAAACAATACCGCGATAGACCTGCTCTAGCGGCAGTTCGCAATTCAGCATCGGCAAGGGAATCACATCGTCCGGATTGCTGAATATGCTTAGATGCCGTCCCGTCTCGGCGCGGATATGGAGGTCTGCGCGGACCCGGGACTGGTCGACGATGAGATAAGCTTCGACAGACGGTGCCTGAAAGTAGAATTCGAGTTTATCGACGTGATCATAGGCCAAGGAAGACGGCGAGGTAACTTCCACCACAAATATCGGATTTAGCAGCGTCAATTCGCTAGTGTCTTCCAGCAGTTCGTCGCCGCAAACGCCGCTGAGGTCGGGATAGACGTAGCGGCTATCGCCGGCTTTAACGCGCATTTCGCTACTGTGCAGAGCGCAATTCGTACCTTGCAGTTGGTTGCCAATGGCCAGGGTCAAATTGATAATAATGCGACTATGCTTACGTGTCCCCCCGGTCATTTCGTAGATTTCTCCATCGATGTATTCATGCTTGACTTCCTGGCGCTCTTCCCAGGCGAGATAATCTTCGACAGTCATTTTGCGCTCGGTTTGGATTGCCATGTCAATCCTCGTTTATGGACCGGTAATCAAGATTATAGCGTAGACACGCGGAAGGCCGTGGAATTGCAGGCGGCGCGAAACCATTTAAGATGCTAGGCCCCAGCAAATTCGATATCTCTATAAACCGCGCTCATTGGCAGTTCGCAATTCAGCATCGGCAAGGGAATCACATCGTCAAGCTGGTTGAATGCACGGACGTTCCAGCCCGCTTCGGCTCGGGTGAGCAGATCGACGCGGGGACGGTCCTGGTCAACGATGAGATAGGCTTCAATAGAAGGTACCTTGAGGTAGAAGTCCAGCTTATCCTGGCGGTCGTAGGTCTCGGAAGACGGTGACGTGACCTCGACCACGAAAACCGGATTCAGCAGCGATAGCTCCCTCGCATCCTCATACGCTTCATTACCTCGGACGAGACTCAAATCCGGATAGACGTAACGGGTCTCGCTGATTCGGATACGCATTTGGCTACTATGAAACGAATAATCCAACAGATTGACCAAGACGCCCAGGGCAAGCGCGATTTTCATGGCGATTTTGCTATGATTGCCTGTGCCTCCGCTCATTTCGTAGATTTCTCCATCGATGTATTCATGCTTGACTTCCTGGCGCTCTTCCCAGGCGAGATAATCTTCGACAGTCATTTTGCGCTCGGTTTGGATTGCCATGTCAAACCCCGACCACTCTGAAGTTGAAAAGAGTATAACACGCGGTGGAATGTACTGAATTCAAGCGCCTCAATCGCAATCGTCTAGCAAAGAGAGCATGGCCGTCACCGCGTCTTTAAGCGCGGGCAAATCTTCCTGTGATGCCCTCCAAGCGATCAAAATTTCGATACTGTGATATTGATGAATGAGAACATCACGAAAGCGGGCATACAAACGCCAAGGAATGTCCGGATGTGATGTCGTATGGAAATCGTCAAGCCGCTTGATTGCTTCTCCGATGACCAGAAAGCAGAATATGACTGCATCCTGACGCAATCTGGATTGCATAAATGTGTCGTGTCCGCACGAGACATATTCTTCAATTCTTGCAATACGGTCCAAAATATCGTGGCAGTATTCCGCCTGCGGTCTCGTCACAGTTCTTCTGCTTCGCTAATCACTGAGTCTCTGAGAAAGGGGCGCAGCGCTCTCCGCGGAACAACGTCAACGTTGCAGCCAAGCAGGTCCTCCAACCCGACTAAAAGGCCCGCAATATCGAGCAAGCTGTAGTCTTCCTCGAAGTCAACCAGGAAATCGATATCGCTGTCCTCGCTCATTTCCCCGCGCGCGCAGGAGCCGAAGACCGAGACCTTGCGCGCGCGGTATTTGCGGGCAAGCTCCATGATCTGTGGGCGCAGGCGCCGGATGTCTTCTATTGTGCGAATGGTCGATGTCTCAGCCACGCGATTCGCTTCGCCTTTACTATGTGATCATCCTGCAGTCTGTCACAGCGCCTGCCCTGGCCATCCGCCAGGATGCGATCGACGGCTTCGGCGGCAGTCATTTTGCGCTCGGTTTGGATTGCCATATCAAACCTCGACCACTCTGAAGTTGAAAAGAGTATAACACGCGGTGGAATGTATTGAATTCAAGCGCCGGAATCGCAATCGTCCAGCAAAGAGAGCATGGCCGTCACCGCGTCTTTAAGCGCGGGCAAATCTTCTTGTGAGAACAGCCAAACTTGTTCCAATAGAATGTCATGATAGCGATGAATGAGCACATCTCGGAAACCTGCGTAATCGCTCCACACAACGTCGGGATGCGCCGCGATTATTTCCGCGTCCAAGCGTTTGACCGCTTCGCCAATTATCATAAAGGCGAGAATCACGCCGTCCTGAAGCAATCTATCTTGAATGAAGGTTTCCCGCCCGCCGGCGGTGCAATCTTCAATGTGAGCAATACGGTCAAGAATGTCCTTGCAGTACAGCAGCTGACTTCGTCTCACAATGACTGAATCTCGGCTAGCACGAATTCCTTCAACTCTTTTCGCAAGGCATGTCTTGGCACAACATCTACTTTTCGCCCAAGCAGGTTTTCCAAGCCTTGTGTAAGGCGGATGATGTCAGTCAGACGAAAATCGCTTTCAAAGTCGACGAGGAAATCGACATCACTTTCCGACTTGAGCTCCCCGCGCGCGCAGGAGCCAAAGACCGATACCTTGCGCGCGCGATATTTGCGGGCAAGCTTCATGATCTGTGGGCGCAGGCGCCGGATGTCTTCAATTGTGCGAATGGTCGATGTTTCAGCCACGCGATTCGCTTCGCCTTTAATGTGTGATCATCCTGCAGTCTATCACAGCGCCTGCCCTAGCCGTCCGCCAGGATGCGATCGACGGCTTCGGCAAGTTGGCGCAGATTCATAACCAGGAAGACATGATCGGCATACATGCTGTATTCCCACATGTCGCTGTCGCCCGTGCCCCACTGCCGGCGGGATTCGGGACAGAACCAGATGAGCCGCCGGCCCTTGCGCTGCATCTCCCGGGCGATATCGAGACGCGGGTCATTGTAGTTGTTGCGCCCGTCGCCGAAGAAAATGACGGTGCTGCGACTGTCAATCAGGCGCATATGCGCCTGGCGAAAGCTGTTGAGGCTGTTGCCCAGGTCTGTGCTGTAATAGCCGGGCGGGTTCTCCGCCATAATGCGCGCCACCGCTTTCCGCGGCGGCAGCTCAGCCAGGGTCGTGCTGACATCAACCAGATCATGGATGAAAATGAAACTGTGGGCGCGCCGCACCTGATCCGAGAGTTCATAGACCAGTGTCAGCAGGAACTCGACCGCATAGCGCATGGATGTGCTCAAGTCGCAGACCAGAATCAGGCTGGGCTTCTTGTGGCGCTTGCGAAATTGCGCTTCCATCGGCACGCCGCCGTAACGCATGTTCTTGCGAAAGGTCCGGCGCGGGTCGAAGCGGCCGGCTTTGGCGCGTTTCTGTCGCAAGGCAGCGCGCGTTCGCAGGCGGGCGGCCAAACGCCGCACTTCATCGCGCAGATCTTCAATATCGCCGCTGCTGAGCCGCTGCAAGGGCACATCAAGCAAGTCCGGGCGTTCGCGCGGTTCGCGCTCGGCCATCTGCTCGGCCAAGGACGAGCCGACATAATTTGAGATCTGCTCGGACAAACCTTGCATATTCTCCCGCAGCATCTCTTCAAGTTCAGCCAGCGCCTCCTCGCTCATGCCCATAGCCGCCAGCTCTTCCAGCAGGTCATCCAGCAAGCGCTCCAGTTGAGACAAGCCCGCCTGCCGGCTCATGCGCCGCTCAAACCAGGAGCGCATGTACATCTCGTCACCGGCCGGCAAGCCGGAAGCGTCGCCCATTTGCCGCAATTCTTCATCGCTGAACTCACGCCCTTCCAGCAAGCGCCGCAGAAGCTCCCGCAGCGCGTCCAGATCACCCGTCAGCGCACGCTGCGCTTCAGCAAGCATTTCCTGCTGCTCGTCGGACAATTGCTCCAGAATGTTTTGCAGTGGCGGCCTGTTGTTACTGAAGAAGAGCGGAAAAAAATAATCAAATACCGGCTGATGCCGACGATCTTTCACCAAGGTGGCTTTCATCGCGCTCTTAAATGTCAATGCGTCGCGCGCGCCCGCGTGGTCGACGCCGAACATGGCGTCCTGGCTTTCCGCCAATGAAATGCGGACTCCCGCGGCGCGCAGGGCGCGTATAAACTCGATCATTCGATTCTGCATGGGCGGGCGCCTTGCTGCTCGGCTGCGGGAGAGCTTGCCCTTCTAATGGTAGAACATTTGCCAAAGGGGAGCAAACACTTCGCCCGGCCGAACCGGGCAGTCGCTTCAAAATCATAATGAACCGTTCGCCACGAAAATTGTAAAAATGTAAGGGCGTCTCGTGAGACGCCCGTTGAAAATGGCCTGCAAATTGTGGGCGTTTCAGGTACTGTATCAAAGTCGGTTGAATTTCTTCAAATACCGACGATTTGGTAGGGGCGACTCGGTGAGTCGCCCAATTTCGATCCTGTTTTACCCATCGGGCGATCCGCCGGATCGCCCCTACCGGGCTATTTCAGCCGAAATTGATACACTACCCTCAGTCTAAGCGCCCATAGCCTTCCTATCAGCACTATAATGGATGGTGACGACAGGCGAACGATAAGCAGCTACGTTGTGGATTTCGGAGTACTGACGCGGTGACATCGGCGCGTGGGCAACATCGGCAACTCATCGTTGTGCTGGCTCTGCTGCTATTGGCCGGGGTCAGCGCCGCGCAGGAGACGCTGAATACGGCGGGCGCCCCGCGTTATGGCCGGCACGCGCTGGCGCCGGGTTTCAGTCCCGCTCCCTTCACATACGCTGCGCTGAGCGGCGGCGAAATCGACGTGAAAGCGCTGAACCTGGGCGCCAACTGCCTGGGATACGCCGCCCGCGACCCGGACTTTGCCCTGGAACTTAGCGCGCCATTCGGTCTTGTCACCTTTTTGATCGCCAGCGAGGTCGATACGACCTTGATCGTGAATTTGCCCAATGGCAGCTGGGCCTGCAATGATGATACAAACGGCTTGAATCCGGCCTTGGTCTTGCACCGGGCAGAAGCCGGAGTCTACCGGATCTGGATCGGCAGTTACGTCGCGGAAGCCTACGCAGAAGCGATCTTGTATGTTGCGGAAACGGGCCCCGAATCGCTGCC
Organism: Anaerolineae bacterium; assembly: GCA_022826865.1. GTDB lineage: Bacteria > Chloroflexota > Anaerolineae > Aggregatilineales > Phototrophicaceae > UBA6055. The sequence goes on from JAJDUC010000046.1 coordinate 6,561, forward strand.
GACGACCGCGACCGGGCCCGACCCGGCCCTCGACCCGCTCTACGGCGAGACGTCGCTATCGCCCGGTTTTCTGCCATCCCCTTTCGCCATGCAATTCATCGGCGGCGGACGCAATCGGATCGCCGAATTCATCAGCGCGGCGCCATGCAATGGCTACGTAGCGGAAGCGCCCGACTTTAGTGTCTACATTGAGGAGGCGCTCGCGCCCGTCTGGTTCGGTCTGTACAGCCCGGCGCAGATGACCCTTTTACTCAATGACGCGGATGGCAACTGGCATTGCAGCGACGACAACGCGGGCGGCGGCGGTCCTGTGATCGCCGTCGACTATGCCCGGTCCGGGCTCTACGATATTTGGGTTGGCAGTGTCATGGAAGGCAACTATGTCGCCAGCATCTTTTATGTCACAGAATTTGCGCCGGACGCCGGCCTGTCGCTCAAGATTGATAGCAACTGCCCGGGCCAGACGCCGACCGACCTGCAGGTGGGCGTCTGGGCTATAATTTCACCCGCGCAAGCGGCGGATGTTGCCTTACACAGCTCTCCTGAAAGCGCAACGACGGTCGTATTTCGCGCGGCGCCGGGCAGCGCCATGCAACTGGTCGGCGGCCCTGTTTGCGCCGGCGGACAACGCTGGTGGCGCGCGGAATTAAGCAACGGCGGCCGCGGCTGGATCGCCGATGGCGATGGCAACTCAAGCTGGCTGGAACGCCAGAGCTAATCGGCGCCGGGTCGAGATTCCCGAGCCGGCACGAGTTTCAAACGAACTCAGTCCAGCGGACGGATTTCCACAACCAGGCCATTGCTCCAGCCGTGTTTGGCCTCCATCTTGGCCTTCACCGCGGCAATTAGCTTGGCGTCTTCAGGAAAGGACGCGCGGCCGGCGGCGGTCACATCGCCCAGACGGTATCTTACCGCCGGGTCAGCGCCGATGTTTTGCACCCAATGCGACGCCTCCCGCTTTTCAGAGATGAGATAATAACAACCTCCGTGTTCGACGTACCAGATTTCGATCTCATGTTCTCTGCCGCTGATGTGGCCGGTGGTCATGAGGTAGAGGTATTTTTCTTCGTTCGCTTGATCTGACATGAATGCAGTGACCAACTGTGTTGAATCTTGATAAACATCCTAGACTACGTTAGAACATTGCCTGGATATCTTGCAGCCCCCCGTTGCTTGCGCAATTCTACAGGAAATCGCGAATGCATACTGTTGTAGAAATGCCCCAATTCATTCGCAGCAAAAAGGTTTACGGCATTTCCGAACAAGAGATGGAAACAATAGTAACGCGCTTCGCAAGAAATCCCGTAGACGGGCAAGTGATTCCGGGGACTGGTGGCGCAAGAAAGAAGAGATTTGGCGGCCGGGGTAAAGGCAAAATCGGAGGCTATCGCGTCGTGAGTTTTTATTCTGGCGTTGGTATCCTTGTATTTCTGCTTGATGTATTTGCCAAAGGCGATGGAATTGATCTGACGCAAAGCGAGCGTAATGAGTTAAAGAAGGTCTTGAAGGCGCTTGTGGAGACCTATAAAGGGAGACCACGATGACTACGGCGGGAAAGAGGTTGCTGCAAGGCGCGCGCGAAGCGCTTGAATTCGCAAAAGGCGATGCTGAGCTTGGCAACTACCGCATCCATAATGCGGTTGATCAAGATGCCGATGTTGCCAGCGGTAGTCAAGATCCGGTGACGCCTTCTATTGATAGAGCTCAGCGAGGCCCTTCAATACTTGAGCTCGCGTCGGCAAGTCGTTTAACTGTCAAAGACGTTGCGGATACGCAGAGCGCCAAAGCCGAATCCCCATAAGCTACTACATACGCGATTCAGGCTCGAGTAACGTGTCAATTTCCATACGAGCGGAAACTTACGCGGACATCAAGGCCATTTTCGCTCTCACCGTGGCAGCCTTCGGTCAGCCGGCAATGGGCGAGCTCAACGACAAATTGCGGGACGACGGGGCGCTGCTGCTTTCTCATGTCGCCCTCTTGCATGGCGAAGTAGTCGGGCATGCCGCCTACAGCCTGGTCACCGTCACTGATGACGAATCGGTACAGCGCTTCCCGGCCTTGGGTCCCATCGCCGTGACGCCGCCGCTGCAGAAACAGGGCATCGGTTCCGCCCTCGCGCGCGCGGGGGTCAAAGCGATGAAAGACGCGGGTTATGCCTTGCTCTTCCTGGTCGGGAGTCCGGCATATTATCCACGTTTCGGCTATCAGCCGGCCTTACCGCTGGGCTTCACATCCGATTATGTCGAGCCCGACGGTCCACACGAGCACTTCATGGTCGCCCTTCTGGACGAGCGCGCGCCCGGCAAGGTCCGCGGTCACGTTCGTTACCACCCGGCCTTTGCCGATGCCGAACGAGCCGCCTCGGGCGCCGATCCAGCGCAAAGGAGCGCAACCTGAATCATTAATTTGGCCAACTATTCCGACAGGATAGACTCGACTTCTTCGGCGGCTTTCTGCGCCGCGAAGAGCACATGCCCCATGCTCGCGCCCGGCTCAACCACCAGCGCCAAGGTTACTTGACCGGCGGGGCAGCTGAGCAGAGAGCCGGCATCCCCTTCCAAGAGCATACGGCCCATGCCGCCCTGCGCGAGTTGCTCCAGCGAGCGTTCCCCGAGGCCGGCCAGCGTCGCCGAAACCGCCGCCACATGCTCCGTATTCAGCGCGCCATCCGTCACCGCTTTGCGCGCCTCTTGCGGGCAAGCCGCGATGGCAAAACCATCCTGATTCACAACTACGCTGGTCTTGACGCCATCGACCACCAAACCCAGCCGGCGCAAGGTTTCCTCCAGGGCTTGAACGCGTTTCTTTTGATTCATGCGTCCTCGATATGCGCAAGCTTCTCGCCGGTCCTGATTGCCAGTATAGTGCAACTGCGCGGGGCGCTCAAGCGATCCGGCGGCCGCTTCGGCCGGGCGCCAATTCCGGATATAATTCCCGGGTGACAGATTGTGAAAGCAGCAAGCATGTCTGAACATAGCGCGCGCTGGCGCAACCGGATACTGCTTTTCGCCATTCTGCTCATCAGCGCGGCTGTCAAGCTATACGCTTCCCAACTGCTGGCTTGGGAAGCCGACTATGCGCCCTTGATTGCGCGCGGTCAAAACTGGCTTGAAGGCGGCCCGTTCCCGGCGCTTGGCACCCTCTCGAGCGTGGCCGCTTATAACATGCCCTTTTTGGTCTGGATGCAGATCCCCGCTCTGCTCTTCACCCGCGATGCGCAAGTCGTCCTGGTAGGAACGCAGCTCGCCTTCAACCTGCTGGGCACATGGCTCCTGTTCCTTCTCGGCAGCCGAATTTTCAGCCCCGGCGCTGGTTTGATCGCCGCGGCGCTCTTCACCTTCAGCGAGACCGGCATCAGCAGCGCTTACACCGCCTGGGCGCAAATGCAATTGCCGGTCTTCTATGTCGCTTTCGCCTATTGCCTGTATCTTTGGAAATGCGAAGGCCGTAGCTGGCAGGTCGCCCTGAGCTGGATCATCGGCACCGCCGCCTTTATGACCCACTTCTCGGCTGTCCTGCTTTATGCCGCGCTGCTGCTTATGTGGCTGCTTTTACGAATGCCAGCGCCCAGGCGCGGTCTGGCCGTCGGCCTTCTTGTTTCGGCCGTCATGCTCGCGCCCTATATGAGCATACAGGCGCGCAGCGACTTCGTCGATCTTCGCGCCTTTTTCACCCAGCGCAGCCGCATCAGCCCGGAAGCGCTGTCGGAATTCGCCCACCTGAAGCCGGAGGCGCGGGCTGCCGCCGAGCAAGCGCCGCTGGAGGGCCAAGAGTCAGCGCCATCGGGCGAGACGCGGCAAGCCGAGCCGTCGCGATTCGTCCGCGGCATCACTTGGCTGGCGAGCATTCCGCTGCAACTGATACAGAGCATGCGTTTGCTTTTCCAAGGCGACCTGGCGAATTTGCGCGCCTTTCAGCCGTCGCTCTACCTTCTCAGCCAACTGCTGCGCGCGCTGCTGGAAGCCAGCTTCTGGTTCGGCATCGCTCATGCGCTTCTGCGCTGCATACGCGGCTGGCGGGCCGACTTCCGTTCTCGCCAAACCGATCAATCGCGCTTTCAACAAGGCTGGCGCCTTGCCCGCGAACAAATCGTCAGTTCCCCGGCCGGAGGCAACTTGTTCCTGCTGCTCCTGGCCTTTTGCATCGCTTCCGGCTTGGCGCTGGCGCGCGCCGGCCCCCAACAGCAGCCAAGCTATTATACCGGGCTGATCGGCCTGCAATTCCTGATGTGCAGCTATGCCATTGTCAGCATTGCGATTCAACCTTGGCTGCGGCGCGCCCTGATCATCCTGATCCTCATCAGCGTCGCGCTCGCGCCGCTCGACCGCATCATACGCGTCTCGCAGCATGATCGCGCGGCGCATACGCCGCTGAATCTGGGCCTGTACATGAACATAAACGCCGTTGCCGATTGGATCGCGTCTGACCGCGGGCAAGCGGGCGCGGTCAGCATCAGCTACGATCTGTTTCCGGAAATGGCCTACCAATGGTGGGTTGTGGCTTGGCACAGCATCGACGAGAGCTATCGCATCGGCATGGCGCTGGATCATCTTCTGGCCTCATACCATGAAATTCGCAATGACAATCGCAACCCGGCCGGGCTGGCTGAGCGCGCGGATTATATTGTGACATCAGCCCCCGGCGCTGAGCGCTACAATCCCTCGCGCTTCGAGCGCGCGGAGTTGGGCGCGTATTATGTACTCAAACCCAAGGCGAATTGAAACGTCGTCAAGTCACGCTTCCGGCGGTACTGTATCATAGTCGGTTGAATTTCTTCAAGTACCGACGATTTGCTAGGGGCGACTGACGGGCTGTGTCCACGCGCCCCGGTGAGTCGCCCAATTTCGATCCTGTTCGTACCCATCGGGAGATCCACCGGATCGCCCCTACCAGACTATTTCAACCGAAATAGATACACTACCCTTCCGGCCGCAAGCGCGACCGTCAAATCTCGTCCGGGAAGCGGTATAATCGCCGGCGGGAACGCCGGTGGATCCGGCTCTGGAGTCGGGCATGAGAAGCCCTCCTCAAGTTGAATTCCAGACCATTAGCTCATCGCCGCAGCGCAGCGAAGCGCTGGGCGCAGCGCTCGGCCGATTGCTGGGCGCCGGCGATGTCGTCGCTCTTTCCGGGCCGCTGGGCGCGGGCAAGACGGTTTTCTGCCGCGGCATCGGCCTCGGCTGGGGCGCGGACCGGCCATTAACCAGCCCAACCTACAACCTCGTGCATGAACACGAGCGCGCCGGCGACGATTTGCGCCTCATCCACATCGACCTCTATCGCATTGCCGGCGCGGACGACGCGCATAGCCTGGGCTTGGAGGATTATCTGGCCGCCGACGACATCCTCATCCTGGAATGGGCCGAGCGCATTGCCGATGCCCTGCCCGCGCAGCGCCTGTGGGTCGATATCGCCCACCGCCCGGGGCAACAGCGCGAATTCAACATCGAGGCCCAGGGCGAACGCCCCTGCGCCCTCGGCGAGACCTGGCGGCGTCAAATCGCCGCGGCCGTCTAGCGCGCATCGGACGGCAAGATGCTGCTCGCCATAGACACATCGACACAGGTTCTCAGCATCGCTCTGCACGATGGCGAGGCGCTCCTGGCCGAACACACAATGCGGGCCGGGCGGCGGCACAGCGCGCTCCTGGCGCCGCTGGTTGAGCAGATGCTGTCGCAGCTTGAGATCAGCGCCGACGACCTAAGCGCTTTGGCAGTCGCGGTTGGGCCGGGCTCATACACCGGCGTACGCATCGGCGTCGCCCTGGCGAAAGGCATGGCGGCGGCCCGCAACCTGCCCCTGGCGCCGGTAAGCACACTGGAAATCATGGTTGCAGCGCAGGGGCATGCGCGCGCCGATGCCACCTTGATCGCCACGGTGGCGGCCGGCCGCGATCGCGTCATTTGGGCGCCGTATCGGGAAGCGCGCGGCGCCTGGGCCGCGCAGGGCCCGCCGCAAATCGACCGCTGGGCTGAATTGATTGCCAGCTGCAAGGGACCGACTTTGATCAGCGGCGAAATCTCGGTGGCGGCCCGGGCGGAGATCCGCGCCGCGCAAGACGCGGGCGCGCGCATCGAGACGCGGCCGGCGGCGGCAAATCTGCGGCGCGCCGGCTTTCTGGCGGAGATCGCCTGGCGCCGCCTGCGCGCGCCGGACGCCGGGGCCTTCCCGGCCGAGCGCGTCATGCCGCTCTATCTCAAGTCGCCGGGTTGATTAGACAGGGGGTGCTGAACATGAAAGAGCTACTGCGCGAACTTGGGATAAAGCCCGTGAACGCCGGCGTCTACAGCGGCGCCGACGGCTGGCTTCATGACGCGGATGGCGCTGAATTGCCATCAATCAATCCCGCAAACAACGAAGTGATCGCGACGGTCATGCAAGGGACGGAAACCAGTTATGACCGCGCGGCGACGGCGGCGCAGGCCGCGTTCCAAACCTGGCGCATGCTGCCGGCGCCGCAGCGCGGCGAGGTCATTCGCGATTTGGGCAATGCCCTGCGCGACTACAAGGAGCCGCTTGCTGAGTTGGTCACGCTGGAAAATGGCAAGATCCGCAGCGAAGGTTTGGGCGAAGTGCAGGAGATGATCGACATTTGCGATTTCGCCCTTGGTCTGTCGCGACAGCTCTACGGCTTGACCATGCACTCGGAGCGGCCCGGCCACCGGATGTACGAGCAGTGGCATCCGCTGGGCCCGATCGGCGTCATCACCGCCTTCAACTTTCCAGTCGCCGTCTGGTCCTGGAACGCGGCGATCGCGGCTGTCTGCGGCAATACCATGATCTGGAAACCCTCGCCCAGCACGCCCCTGACCGCCATCGCCGTGCAGCGCATCTGCAACCGAGTGATGGCGACGCACGGCGTTTCCGGCGTCTTCAACCTTGTCATCGGCAAGAACGACGTGGTCGGCGAGCGCATGATTAACGACGGGCGCCTGCCCCTGATTAGCTTCACTGGTTCGATCCGCGTGGGCCGGCACGTGGCGCAGCGCGCCGCCGCGCGCTTGGGGCGCTGCCTGCTTGAGTTGGGCGGCAATAATGGCATTATCGTGCGCGAAGACGCCGACCTGGACTTGGCGACGCGCGCGATCGTTTTCGGCGCGGTGGGGACGGCCGGGCAACGCTGCACGACAACTCGGCGTCTGATTGTCCAGCGCTCGATCGTTGACGAACTCAGCGATCGCTTGGCGCGCGCTTTCCGTACTGTGCCGATCGGCGACCCGCTGGACGAAGCCGCGCTCATGGGACCGCTCATCAACGAGGGCGCTGCAGCGGCGATGATGCGGGCGGTCGCGCAAGCGGAAGCCGATGGCGGGAAGGTCTTGTCCGGCGGCCGGCGCTTGCGGGAGATCGGCCCCAATTTTGTCGAACCGACGATCATACGCATGCCCGCGCAAACGCCGCTCGTCTGCGAAGAGACCTTTGCGCCAATCCTCTACATCATGGCATACGAGACACTGGACGAGGCAATCGCGCTGCACAACGCTGTGCCACAGGGTTTGTCGAGCGCGATCTTCACGCGGGATCTGGCGAGCGCTGAAGCTTTTCTCTCCCAGGCCGGCTCGGACTGCGGCATCGCCAATGTCAATATCGGCACCAGCGGCGCGGAGATCGGCGGCGCATTCGGTGGCGAAAAGGAGACGGGCGGCGGGCGCGAATCCGGATCGGACGCCTGGAAGGCTTACATGCGCCGGCAAACCAATACGATCAATTACTCAGCGGAATTGCCGCTGGCGCAGGGCGTCGAGTTTGACGTCCGAAGCTGACTGGACGCAGGCCGAAGCCTTAGGCGGGCGCCTCGTCTCCGCGGTCGGCGATGATTGAGCGCAGCAGGGAGACGACAAGCCGCAGGCCGAGCAGCAGAACAAAAATCGTCGCCATTTGCCGCACCGCCTCGCTGAATGGCTCGATCGGCGGCAGTTCCGCCGCCTCCTCAGTCGGGTCAAGGCGCAGGACCGTGAATTCTTCGACGACTTCGGTGAGGGTATTGAGGTCGGCCGCCTGCGCTGTTGTCATGCGGGCGAAAAGCGTCTCGTATATCCAGGAGTTGCGACTGAACATATACAGGGCGCGCAGCGCCTCCGCCGGGTCCTCCACGCGGGATGCCCTGGCGCCGCAGACATTGGCGCCGTGCTGAATGGTGACTCGCGGATCTTGCTGGATGTTGCGATACCAGTCCGCTTCCGCGCCCCAGCCGGAAAAGATGTAATATTTGCTGCCGTGCCGCCGGTATTCAACCACAACATGCCGCGGCAAACCGCTCTGGCGGCCCTTGGTCGTTAGAATCAAGAGCGGAATCCAGTTGATGGCGGGACCCCAACCCAACTTGTAAAGGCATAGAGGCGCGCGAAACAAGCGATTGGCAAGCTCGCGCGAGTTTACGGCGCTATTTCGGGACAGGCTCATGTTTCGCCAGGCTGAACGCGGATACGGTTCCGCTATTCTAGTAGATTCCAGTGAATCTGTCAGCGTCGTGGCGCAGGCCTAGTTCCAGTCGGAGCGGCGGCCGCGCCCCTGATAGTCGTCGCCGCGCGTCATTTGGCGGCGCGCCTTCTGCACATCGCTTTCATGTTTGAGCAGCACCGTCAGCGTCGTCTCGAGCGTATTCTGATCGATGCTGTCGGCATTGAGCGTGACCAGAGCTTTCGCCCAGTCGATGGTTTCGGAGACGCTCGGGTTCTTCTTCAAATCCAGCCGGCGCATGCCTTGCACCACATCGACGGCTTGCCGCGCCAGCTTGTCATTCAATTCGGGCACGCGCATCTTGACGATATTCAGTTCGGCTTCATGACTGGGATAGTCGACGAAGAGATAGAGGCAGCGGCGCTTGAGCGCTTCTGAAAGTTCCCGAGTGTTATTGCTGGTCAAAACCACACTGGGGTGATGCCGGGCGCTCACCGTGCCCAACTCCGGGATGGAGACCTGGAAGTCACTGAGGATCTCCAGCAAGAAGGCTTCGAATTCGGCATCGGCGCGGTCGATCTCGTCGATGAGCAGCAGGGCCGGTTCGTCGCTGAGCAAGGCGGCGAGCAAGGGGCGCGCCAAAAGAAAACGCTCGCTGAAGAAGACATCGTCTTCTTCACCCAGCCGGTTGGCGGCTTGCCGAAGCGTTTCGGCCGCCGCCAGCAGATCGCTCAGCTTATCCCGCAGCAACTGCGTATAAAGCATCTGTTTGGCGTATTCCCATTCGTAGAGCGCTTTGTTTTCGTCCAGCCCTTCGTAACACTGCAGGCGAATCAGCGGTTTGTCCGTTGCGCCGGACCAGGCTTTAGCCAATTCGGTTTTGCCGACGCCGGCCGGGCCTTCGACCAGGAGCGGTTTGCCCAGTTTGCCCGCCAGGAATACCACCGTCGCGATCTCATCGCTGACGATGTACTGCTCTTCACCGAGGGCGGCAGTCACTTGCTGAACGTCTTCGAACATGGCGGGTTTCCGTTTCGCTTCGGTGTGAGTATGGGCGGATTCTGCAGTCTGGAGTGTAACCGAGATTGTCGCGCCCTAGCAAGCGGCTGCGCGTTCGGTAGTGTATCAGAGACGGTTGAATTTCTTTAAATGCCGACGATTTGGTAGGGGCGACTCGGTGAGTCGCCCAATTTCGATTCTGTTTTACCCGTCGGGCGATCCGCCGGATCGCCCCTACCAGACTATTTCAACCGAAATGGATACATTACCGCGCGTTCGGGCGCGTTCAAAATATGGTAGAATCGTCCAGGCATGGACCGGGAGGACAATCATGATCGCGCGCAGGCTCTTGGATGAGTTGCAAGGGCTTGATCGGGACGAGAAGCTCCAAGTCATCCAATTCTTAACGGACGACTTGTCAGATTATATGAAAGAGCCCCTTGAAGGCAAACTTGCTGTCAAGATGTCGCCAAGATTCATCGCTTCGGACGGCGGGGCGGCCTTGAAGCGCGTACTTGAAAAAGATCAGGCGCAACATGATGGATAGGCTGGAATTCGAATATATCGTTGCGGAATGGTAAGCGTCCACCGTAACGCCATGAATGTTAGGCAGCCGCGATACCATGCCCGATGTAATACTTGAAGTAAGCGTTCCACTGCCACCCGAGCAAGCTTTCGATGTCTTCGTCGGCCATATGAACAAATGGTGGCCGCGGCAAGGGGTCTTTCCCTACAGCTTCGCGCCGGCGTCCACGCGGCCGCTGAGCATCCAGTTTGAAGCGCAGCCGGGCGGCCGCTATTACGAGACTTTCGCCGACGGCAGCGATTATACAATTGGCCGCATTCAGCGCTGGGAACCGCCGTCGGCGCTTGCCTACACTTGGCGCGATCCCAACTGGCCGGGTGAAACTATCATAACTCTGCAGTTTTCCGCGGCGGGCGACGGGACGCGCGTCAACTACGAACAAGATGGTTTCGCCGGCGCCGGCGTTCCGGATTTGATCGCCTATTATCAGATCGGCTGCCGCCAGACGCTTTCCAGCTACATAGCGCATTGCCTGGCGATCTCTGAATTGAGTCAATTGGGCTAAAGCCGGGAGCGGCCGGTTAATTCAGCAGGCCGCCAATCCTCTCGACGATATAAGCGCCGATATCCGCTTTGCTCCTGAGATCGATGGCCTGCATGCCGCCATCCATATCGAGCACGACGACGCGATTGGTATCGGCAGCGAAACCGGCATCGGCAGCGGTGATATCGTTGGCGACCAGAAGATCCAGCCCCTTGCCCTGTAGTTTTCCTCGGGCATTTTCCACCAGATTCTCGCTCTCGGCGGCAAAACCAACCACGATCATCGGATAACCGGTTTGCCCCCGCTGCGCCTTCACCGCCATCAAGATGTCGGGCGCGCGGACCAGCGGCAAGCTCAGGTCAGCTTGCGATTTTTTGATTTTCTGTTCCGAGACCGCTTGCGGCCGATAATCGGCAACGGCGGCCGCCATAACCAGGGCGGAGGAATCGCTGATATTCTCCAGCACGGCTTCCAGCATGGATTGGGCGGAATCGACCGCCACCATGGTCGCGCCAACCGGCGGGGCGAGGTAGCCGGTAGCGGAGATCAAAACCACTTCCGCGCCGGCGTCGATGGCGGCCTGGGCGATGGCATAGCCCTGCTTGCCGGTTGAGCGATTACTGATGAAACGCACGGGATCAAGCGCTTCACGCGTGCCGCCGGCTGTGACCACCAGCTTGTGGCCGGCGAGTTCGCCGTCAGCGCCGATGATGCGCCGCAGGCGCCCGATCAAGACGCTTGTTTCGGGAAGGCGCCCCGTCCCGACCAGGCCGCTGGCGAAGCGTCCCGCTTCCGGCTCAATCAACTGGGCGCCCCGCCCCAGCAAGATCTCCAGATTTCCTTGCAGGGCCGGGCTTTCATACATGGCGCCGTCCATCGCCGGCGCCAGCGCAAGCGGACAGTCAACAGCCAGCGCCGTCACCGAAAGCAAGTCGTCCGCCAAGCCATGCGCCAGCTTGGCCAGAGTGTTGGCGGTCGCCGGGCAGACAAGCAGCAGATCCGCCGCCTCCGCCAAACCGATATGAGCGATATGGTTGGGCAACCCGCCGTCGGCGTCCGCGCGCCACATATCGCTGTATACCGGGCGTCCGGTCACCGCCTGAAAACTAAGCGGCGTGACAAAGCGTTGCGCCGCCTCGGTCATCACTGTATCCACCAAAGCCCCAGCCTGAGTCAACTTGCTGGCGAGATCAACTGCCTTATAGGCCGCGATGCTGCCGCAAACACCCAGGATGATGCGCTTGCCTTCAAATAGCGCAATTGAATTCATAGCCAGCCTGACGCGCGATGCCTAAGCTAATGGTACACAATCTCGCAGCCCCGCGACAGTGCCGGCGCCCCTGGCGAAGAATCGTCATATCCAAAATAAGATAAGTATTCTTAGATACGTTTATATTATTAGAACGATTACTGTCTCCGCGCGCAGTAGGCAAAAGGAAGGTTGGAGATATTCGCAATCTGAGCCGAATTCTGTTAAAGTTGTGTACGCTAGAGCGCAATTCGCGCTGGAGATCCCGAATGCCACCGTGCGCCGTTTTCCGAAGGATCATCGTGACTTGGCTGCTGCCGCTTCTAGTCGCGCTGGCCAGCGCCGGTTGCAATTTGAACAGCGCGGGGGCAGGCGCGCCAGCTCGTTTTGAAGGCCCCCCGGTCATTCACATTGCGGCGCCTTTGCCGAACCAGACATACCTCGTCGGCACGACCGTTATAGTTCAAGCTCGGGTGGAGAATGCCGGGCCGGATCTCGCGCGGATCGCCGTGCTGCTGGATGATCAGCTGCTCGGGGAAAAGCTGGATCCTAACGAATCGATGGCGGCCGTGCTGCCGCTGACCATTGATTGGCCAACGAGCAACATCGGCCAGCACAAGATCTCCGTCCTGGCGGAACGGGGCGATGGCGCCTCCGCCCGCGAAGACGTGCACATCCTGGTGATCGCCGATGAAACCGGCGAAGCAGCCGGGGAGCCCGCCGAGACAGGGCCGACGAACATGGGAGAAACCGCTGCGGACGAGCCACGGGACGATGACGCCCAGCCGACCGCGCCCGAGCCCGCGGCGGTCAAGGGCGAAAGCCAGGTCCCCGGCACGGTCATCCAGCCGTCGAATCTGCGCCTCGGTCCCAGCACAGCGCATGAGTTGCTCGGCAGTCTGCCCAAAGACGAGCAAGTCCTTATTGTGGCCGTCAACCCGGCGCGGGACTGGTATCGCATCAGCTATGCCGATCTTGACAACGCTTGGATCTATTCGGATTTGGTCAGCCCCTCCGGCGATATCTCCGGCGTGCCGGTGGAGACGGGCCCGAATACGGCCCCGGAAAATGGCGTGAACCTCGTGCTGGAGGAATTGCTGATCGCCGACGCCATCACCTGCAATCAGCCTTTTGATGCGCTCGCCCGCATCAGCAACCGCGGCAATGCTTCGCCCTTGACCGGCGCCTGGGTCAACGCGGAAGCCATTCTGAACAGCAGTGGTGAAGCGCTGACCGGGCAAGAACAGCTGCACAATCTTCGCATTCTCCAACCGGGGGAGGAAGAAGTCCTGACCCTTAATTTGACGCTCTCGCTTCACGTCGGAGAAGAACAAACCCTGCGCGTCACGGTTGACAGCGGCAACCACGTTGCCGAAACTGACGAGCAAGATAATATCGACAGCATTCCGTTCACCTTGGCGCGGGGCAATTGCAACTAGCGTCGAGACCCGACGCCGGCCGGGCAATCCAGGCATTCATTATTCAAATCAATCGCTAAACGCTGCGGGAAGGCGGCAGTCTGTGACTTCCATACTTGTGACCAATGACGATGGCTATGACGCGCCCGGCCTGCTGGCGCTGGCGGAGGCAATGCGCGGCCTGGGCGCCGTTCAAGTTTGCGCTCCAGCGATCAATCAAAGCGCGAGCGGCCACAAAATCACGCTCTTTCAGGACATCGCCTATACCCGCGAGTCCATCGGCGACGGCATCCCCGCGCTGGCAGTTGGCGGCTCGCCGGCGGATTGCATCGCGCTTTCTCTGCTGGGCCTGGTCGACGGCGCGCCCGATATCGTGGTCTCGGGCATCAATCGCGGCGAAAACATGGGCCAGGACTTGACATACAGCGGTACGGTCACGGCCGCGCTGGAAGCGGCAATCCATGGCCTTCCCGCCGTCGCCTTCTCCCTGGCGCGGCCTGACGCCGACAGCCTCTGCCACTATCGCGTGGCGGCGCTTGTAGCGCCGGCTATCGTCAAGATGATCCTCAAACAGGGCCTGCCGCCCTATACGATCCTGAATGTCAATGTGCCGCCGGTCGAGCAACTGGAGGACTTGCGCGGCATCCGCCTGACGCGACAGGGTGTGCGCATTTATCGCGACAGGCTGGTGGATGTGGCGGCGGGCGTCCTGCGGGTGGAGGGCGAGCCGCCGACCGCCAATACCGACGAAATCGGCACCGATGTCTGGGCGGTGCATCGCGGCTTCGTCAGCGTGACGCCGGTGCACCTGGATATGACCGCGCATCGGTTCATGGCCAATCTGGAAGCCTGGGATATGCAGTTGCCCCGCTGTTAAGAGCGCTGAATTTGCAGAGGCGCCCTACCAAGTCTCCCACTCCAGCGTAGGAACTCTTAGCGGTCGCTGGCGCATCTGTTAGCGCTATAATGAAAACTAATCTGGCAGCTCAGGGATTCCGAAAGGGGAAGGGCGATGAATTTCCTCAAGAGCTTGTTCGGCGGCGGCGGCGCGGAAGATCGCGGCATCTATTTTTATGTGCAGCCGAAGATGTGCAAGGAGATCCTGCGGATCCGCGTGGATCCGCTGAATGACCTGTCGCGCGCCGATGACGGCAAAACCTATTGGTGCCGCAAGCTGGCGAGCGCGGCGCGCTGCCCCTTTCAGGCCGAGGTGGAGTTGTACTTTGACAAGAACAAGCGCTACACCGGCAGCGATGTGACGGACGGGAAGCTGGTGAGCGAGGCGGAGTGGAAAGCGCAACGGGGGGAGTAAGAGATTTAGCACCGGACTCCCCGAGCCTCAACCGCTGCTCTTTCATTGTGACTTGCAAGCCATGATTCAACTTAACTTAGCCCTCTAAAACTGTTTGCAAGATGAATGAAGTATGGGTTCGGGCGCTGTTCCGGATTGTAGGGAAGGTGGATTTTCCCCAAGTGCGCAGCGAAACTATCGATACCGGAATCCAGACCTTGTCGAACTAAATCCTCGGCAGCTGCGCCATTTAGTCGCATAACCATGCTATTGTCCAAGAAAATCAGTCCGCTATCGAAGGCTCGGTGATATGTCGGAGACAGCGCGATTCCATTGCGAACGTTATCGATGCTTTGGTCGCCCGCTTTGACCGGGAGAATATGAGCGGCGTCGACAAGCCTGAGCTTACGCCTTGTAACTGCGCATCTGTTGTCGTACGCGTTCAAGACCTGCTTAGTAAATGACGACGAACGCGACCAGCGCGCAGTTTCACGTATTATCCGCTGTCTCTCTTCTGGCAGTTTCAGAATCTCACCGTCAGCGATATCCTGGGTCGTTACTGCACGCTCGGCGGTTTCAAGATATGCCGATTCGTCGCCCAATCGGTGCAGCTCGCGCGCGTGCTCGCAATAGAACAGCAAAAGATCGCTTCTTATCCCAATCGCGATTTCACTGTTGGCTTTCGTTTGAAATGCCAGACCATGTTGGAGAGCATTGTTAAGCGTCGAAATGGAGACTTGAACTGAAGGCGACCTGCCGGTAAACGTTCGATGTCGTTACAAATCAAAACCTGCAAAAACAGCTCGATCCGGCTCATAG
Organism: Anaerolineae bacterium; assembly: GCA_022826865.1. Classification (GTDB taxonomy): domain Bacteria; phylum Chloroflexota; class Anaerolineae; order Aggregatilineales; family Phototrophicaceae; genus UBA6055. The sequence continues at coordinate 21,810 of JAJDUC010000046.1, forward strand.
CCTAACAGGATCGTATGCCCATCTGGGTTCATAGGAAGCGGAGAGGACACGGAAGTCAACTGAATACGATATTCCTTAGGCAGGGATTCCCGTCCGCCATGCGTTAGCCCCCAGCAATACACCCAAAGAGAACTATGTTGATTACTTCGCGCTACGAGATACCTGCGAGGATGCGCTGACGACGATTTTGCAAACATTCCCACAGCGCCGGATTCATGTATGGCGTCAAGGATAGCGCGGCTTATGATTGGTCTAGGTGTAGGTGGCATACCTAAAGTAGCAACTTATCATTGTTTCTTGGGACGGCTACGTCCCCCATCCGGCGGAAGCGGCGCCTGAGGGTTGTCGTCCCAAAGCGCCCCTGGCCGCTGTACGTTATACGACTCAATCTTCGTGCCAGTGAAACGCAATTGCTTAGGCGATGGTGAGCTCACAAAACGCCCTTTTGCGCCGAGAAGATATTTCTCGTCTATTTCACTGCAAATCCATCTGCGGCCAAGCCTTTCCGACACTTCGCCAGTGACGCAGCTACCGGCAAAAGGATCAAACACTAAATCGTCACGATCCGTAAGAAATCTCACAAAATACTCCGGAATCAGCGCGGGGAATCGGGCCGGGTGTATCGGCAAATCATTTTCATTACAGTATCGCAGATAATGCGAGTTGCTCTCAGTATTCGCCACAGCAATTAGATTCGGTGGTATTGCAGCGCCGTTGTCAGTCGAGAACTTCTTACTGATTTCGTGACCGCTAGGACGCTTTTTGGCGCGGTAACCTGATTCAAGCAGTCCTTCCATGCTCTTGCTGTAGGGCGTTAGCACACGCCGATTGCTTGCCTTGGGGAAGGGAGTGCGGGAAAGCCAGAAGATATTGTTGACGGCATCCTTTACTCTAATGCGCCTTATGTTTACCCACTCTGCGGGGCTTGGCAACTTGGAAGGATTCCACCAGAAAAATTCTTGCGCCAGATGAAAGTCAAACTCTTTGCAGAGAGTAAGTAACAATTCATATTGGTATAAGCTCTTTGTCGGTTTACCTGCGTTCCACGCGCCTCCAATGTCAATTACCAGCGAACCCTGCGGCTTTAGCACACGGACAAATTGCCCGGCAAAAGGTCGAAACCAATCCAGGTATTCGCTAGCGTCAGCATTCCCATACTCTTTTTTCCGCACAAGCCCAAACGGAGGGCTCGTCATTATCAAATCAACGCTCTGGTCCTCAATCTGCTCTTTCATTAGGCTGGCTGATTCAGCCCAATAAGCCACTCCCAGTGAAGTACGAATACGTTCCTCTGGATAAGCTGGCGCAACCGTATGCGGAAAAACAGCCGTGCGTTCTCGAGATTTCATTGACAGTTCTCCTCGATAGAGTCGTAGCGAATCATTTATTCGCTAAAGCCACGACTGCTACCCCCCCCCAGCCGCCTCAGCCGGCGCAGGCAAGCCGAAGGCCCGCCGAATCTTCTCCTCAATCACATCCGACATGCGCCCGTTGCTCCCCAGGAATTTCTTGGCATTCTCCCGGCCCTGCCCCAACAGATCATCGCCATAACGATAGAAGGCGCCGCGCTTGTCGATGACGCCGAGCTCGGTGCCGATATCGATGATCTCGCCCGACTTGCTGATGCCGGCGTTGAACATGATGTCGAACTCGCATTCCTTGAAGGGCGCGGCCACCTTGTTCTTCTTGATCTTGACGCGGGTGCGGTTGCCGACGATATCGCCGCTGTGCTTGATCTGCTGGATGCGGCGGATGTCGATGCGGACGCTGGCGTAGAATTTGAGGGCGCGGCCGCCCGGCGTCGTCTCGGGGCTGCCGAACATCACGCCGACTTTCTCGCGCAATTGATTGGTGAAAATGACGCAGACGTTGGATTGCTTGATGGCGCCGGCCAGCTTGCGCAGCGCCTGGCTCATCAGCCGCGCTTGCAAGCCGACATGCGAATCGCCCATTTCGCCTTCAATCTCGGCCCGGGGCACCAGCGCCGCCACGCTGTCCACAACGATTACATCCAGCGCGCCCGACCGCACCAGGTGCTCGGTGATTTCCAGCGCCTGCTCGCCAGTATCCGGCTGGGAGACATAGAGCTGCTGGATATCGACGCCGATTTTGCCGGCATAGGCCGGGTCCAGGGCATGCTCCATATCGATGAAGGCGCATATGCCGCCGGTCTTTTGCGCCTCGGCCACGACATGCAGGCAGAGCGTGGTCTTGCCCGAGCTTTCCGGCCCATAGACCTCCGTGATGCGGCCGCGCGGCACACCGCCGACGCCAAGCGAGATGTCAATGCCGAGGGAACCGGTCGGGATCGCCTCAACCTGCAGGTGACTCCCGGCGCCCAGGTTGAAGATCGTGCCATCCCCATATCGTTTGGTGATATCGGTCAGGGTGGCGTCGAGCGCTTTTTGGCGGGCCGCGCTGTCCTGATTCTCGAATACTTGCGTTTGTTTCACCGCTTGTCTGGTCTTTGCCATCGCTGCCGTCTCGCTTTATCTAGGAGTCTGCCTAAGTGTAGTGTTCCCAACCTGATTTTGCTAATGAAGGCAGTATAGCACTATTGTTCTAAGTCTGCAAGCGCGGCCCAGGGCAATTGCATCAAAATCATAATGAGCGGTTCGCTACGAAAATTGCGAAAGTGTAGGGGCGTCTCGTGAGACGCCCGTTGAAAATGGCTTGCAGATTGCGGGCGTTTCAGCGAAACGCCCCTACAGATTACGAAATGTGAGGGGAAATTGTCATTTATCAGCGCA
>JAJDUC010000105.1 GCA_022826865.1 Anaerolineae bacterium
TGGCGGCGCAAGTGGAGCCTCTTCAAAGAGGGGCTACAGTTCTTTCACGATCAAGTCATCAGGCGCGGACTCTGGATACCCATTACACTGATTGCTGACAAACGATTATGTTGAAACATAAACGTGTCCCCTCGTCAGCCCGTAACCAGGGAGGGGCGATTGCCTTCGAGTTTATGCCGGATGGCTCCCTTGCCGTCGTATTGCGAAAAGGGAGCGCTGAAAAGCCTTTAGCGGGCCGCGGCCAAGGCCTGCTCGATATCTTCGATGATGTCATCAATGTGCTCAATGCCGACGCAGAGGCGGATCGTCTCCGGCGTGACACCGGCGGCAACTTGCTCTTCCGGCGTCAATTGGCGGTGGGTGGTCGAAGCCGGATGCGCCGCCAGCGATTTGGCATCGCCGATATTGACCAAACGCTTGAAGACTTGCAGCGCGTCATAGAATTTGACGCCGGCGTCGAAGCCGCCCTGAATGCCGAAGGTCAGCAGGGCCGAGGGACGGCCGCCCGTATATTTTTGCGCCAGTTCGTAGTAAGGCGAGCTTTCCAGGCCGGCGTAGGTCACCCATTCGACCTGACTGTGATTCTCAAGGTGCTTGGCGACGGCCATGGCGTTGTCCACATGCCGTTCCATGCGCAGCGATAGAGTCTGCAGGCCCTGCAGCACCAGGAAAGCGTTGAAGGGGCTTAGGGCTGAGCCGGTGTTGCGCAGGGCGACAACGCGGGCGCGCGCGATGTAGGCGGCCGGACCCATCGCTTCGGTGAAGACGACGCCGTGGTAGCTGGGCTCCGGCGTGCTGAACATGTAGAAACGCTCGTCCTTTTCCGCCCAGTCGAAGATGCCGCCATCGACCAGGATGCCGGCGATGCTGTTGCCGTGCCCGCCCATGTACTTTGTCATCGAATGCAAGATGATATCGCAGCCGAATTCAACTGGTCGGCAGAGCGCCGGCGTCGGCACGGTATTGTCGACGATTACCGGCACGCCATGCGCATGCGCCATATCGGCGATCGCTTCCATATCCGGGATGTTGCCGGCCGGGTTGCCAATGGACTCGCAGAAGACCGCGGAGGTTTTGCCGTCTATGTGCTTTGCCAGGGCGTCGGGACTGTCGTCATCGGCAAAGCGCACATCAATGCCGAGTTTGGGCAGCATGTGCCGGAAGAGCGTCCAGGTCCCGCCGTAGAGCTGCGGCACGGTGACGATGTTGTTGCCCGCTTCCGCCAGATTCACGATGGAGTAGTGTATCGCCGCCTGGCCGGAGGCCAGCGCCAAGGAGGCGACGCCGCCTTCCATCGCCGCCACCCGCTGCTCGAGCACATCGTTGGTCGGGTTCATAATGCGGGTGTAGATGTTGCCCGGCACTGCCAGATTGAAGAGATCAGCGCCGTGCTGGGCGTTGTCAAATTCGTAGGCGACCGTCTGATAGATCGGCACAGCCACCGCGTGAGTGGTCGGATCGCTTTCGTAACCGGCGTGTATGGCCTTGGTCTCGAGTTTCATATTCTCCCCTCATGTAATCCAAAGGCTTTTATTGATGCGGAATACTTTACAGCAATTCGAGCGGGGATGTGAGATACAAACTACGGCGAGTTTTCAAGTCCCCGCCCCATGCTTCCAGCGCGCCTGAGTCTGCTCAATGGTGGCGACCACCACGCCATAAATGACTAGAGCGCCGCCGACGATCTGCGCCAGAGAAGGCGCCTCGCCGAATAAGAAGAGCGCGATGACGGCGCTGAGCACAACGCCGACCTGCAAGACAATCGCGATGGCTGTTGCCGTCAAAAACTGCAGCGCCAGGTTCATAAAGATGTGGCCAAATACCTGGGCCATAATCGTCACAACGACGGCCCAGACATAGGCGTTGGCAGTATAGCCGACCAACGGCGTGCCTGTGCCGACGACGAAGACCGTGATGACAAGGGCCGCGCTGAAGAAGACCAGGAAGCTGTAGAGCAGCGGCGGGATCACATTATTGAGTTGGCGACCAATGAGCAGATAGACGCTGAAGCAGAAGGAGCCGAAGATCGCCAGGGCGCCGCCCAGAAGCGGGTCGCTGCCCGCTTCGATGGCGCTCAAACCGCCCAGGCCGACCAGGGCGACGCCGAGGAGCGTCAGGACGAGGCTGAGCCAAAAGCGGCGCGAGAATATCACGCCGAAGATGAATATCTCCGGCAGAACGATCCACATCGGCGATGTGCGCCGCAGCAGGCTGGTCATCAAGACGCTGGTGTATTCCAGCGCGACGAAGAGCATGAGCAGATTCAACGCCAGCCAGAAACCGGCAATGCCGGACAGGAGCCACTGCCTCGGCGTGAGAGCGCGCAGTTCCCCGCGGTAGCGCGTCCAGGCCAGTGGCAGCAAACCGAGCGAGACCAGCCACAAACGAATCAAGACGATCACATGCGAAGGCATGCCTTCGCCCTGCGTGATGCGAATGGCGATCGGCGTGACGCCGGCCGAGAAGATGATCGTCAGCATGATCATCAGTCGCCGTCGGTCGAGCATGAACGGGCTTAGCCCCTCGTAGAAATAATCGCGCCATGCTAACACAGGCGCCAATGGCTGCCTAGTCTGCGGCCCGCGCCGATGTGGGGAAGATCTTGGAAGAGTTGCTCCGCGAAGCGCCGTCCCAATTCCAACTGACCGGCCGTATCGTAATGGAGTTCATCTGCATGTCGGGTCAAGCCATCGGTATCGACAAGCGAAACATGCGGCATTGTCCGGGCAGCCTGCCGCTGGGCCGCGCGCACGGTTGACAAGAAGGCGAATCTTTCCGGCATGGGGTTGACCAGGCCCATGACAAACTGAAGATCTGACTGGCGCAGGTCTTCCCGGATATGCGTAATCAGACTTGTGAGGTTCTGTTGATACTCTGCCGCGGCAAGTTGGTAGCGGCTGTCGCTCTCGCCTTGCATCCAGAGGCAGGCGAGGAGATGCCGGCCTGCGCCGCCGGTCACGCTCTTGACGTGGCGGATCAGGCGTGGATACAGGGCGCCTTTGTCGGCATCGTCGGCGATAGCGGCGCGCTCGGCCGACCAATCCCGCTCCCAAGCCAGCAGCGAACTGCCGCCGACGGCGTACTTGATCAGCCACAGGTCATCGAGCGGCGCCAATTCGAGGAAGCGCTGCGCGAAGCCGAACTCGGGACCGAAGAAGCCGTCGCGCGGATTGAGGTCGAAGAGCCTGGCTTTGGCGGGCATAATAGAATCGCCCAACTCCATCAGATGGCCATGCCCCGCCATATTCGATTGCCCGGCAAGAATCACTGCCGCTTTCATCGCTCTCTTTGCCTGCGCTCGGTGGGTTCTGTAGTGTACTTTACGCAATCGCTTCACATTATTGTTTAACACAGATAACACAAAAGTAAATGCAAGTAAGAAATGCGAAATTCAGCATAAGGTCGATATGTAGGGGCGACACTGTGTGTCGCCCGAAAATCCGCGCTTGTGTCGGCGGGCGATTCACAGAATCGCCCCTACACCGTTCTTCAGATTTTGCAGGACTTACTTGCGTTTACTGAGTACACAGAGAATTATGATTTTATGCGATTGCCCTATGGTATGCTCATATCGAATTTCGATTGCCCGGTCGACAAGGGATCAGGAGC
>JAJDUC010000121.1 GCA_022826865.1 Anaerolineae bacterium
ATATGCTCGCGCTTGCCCGTCAGCGCCGCCTCGACCGTCAGCGATTGCACATTGATATTGGTTTGCATCAGCGCGGCCAGATGCGGCGGCAGCGCCCCGACGCGCGTCGGCTGAATCCCATTGGCATCCACCAGGCAGGGCGCCTCGACGCAGCAGCCTTCCGGCAAGTTGTCGATGATGCCGGTGTTGGGCAGGTTGCCATAGATGACGCGCGCCTGGCCGGTTTCCATGCTGTGGATGATTAGAGAGCCATATTCGACGCTGCGCTCGACCTTGTTTAGCGCGGTGATGCTGCGCACGGTCCAGCCCTTGTGCATCGGGTTGACATCGCGTAACGCTTCCAGAATCTCGGCTTCGCCGGGTATGCGCCCGTCTTTTTCCGCTTGCTCCAGCAGTTGCCAACTGATGATGCCCGCCTTGCAGCGCTCGATATATTCGTCCAGGGGGATATTGAATTCTTTGATTAGTTCATTTGCGCCATTCTTGATGAACCAGGGCACATATTCGCTGAAATGCTCGCTCGACTCGGTGACAAAATAACCGAGCCGCATGAGCATCTCATAGCGCACGCGATTGGTCGGCGGCACGCGTCCTTCTTCATACACGCGGCGTATTAGCGGATAGAGGTCCTCGCCGGTCCCGCGCCGTTCAAACTTGAGGTAAAAGGCCATGTGATTGATACCGGCAACCTGGTAGTCGACTTCTTCATAAGGCAGGCCGATATCGCGCGCGAGCTCATGAGCCGTGCCCGGCACGCTGTGGCAGAGCCCGACCGTGCGAATATCGGTCGCGCGGCTGAGCGCCCATTGATTCATGCACATCGGGTTGGCGTAGTTAATCAAGAGCGCGTCGGGGCAGAGCGCCTCCATATCCCGCGCGATATCAAGCAGCGCCGGTATCGTGCGCAAACCGCGCATGATGCCGCCGATGCCGAGGGTATCGCCGATCGTCTGGCGCAAGCCGTATTTCTTGGGGATCTCAAAGTCGATGACCGTGGCCGGCTCATATCCGCCGACTTGAATCATGCAGATCACATAATCGGCGCCCCGCAAGGCTTCCCGCCGGTCGGTGGTGGCCTCCACCTTTGGGTTGTTGCCCAGGGTCTTGATAATATGCCCGGCCACCTGCTCGGACTGTCGGAGGCGTATGGCGTCAATGTCCATCAAGCAGATGGCAGCATCCGCCAACTCGGGATAGCTCCAAATATCGCCCATCAGGTTTTTGGCGAATACGGTGCTGCCAGCGCCGATGAAGGTCACCTTGGTCATTGCGGGGTCCTTTCAGTTACGGCATGTTATATCGGCATGGCAATCGGATTTCAAGCATGCTTTGTCTTGGCTCACTCCCCCGCCGACATTGCCGATCGCGCCCGCCAGGCCGCCGGGCGTCATTTCCGCCATCCGCCGCTATAATACAGGCTTAGGCCAATTTCCTTGGAGCGCCATGCTTACGAGCGCTGAAACCACTGTCATCGCTATCATTGCGGTCTTGTTGGGGCTGATATTTTTTACGCGGCTGCGCATCGATGTCATTGCCTTGCTCGTTTTGCTTATGGTCGCGCTGACCCGGTTGGTTCCGGCCGACGCCGCTCTTTCCGGCTTCAGCAGCTCGGTGGTCATCACCATCATCGGCTTGCTGGTGATCACCCGCGGTCTGGAGCAGACGGGCGTCATGCAGTGGGTGGCGCGGCAGCTTCAAACCTACGGACGCGGTTCCGAGGCAAAGCTCATCGCCCTGGTCATGTCGGCCGGGGCGGCCGTTTCCTTGATTATGAACAATGTAGCGGCGGGAGCGGTTCTGCTGCCGGCTGTCTTGCAGGTATCGCGCGAAGGCGGCGTCGCCGCCTCTAAGCTGATGATCCCGCTTGCATTTGGCGTAACAGTGGGCGGCATGGCGACTTATTTCACAACGGCCAACATCTTGATGAGCGAGTTGCTGATCGCGCAGGGCATCGCCGGCTTGGGGATGTTGGATTTCTTGCCGGTGGGCGGCATGATCGTGGCGGCGGGTTTACTTTACATGCTCTTGTTCGGCCGGCGTTTGCTGCCCGATCGCGCTTCTCTGACGCAATCTTTCAATCAAGTCGATCTGCATGATACCTATGAATTGGCGGAGCGCATGTGGTTGGCGCGCGTCATGCCCGGTTCCCGCCTCGCTCACCAAACCGTGCAGGAAAGCGATATCAATGCCGAGCTGGGTTTGACGGTGGCGGCTGTCTGGCGCGGGCGAGAGACGATCACCATTCCCAAATCAACTCAAATGATTTACCCGGCCGATAAGTTGCTGATTGTCGGGCGCGAAGATCGGCTCCAGCAGCTCTTGGCTTGGGGCATCGAATTAATCGAAGACGGCGCGCAGGCGGTGGCGGGCGAGTTGCCGATTGAGCCAATTGAGATCATGATTGCGCCCCGTTCCAACGCCATCGGCCGGACGCTCTCCCAGATGAAGCTCAACCGCGACGCCGGCTTGTTGGCGATGGCGCTTTGGCGCGACGGACAGAGCTTCCATACCGATGTCCGCAAGATGCCGCTGCAAGTCGGCGATGCCATTCTGGTCGTCGGCCAATCCTCAGACATTCAAAACCTGGCCAACAACAGCAATTTCATCTTGCCGGCCGGCGAATACTCGGCGCAGGCCATTGAAAGCGGCAAAGCGCCCTACGCCGTCGGCATCACCGCGGTCGTATTGGCGCTCTCCTTCCTGCATATTGCGCCTTTGCCCATTGCCATGCTGGCGGGGGCGGCAGCTATGGTTCTCACACGCTGCCTGAGGATGGAGCAATTCTACGCGGCGGTGGACTGGCGGACGATCTTTTTGGTGGCTGGCATGCTGCCCCTCAGCCTCGCCATCACCGAGACCGGCTTGGCTGACCGCGTCGGCGCGTTCCTGGAATCGAGTATGATGAGCGCCAGCCCGCTTTTGCTGTTTGCGGTCATCGCCTTGATAACGATGCTGGTTGTACAAGTCATCGGCGGGCAAGTGACACCGCTGCTGGTCGGTCCAATCGCCATCAACGCCGCGCTGCAAATGGGCATCGACCCGCGGGCGATGGCGGTGGCGGTGGCCATGGCTTGCTCGCTGGCGTTCATCACGCCCATTTCGCATCCGGTGAATATCTTGATGATGGGGCCTGGCGGCTACAAATTCAGCGATTTTTCCCGGGTGGGCGCTGGCATGACGATTGTGGCGCTGCTGACGATGCTGCTGGGTCTGGAGCTGGTTTGGGGGGTTTAGGCGGAGAGGGCCGGCAGCATTTTAAGGTTGATTGACCTCACCCGCAGGGCAATCGCATCAAAATCATAATGAGCGGTTCGCTACGAAAATTGCGAAAATGTAGGGGCGTCTCGTGAGACGCCCGTTGAAAATGGCCAGCAAATTGCGGGCGTTTCAGCGGGTCGCGTAGACACTGACCGACAAACGCCCCTACAGATTACATAATTTGAGGGGAAAATGTCATTTATCGGCGGAATTTCAATTTGACGCGATTGCCGTCTCCCGGACAGTTTTTTGTATCGAGAGCGAACACGTGTTAAGTTAGGCGTATATGTACGATGACCATATCATCATACATATACTTTCAACTATTTCTTTCCAGCGTACATAATGACCGATGGCCAGCTCTCCTCTCGACGCCTCTGCGAACAGCTTGCCGAGCGCATTCGGCATCTGATCCTGAATGGCGCGCTGAATCCGGGCGACAAATTGCCCGCCGAACACATTCTCGCGCAAGACAGCGGGGTCAGCTTCGCGCATTGACCTGCTGCGGCGCCAGCGGAGTTGCGCAACTCAAGTGGGACGAAGGCTATGAACGAGATTGAACAATACGAATTTGATCGAGTCGGATACATCGTCATTCCAAACTTCCTGACCGAACAAGAGCTGAAGACGCTCTCGGCCGCGATCGACGCCTTGGAAGAACACGCTCTGGCCCAAGCCGATCGCCCGCCGGACAAAATCAGCGCCTTCGGCCTCAAATACCGCCATGACGCCGAAAGAGGCTATTTCGCCACTGGCGCGCGGGAACAGGGCAAAACCCTGATCATCGAAGACTTCTTCAACGCCGATCCCACATTTGACACGCTGATTGATCACGCGCCAACCATGGCTTACGTAAACGCGATCATCCAGGAACGCCCGACCATCAACAACTGCGAGATTCGCATCCGCTACCCCGGCAACCAGACCGGTTCGCACATGGGCGGGCCGGTGAGCAGGAAGCATCGCTATTACTACACATCCCGCGGCATCGACTGCATGATGGCGCGCATGGTGTACTTCGTTCACGATGTGAGCCCGGGCCAGGGCGAGTTCTGCGTCGTGCCCGCCAGCCACAAGAGCAACGTGGCCTCGCCTTACGAAGGCGCAAATCCCGACACCGAACCGGGCATGATCGGGCTTCCGGTCAAGGCCGGCGACGCGATCTTGTTCACCGAGAACCTGCGCCACGGCGGCTTGACCAATCGATCGAATCAGACTCGCAAAACGCTGCATGTCGGTTATGGGCCCTTCTGGATGAAATCGCAAAATCACAGCACGATGGACGAAGAGCCCTACATCCTGCCCGGCACGTTCGCGCGCCTGAACGCGGCGCAGCGTCTGCTCTTCCGCGCCCACCGCACTTTGTTGGAGCACGGCGGAAATGCTTGATAATGATTGATATCGAAAGGCAGGAACTCGCGGGGATTCCTTGCATCACCCTGCGTGATACGCGGGTGGAAGACGCTCCTGTCCTCATCCACTATCACGGCTGGACTGGCAGCAAGGGGACGATAGAGACTCCCGATAAAAGCCTCGCGCAGTTGGCATCGGCCGGATTTTTGGTGGTCGCGCCCGATTGTTACGAACACGGCGAGCGCATGACGGAGGCCTGGTTCCGCGCGCAGTTCAACGGCTGGGCTTTCATCTGCCAGGCGATGAACAAAACCCGCCAAGAGGCGGGCGCCTTGTTCGAGGCCGTCATGGCATTGCCCTATGCTTCCGCGCGCAATCCCCAGGTAACAGGCGGATCCATGGGTGGCCTGATCGCGCAAATGGTCTTCGCCGAGAACAGGGCCTTCGTATCTTTGATTTCGGTTGTCGGCCGCTCCAGCTTTTACCAGGCCGATGAATGGTGCCGCCAGGCCCAAGCCGGCGCCTGGCCCGACGACTGGTGCGCTGAATATGCCACTCAGTCCCATCCCGAGCGCTTCGCCGATCGACCGCTCCTGTTCATCGATGGCGCCCTCGATGCCGATTGCCCGGCCGCTGCCAATGCGGAAACTGTGCGGCTGATCAACAACTTGGGCGGGCAGGCCGAGCATTTCATCGATCCGGACTTTGGTCACGGCTTCTCAGCGCCCATGCGCGCCAAATACATCGAGTGGCTGCTGACGCACGGGCAGCCGCCGCTGGTCCAGGGGCAGCGGAATTAACCGGCGAAAGGAAAACACTGGATGGAACCGGATACCGGACTTAAACATGATGTGGACAGAATCATCGCGGAAATAGAGGAGCGCAGCTACTGCATCATCCCGGCGGTGATCTCGCCGGAAAAAGCCGACGAGGCGCGTGAAATCCTGGAAGGCCTGCTGCAGGCCGAGGCGAGCGCTGCTTCGCGCGCCGCAAAGACCCAGCGCGTCGGCGGCATCGCCGTCAAACATCCGATCTTCCTGGAACTGATGGCGCATCCCCTGATCGTTGCGATCTGGAAAAAATACCTCGACGACGATGTGATCTGCTCGACCTGGACCGCCAATACCAGTTATCCCGGTTTCGGCGCCTACAAATGGCATCCCGATTTCCCCTATCAATGGCTGAACTATCCCTGGCCGGAAAGCAGGATAAGCGGACAAACCATTTGGCTTCTCAACGACTTTTCAGAGGAGAATGGCGGCACCGGCATCATGCCAGGCAGTCATCGCAAGGGGCGCCGCCCGCCAGCGGAAATGATTGACAAGTGGCATCCCGATGGCGAGATCCTCACAGGCCTGCGCGGCAGCGTGATGGTCTACAACGGCGCGACCTGGCATACCGCCCGCCCCAACAACAGCGATAAGCCGCGCAGCGCCTTGCTGGGAATGTACACCCGTCCATGTTACATTACACAAGAGGATATGCTCGCCCAGCTTCGATTTATCGCCAACCCGTCCGAAATCGTGCAGCAGTTGATGGGCGCAAAGCGACGCCAGCCGACTATCATCGCCAATCGGTAGCGACCCGCTTGGAAGACCGTCTCGCGCCGATAAATTTGAGAGGAGCAAATATCGACAAGATCTTTTATATGGCAAATCGCAACCCTAATTTAACGCATGCAAAAGGAGAATGAAATGTACTTAGCAAAACGCGGAATCGTGGTTTTTGTTCTGGCGCTGGCGCTGCTTTCCATGCTGAGCCTCGCTCTTGCCCAAGATGAGGAGTTGGTGTTCGGCGACCTGCCGCGCAGCGAGACCTTTATCGTCGCTTCACAGGCGCCGCACAATGATGTCTGGGACAGCTTCAACTATTATCAAGCGCCGACCTACAACAACGCCACCGGCTATGCCAACGTGATCGTTGAGCCGGCCTTCATCACCAGCCATGATTTCCACGCCTGGCTGGCGCAGGGCTGGGCATACAATGAAGATGGCACGGAAATGACCCTGACAATCACCGAGGGCGCCAATTGGAACGATGGCATGCCTCTGACGATGGACGACTGGCTGTTCACGCTCCAATACAATCAGGAAAACGCTGATAAAGGCATTAACTGGTCGTCATTCCTGCGGGACGTGACCTGGAGCGCCGAGGGCAGCGATATCGTCTTTTCCCTGCCGGAGCCTAACTGGCGCTTCCATTACAACTTCACCGGCATCGGAACATTCACCCCCGTGCCCAGGCACGTTTGGGAAGGTCAGGACCCGACCACCTTCAAGAACCCGGACGCCATCCATTCCGGCCCCTACCGTCTGGTCAGCAGCAACGCCGACACGCGCACGACAATTTGGGAGCGGCGCGATGACTATTGGGATCCGGATCGCATGCCGGCGCCGAAGTATATGGTCTGGCTCAAGCGGCCGGAAGCCGATGTGGCCGTCTTCGAATGGGAGGATGGCAATTTCGATCTCGGGCGGATGCCGAACAGCGTGATGATACGAATGATGAGCGCCAATCCATATATCAAGCCGCTGGTGCACCAGGATCCCTGCCCGCGCGGCCTGATCTTCAACACCACGGTTCCGCCGCTGGATGACAATCTGTTCCGACGCGCGCTGGGCCTTCTGTTGAATCGACAGGCAGTCGCCAATCTCGCCAACGTGCCCGGCTACGTCACGCCGGTGCTTTGGCCCAATCTTGGCAGTCCAGACGAGAACTACTACGACGCGGCGGCGGCCGAGGAATTCCAGGTGACCGCTTTCGACCCGGATGCGGCGGCGGCGCTGCTGGATGAAGCCGGTTATCCGCTGGTTGATGGCAAACGCGTGGACAAGGACGGAGAGCCCATTTCGCTCGATGCCTTATACATCGACATTGGCAACCCGGGCTGGACCGTCTGGGCTTGGCTGCTTTCCGAGCAAGCGCAGTTGGTCGGTATAGAAATCAACCCGCGCCTGCTCGATATTCCGACATTCTTGACACAGGGGCCAAATGGCGAGTTCGACATTATCTTCCGCTGGTTCTGCGGAAACTTGCCCGGCGACCCCATCGCGCTGTTTGAGGGCTTGCACTCCGATCACGCCCTGCCAATTGGCGAACGCTCGGGCGGCGTTCCGGGGCGTTACAGCAGCCCGGAAATGGACGCGCTCGTCGACCAGTTGCGAATCGCCAACCCGGCCTCGGAAGAAGCGCAAGAGCTGTTCCGGCAGGCTTATAGACTCTGGGCTGAGGAAGCGCCTTACGTGACCCTGTACGGCGAGAATGAAGGCGTGGTCTTCAACACCGAATACTGGACGGGTTTGGCTGTCGGCCAGGCCTGGGTGCACTGGACGCCGGCCGCGCGCCAGATCATCGACTTCCTCGAACCGGCCAACAGGTAGTTAGCTGTATAGTCTAGCAGGTTCGCCGTTCTTGTTGGAGCGGTGAACCTGCCCTAACTATCAATGATCAAGTTAATCCAGAGACAGCATAGTGACTGCGAATTCTGACGCGACTGCGGGAAATTCCGCCGCAGACGGGCAGGCCGCCGGAAGGCGCGAAGTTTTCCAGTACGCGCTGCGCCGCTTCGGCGTTTATCTCTTCACCCTTTGGGCGGCGATCACCGTCGCCTTCTTCATCTTTCGCCTGGTGCCGGGCGACCCCATGAATATCCTGCTGGGCAATCTGACGCGAGCCGAGGGGCGACAGCGTGACGCAGCAGCCGAAGAAGCCATCATTGCCCGCTATCGTCAGATCTTCGGGATGGACGAGCCGCTGCCGCTGCAGTATGTCAATTATCTGCGCAAGGCGGTCCTGGGCGGGCTCGACCTGGGTCCGTCTTTCGTCGAATATCCGGCACAGACAAAGGACCTCGTCTTTCGGCGCATGCCCTGGACGCTGGGCATCTTCACCACATCGGTGCTGCTAGCCTGGCTGGTTGGCACCGGCTTGGGCGCGCTCATCGGCTGGCTGCAGCGCAGCCGCCTGTCGCAGCTGGCGGTGGTGATTTCAACGCTGCTGCAGATCACGCCGGTTTATCTGGTCGCGCTGGGGCTGATCATCTATATCGGCTACACCTGGCGCATTCTGCCCGCCGGCGGACCTTACGCCCGACACCTGCAGCCGGAATGGACCTGGGAATTCATCAGCAGTCTGCTGACGCACGCCATCTTGCCTATGCTATCCAACATGATCGTCATCGGCGCCGGTTTCACCCTGGGCATGCGCGCTCTGATGATCAGCGTGCTGGGCGAGGATTATTTGACCTTCGCCCGCGCCAAGGGTTTGTCGCCCTTCACCGTGCTCAAAGATTACGCTTTCCGCAATGCCCTGATTCCGCAAGTGACGGCGCTCGCCATCATTGTCGGCGCTACATTGAACGGAACCTTCATCATCGAAGTGCTCTTTCAATTGCCCGGCCTCGGCACGCTCTTCGTCCAGGCTATGGGCCTGCGCGATTTTAATACGATGCAGGCGGTCGTGCTCTTTTCCATCTTCGCCGTTCTGACGCTGACCTTGATCGTCGACCTGGCGCTCCCCTTGCTCGATCCGCGCATCCGGAGGACAGCATGAGGAACCCCAGCATCATCGTCGGTCTGATCATGCTGACGCTGATGGTCCTAGTCGCGCTGGTCGGCCCGGCGCTTCTCGAATCAACGCTATTCGCCGGCGAGCGACCAGGCATGCGCGGCAGTTACCGCCCTTATCAATTGGACTCGGTCGAACATCCCATCGGCACGGATGGCGACGGACGCGACGGGCTGATGGTCTTCATCTCCAGCATTTGGCCGTCGCTGCAAATCGGTTTGATCGCGGGCGCCACTTCCACCAGCCTGGGCGTCGTGATCGGCTTTCTGGCCGGCTATGCCCGCGGACGGCTGGATACGCTCTCGCGCATTCTGATCGACATGGTGCTGGTCATTCCGACGCTGCCTCTGCTTCTAATGCTGGCGGCCTATATTGAACGCTGGGATTTATACAAGCTATCGCTCATACTCGGCTTGTTCGGCTGGTCTTTTGTGGCGCGCGTCATTCGGCCGCAAGTGCAGAGCCTGCGCGAACGCAGCTACGTCGATCTGGCGGTGCTTTCCGGTGAAAATTCACTGGAAATCATATTCCTCGAATTGCTGCCGCCGCTATTGCCTTATATCGGTTATGTGTTTTCCCTGAGCATCGTCGGCTCGATGCTGGCCGAGGCCGGCCTGCAAATCATCGGGTTGGGCGCTGGCGGTCTGCCCACGCTCGGCTTCATGATCGCCAAGGGCTTCCGCGAAAGTGTCATCGCCGTGGGATTGCTGGGGCAGATGCTGCTGCCGGCCGGGGCATTGATCTACATTTTCCTCGCCCTCAATCTCATCAACACCGGCCTGGACGAAGTCTTCAATCCGCGCTTGAAGACCACTGTTGAGGGCAATTGAGCGATGCCGGCCCTCCTGGAAATCTGCGGACTTACCGCCGGCTTGCAGAGTCGGCGCGCAATCACGCCCGTGGTCAGCAATGTCGACCTTGATGTTCAGCCCGGCGAGATCCTGGGCGTCGTTGGCGAATCCGGCTGCGGAAAGAGCACACTTGCCGCAGCCATTATGCGCCTCCTGGTGACGCCGCAAGTGCTGCAATCGGGATCGGCCACCTTGCGCATTGATGACGACAAAGCCTATGACTTGCTGAATCTGTCGGAAAACGACTTGCGCCAACTGCGCTGGCGGCATCTCTCCTACATCCCCCAGGGTTCCATGAATTCCTTGAACCCCGTCCTGCGCGTGGAACGACAAATGACCGACGCTCTGCTCCAGCGGGGACTATCCAAAAAAGAGGCCTCCGACCGCGCCATCGCGGCTTTGGAACTCGTCAGTCTGGAAGCCCGGCTCCTGGACAGTTACCCGCACGAATTAAGTGGCGGGATGCGGCAGCGCGTCATCATCGCCGCCGCGGTCAGCATGCATCCCACTTTGATCGTGGCGGACGAAATCACGACCGCCCTGGATGTGGTGACGCAGCGGCAAATCCTGCAGGAACTGGCTGCCATCCGCGACGAATTGGGCGCTACCATCATTATCATCACACATGATATGGGAGTCGTCGCCCAGATCGCCGATCGCGTCGCTGTCATGTACGCGGGCGAAATCGTCGAAGTCGGAAGCGTCAGCGATATCTTCCAGCAGCCCCTCCACCCCTATTCTCAGGGGCTGATAGCTTCCATTCCGCGGGAAAGCGGCCAGCGGGTTGAAGGCCTGCCCGGGGAAGCGCCCAGCCCCTGGAATTATCCGGCGGGCTGCCGTTTTCATCCCCGTTGCCCGAAGGTATTCGGGCGCTGTCGCGAACATGCGCCGGCATCGCAGCCCCAAGGCCCCGACCGCTGGGTTGCCTGCCATCTCTACGACCAGGAGACCGCATCCGATGACTGATCTCTTGCTGGTCGAAAACCTGCAGCAAATCTTCGGCGGCAAGAATCGGACCCACGCCGTGGACGACGTTTCTTTCCGCATTCCCAAAGAACCGACGATCGTCAGCATGGTTGGCGAAAGCGGCAGCGGCAAATCGACCATCGCCCGCATCATTCTCGGCCTGCTGCGACCGACAGCCGGCCGCGTACTTTACGAAGGCGTCGATATTTTCACCGGGGATCGCGCCTGGAATCGAGAATTCCGCGCCGCAGTGCAAGCCGTCTTCCAGGATCCCTATAGCGTCTACAATCCGGTCTACAAAGCCGAGCGCGTCTTGAAGATCGTCATCCGCAAATTTGGGCTGGCAAAGAGCAAGGCCGAGGCTCAGGCGCGCATGGAAGAGGCGCTGCAGGCCGTAGACCTGCGTCCGGAAGAAGTGCTGGGGCGCCATCCGCACCAACTCAGCGGCGGTCAGCGTCAGCGCTTGATGCTGGCGCGGGTTTATCTGATGCGTCCGCGCCTGATTATCGCTGATGAGCCAGTTTCCATGATCGACGCCGGCATGCGCGCCTCCTTTTTGAACATCTTAAAAGACTTCCGAGACGAGCAGGGCATCTCCACTCTCTTCATCACCCATGATCTCTCGACGGCGATGTATTTGGGCGGCGAGATTATCGTTCTCTACCAGGGCCGCATCATGGAGCGCGGACGCACTCGGGATGTCATGCATGACCCCCTGCATCCCTACGCCCGGCTCTTGATCAGTTCCATCCCGACGCCCGACCCGCAGCAACGCTGGGAAGAGGCCTTGTCGCCCAACCGCTTCGAAGAAGCCAGCCACAGCTTGCCAACCGGTCGCGAACGCTGCCTCTTTTCCGATCGCTGTCCCGATGTCATGGATCGCTGCTTGCAGGCTCGCCCAAATCTGGGCGCGCCTGATCTAGCGGACTCCCACCCCCCCGACCGCGAGGTCGCATGCTTTCTCTATCAGTGATCATTTGCCGCTTAGCCCGGGACAACTTGAGCATGAACTGAACCGTCGACGCACGACGCGCTGGGATAGAAGAAAGGATATGCGCATGGCTAGCGAGCAACCGCCGGAAACGATCTCTCTGAATGGCGACAATTGGTTTATCCACGAAGATGCGTCAGGCGCTGGCGAAGGCGACGCGCTCTATGCGGCGGACCTGGGCGCGCCTGGCTGGATCCCCGCCACTGTGCCCGGCAATATTCAAGCTGATCTGGAGGCGGCGCATCGCCTCAAACCCCTCTGGTACGGCGCCGGCGACCCGCGCCTGGCCGAGGTCGCGCACAAGGATTGGTGGTATCGCCGGGATTTCGACCTCCCCGATACCTTCGCGGGGGCGCGCATCCAGCTGATTTTCGATGGCGTCGATTATGCCTGCGACATCTGGCTCAACGGCCGGCGTTTGGGATCGCACGCGGGCATGTTCCGGCGCTTCGCATTCGAAGTCTCGGACATCGTCAAACCGGGCGAGACCAACCGCCTGGCTCTCAAAATCGAGCGCATGCCACCCGCACTGGCCCATATCCTTTCCGCCTCGGATGGCGCGATGAGTGGCGGCGGCGAGGATTATCCCCGGGAATGGGGACCGGACTTCTTCGTCAACGGCATAAATCAGACGCGCCGGCTCTTCAAAGACCTCAAGAGTCCCACCAACTACGGCTGGGACTGGGGCGTGAATATCTACACCCTGGGCATTTGGCAGGATGTGCGTCTGGAAGCCACCGGGCGCGCTCGCATCGACTGGCTTCAGTCCCAGGCCGATCTGCGCGGCGACCACCGCCAGGCCAAGATCAGCGCAAGTCTGGAAATCGACAGCCTGGATGCCCTCAATGTAAATGCCGCGTTCCTCGTCAGTGGGCAGGGCGCCCGCCTGGAAGCCCGGTTCGACGCCTCTCTCAACCCGGGCAAGAACTCAATTGAGACCGAATTGCTTTTGGAGGACCCGGCCCTGTGGTGGCCCAATGGCCAAGGCGATCAGCCCCTCTACACGCTGGCGGCCCGCCTGATCGATTCCCAGAGCGGCCGACTGCTCGACCAGCGCGCAACCCGATTTGGCATTCGTGATATCCGCTGGGAACAGGTCGAAGGCGCGCCGCCCGATTTCATCAATCCCTATCAGCTCGTCATTAACGGGCGGCCGGTTCGCATGATCGGCTCGAATATGCTGCCGCCTGATCTGCTCTTTGGCCGAATGGACAAACGCGGACCGCGGCTGATGCGCCTGGCGCGCCTGGCCGGGATCAACACGCAGCGAATCTGGGGCGGCGGCGTACTCCTCAGCGAGCGCATGTTCCAGCTTGCGGATGAGCTGGGCATTATGATCTCGCTCGAATTCCCAATGTCCAGTTGCCGCCCGGAAACTGATGACGTCTTCCTGGCAAATCTCGAGGCGACGGCAAGCCAACTGGTCAAACGCTATCGCAATCACGCATCCATCATTGAGTGGTCCGGCGGCAATGAGATGTGGTGGTACCAGGGGGATGACCACGCGGCGCTGCATCTTCTGGAACGCATCGTCGCCGAGAACGACGATCGTTTATTCCGCGCGACCTGTCCCATCCAGGGGGCGCGTCACAGCCCCTGGCATTACGATCCGGAAACGCACTACAAGCACTATGATGATGAAGAACTGCTCGATACAGGCTGGCGGCGCGGCGAGAACAAAATGATGCGCTATGGCGAGTTCGGCTGTCATTCGCTGGCGCATCTGGAAGTCTGGCAGAGAGAAATTCCGCCGGCCGATCAATGGCCTGCCTATAACGAAGACAACCCGGTTCTCATCCGCAAGAACCTCGCGCAGGCGGTCTTTACCAAAGAGCACTGGCTGATGAAATCCATCCTCGATTCCCAATTTGGCCCGATTGCAACACTTGAGGCGCTGGTCAAAGCCGGCCAATACCTGGGCGCGCATGGACTGCGCTACGCGGTCGATGCCTTGCGGCGGCGGGGACCGAGAATCGGCGGCATCACCACCTGGGTCTTCAACGAGCCCTGGCCCAACGGCGGCGGACCCTATCTGGTCGATTATGACGGCCGGCCACTGATGACGTATGACTTCCAGATTCAGGCGCTGACGCCCCTCAGCCTGTCGCTGAAACATTCGTCAAACCTGTACGACCCAGCCGCCGGTCTTGATGTCGAGCTGTGGTTGGTCAGCGACGCGCCGTCGCCGACGCCCGACCTGCGCTGGCGCTGGCTGCTGCGAGACGCGACCGGCCGGGCGCTGGCGCGGGACGAGGGCGGCGCATCTATCAAACCGATAGGGGCGATCCTCTTGGGCGCCGTCAAATCGGGTTCGCTGGACGAGGATACAGCGGGCCTGCTTGTCGTCGAGTTGCAACTTCACAGCAGCGAAGGGGACCTTCTCTCCGAGCGCTTGCACATTTTTGGCTCGTCCGCTGCGCCAGCGCCGCTGGCCGGATTAATCTCTGACACAGCGCCGGGACTGGCAAGGACAGCGCTGGAAGTCACAGATTGCCTGCATCATCAAGATGGCGGCGGCGAAAGCCTACAAATCGAATTGACCAACAGCGGCGACATGACGGCGCTTTTCTGTGAGCCGCATCCCTCCCTCAGCTACCGCACCGACATTGATATCGACAACAACCACGCTTTCATTCCGCCAGGAGAGACCCGCGTCATCACCATCTCGGCGCCCACAGCGCCTGAAAAGGAGCTGTCTCTGGCACAAACGGGCTGGCGCATCTCCTGCTGGAACGCCGACGATCTGACAATCGCGCCCGGCGACGACCTGCTCTTCTCCATCGGCAGGCGCGATGCCATGACCCGTGAATATCAGGGTTTTTCGGATACCTCCACCATCAACGACAAACTGGACCTGACCATCGCCGGCAACCGTCCCGAGCCCTCCGCTCTGCCGTTCCTGATGACGGAGGATCGCATCGTCCGCTTCCACTTCGATATCGCCCAGGGCTGGCGGCGGCCGTCGCGCTTGCGCTTGCATACCGCCGACCAGGACAATGAGCGCGTCATCCAGCTGCTGGCGACCGTCAACGGCAAGCAATTCGAAGGCTCATTGCCGACTGGCCTCGGCATACAGAATCAGGATCCCGCTCACCTGGCATTCCCGCAGACGGCCGAGTTTCACTTGCCGGCCGGGACGCTGCAAAAGGGCCGCAACACCTTGGAAATTCAAATCAGCAACGCCGCCTGGTTCACTTGGGATGCCATCGACCTGACCATCAGCGAGTAACCCGCGCCTTCAATTTGACACCCTGCCTATGTGTATAGTCCCTTAGTGAGATGGTGCGGTTCATTGTAAAAGTTTCCCGGGTGGACGCCGGCATGACGATTGTGACGCTGCTGGGTCTGGCGCTGGTCTGGGGGATCTAGGCGGGGAGGGCCGTCAGGTTTTCCAGTTTGTTAAGCCAGGCGTCGAAGAGCGGGCATTCCTGGCGGATCTTGGGTAGACCGATTTCTAGCGCCGCCAAAGTTCCAAGAGTTAATTTCTCATACGGCAACTCTTTTGAGACTAGCGCCAATACTCTCTTGCTGGGCGCTGTGTTCTGACCGTCATTTATATGCTCTGGAGTCATGAACTGTCTCCGAATTCGGGAGAATTCGTTTTGCAGCGCAGGCTCTTCAATTCCTTTCGCGAAACCGGCGGGATCGCTGAACAGCAGGCCTTCAAATTCGTGCATTTGGACATACGGAATGAATCTCCGAATAGAGTTTTCCCCAATTTCATGTTCAAGGATTCGTGTTAATGCTGCGCAGACTTCGGCAGCACGGTTTTGCGGATCGGGGAACCTCTTCGCTTCTGACTTGCCGGGAAAATTCGGTGGCAGACCATAGTAGTCAAAGAAAGTCGTACAGAATGCGGTTCTATCGCCGAGTAGGCGATTCCTAACATCGTCATGCAGTCTCTTGTACGTAACGCTTCCACCTTTCTTGCCAGGCTGCCCTATCAATGCTGGGTAAAGCGAGATGTTACGACTCTTGAATCGTGGTAGGAGAAGTTCATTGACAAACGTTTCTTCCGTCGAACCCTCGCATATCACGTGCACACGAGGCATCTAGCGCGGCCTCCCACCTAAGACGTTTTTCTCCCACAATTCGCCTACCGTGTAGTCTTCAAGCCAATTCTTGAAGTCGTCCTCTTCATGTCGTCGGAAAACTGTTGCCCCGTCTTCGCGTTCAACTACTAACAGATCATTTATAGAGAACTCATTTAAGAACGGTACTGACTGAGTTGCGACGATTACTTGCATTCTTGCAGATGCTGATCTTATGAGCGCACCTAGCAGATTTATCGCATAGGGATGCAATCCCAACTCCGGTTCATCAATGATAATGGTGGACGGCGGAACGGGTTGCAGTAGAGCGGTTACCAGGCAGATGAAACGGATAGATCCATCCGACAGTTGACTAGGCAGAAACGGATAATCGCTGTTCTTCTTTCGCCACCGAAGTAAAATATCAAACTCGTCGACGTTCGCCTGCCTAGGTCTTGGACGCAAATCGAAGTCATCAAAGAACGGAATTGCGAGTCGTACAATCTTGCGAATCAGGCTATACGCGCGAGGATCATCTTGACGCAACCTGTAAAGATAGGAAGCAAGGTTAGCAGCATCACGTCGCAGATACTCATTATCGTGTAGTTCACCCAAGCGCTTAACCGGCGCAGTATCGCTGGTATCGTGAAAATGGAATACTTTCCAATTCGAAATCGAACCATAGCAGTAATCCGCTCTTCGCCATTCATGTGGCAGAATTTCCGACTTCAGATTAGCTTCGTAATGCCCTGAACCAATCTGAATGCCTTCGTCATCGAATCCCCCACTGTAAAGTAATCGTTCATCCTCAAAAAACAACTTTCCTTCTGCATCAGGCTTTAGAATGAACCCGTATCCGTTTGGACCAAAGTCAAGACGCGATACGATACGTTGAGTTTCCTTGATTCCGTAACTCAAAATACGGTCACTGCCGCCTCGTTCGGAAATCCAATTTTGTAAGCGGTCCTCGACCATCTCTTGCAACATGTTGAAGTAGGAAATTAGGTTGCTTTTCCCCGCACCATTTGGCCCGATGAGGACATTCAGTCCAAGCAATTTCAAATCCACCTTCTTGATGGACAAAAATCCCTCAATTGTAAGCCTGTCGATCGGATGCTTCGGAACCACGACATCTCGCCTGACACTCAGCAATACCGTCAGCAAGGCCTATCTTACCATACCGCCCTTCCCCCGCGATAAGCGCAAAACAAACCAGGGCAATCGCATCAAATTTAAATTGCGCCGATAAATGACATTTTCCCCTCAAATTATGTAATCCGTAGGGGCGTTTCGCTGAAACGCCCGCAATTTGCAGGCCATTTTCAACGGGCGTCTCACGAGACGCCCCTACA
>JAJDUC010000108.1 GCA_022826865.1 Anaerolineae bacterium
AAGTAAGTCGTGCAAAATCTGAAGAACGGTGTAGGGGCGATTCTGTGAATCGCCCGCCGACACAAGCGCGGATTTTCGGGCGACACACAGTGTCGCCCCTACATATCGACCTTATGCTGAATTTCGCATTACTTACTTGCGCATACATCTGTGTTCCCTGTGGTGAAAAAACCTGTGTCGTGTTCGCTAAGAAAATACTATCCACGATATTCACCACTCCCCCGGCGTAAGTGATCAGTTTGTGACAAGAACCAAGGGGACGTCGTTGCAGTTGCCACCGCTGACGGTGGCGTCCACGCGAACCCAGATGCCCTCATCCAGCTTCCACCAGGGCAGCCGGTCCGAGCCGATGCCGCGGGCCCGCGGCTTTGCGCTTTCGCGGTATGCCATCACGGCGATAATGGACGCTTCCGGATCCGGCTGCGAGCGGATGTTGGCGCCGAAGAGCGCGGCCGATATCCGGCATTCGTCTTCCGTATCCAGGTGGTCCAGCGGGCTGCCGCCATCTTCGGGAACTGGTTCGGCAACGGCATAGACATCAAGGCCGACGCGCGTCTCGTAAAGCAGGAGCTGCACGGGCAAGCCGGCGAGCGCGTGGTAATCATAGGCGGCCGGCTCGGCCGGAGGCCCGGCAGCTTTCATGCCGCCGTCCTCATCCCTCTCCAGTGGCAGCGTCGTATATCTGCCGCCTGTCAGATTGACGGCGCGCTCGCGCGCGCTGACGCGGACGGCGCCATCGAGCGCATGAATCCGCATGCCGGCGCCGACTTGCGCCTGCAGCCAGACTGTGCCGCCGATGGAGACCCGGGCGCTGTTTATCTCAAAGTAGCGCGGCGAGACGAATTTCGGCGTTTGCAGCAAAATGCCGCTATTGGGCGCGCCCTCACAGGGCGCGTCGTCAATCCCGCTGCGGAAATCGAAAGCCTGCCCGGGCAGCCAGAGCGGCGGGCTCGCTACGTCGCTTGCCAAATCCGGCAATTGGGAAGACGGATCGGTCACAACTTCGCGACTGATCCAGCCGCGCAATTCGGGCGCGGCATAACCGAAAAGCCACTGCCGGTCAGCGCTGCGACCGACGGCCAACAAGTCTGAACTGACGGCAATCGGCGCAATCGCGCGCGCCTCGGTATCGGGCGCCTCACGCAGATACGCGCCCTGCGCGGCCGACACTTTTACGAAGGCGCCCGGCGCCGGCCTTGTTGGAAGTTGCGGCAAGAAGAGCGCGACATTGCCGATAGCGAGAAGCGCAGAGGACATGATTTCCAATCCGTCTCCGGCATATGCGGAAAAGACGGCGCGCGCCGTGCCCCAGGTCTTGGCTTCGCTGCTGACGCTCAGCCAGTCGATGCCTTCGACAGGGCTCGTATCGCCCGGATGAAGAAAGGGCGCTGGCGCCTCGTTCGACCGCCAAACAGCGGAGACGGTCGGATGACCGAGGCAAAGCGTACCGGGTTCCTGCTCGGCACAGTGTGTCAAAATATTCGCTTGCGCTTCGTTTTGCAGGGCCGGGCAGCTTTCGCCCTGAGCGCTGGCAATGGCCGCGCGCAGCAAGATCAGCGCAAGAATGAGGCAAGGCTTCAGGCGCCATCCTCCCAATGCGCGCAGCTTATCCCCGTTCATATAACTCCAGCAGAACGCCGCCTGTGCTCGCCGGGTGCACAAAGGCGTAGCGCCTGCCGTCGCGTTCACGCGGCTTGTCGTTGATGAGCTCGCAGCCGGCTTCAGCCAGTTCAGCCAGCCGCGCCTCCAGGTCGCGGACTTCCAGGCAGACATGGTGCATGCCCGGTCCCTTTTTCGCCAGGTATTTCGCCACACCGCTGTCGTCAGACGTGGGCTTGATTAACTCGAGGCGGGCGTCTCCCAAGCTCAAGAAGGCGATTTCCACGGATTCGGCGGCCACCGTCCGCCGCTCGCCCGCCGCCGACAAGCCCAGGCTTTCGCCCCAGAAGCGCAGCGCCGCGTCCATATCGTCGACGATCAACGCCAGGTGATTCAGCTTGATGAGAGACTTGCCGCTTTCGTCGGGCATCCGCGCAAACTGACCTCAGAATCGCGTATTTGCAAATGTTATAATAAGAGCCAACGGGCGACTAGCGTTAACATTTGGTTTGAAACAGGAGGCGCGCGTGGATCTGTTGGAACAGAGGCGGCCGCTGAGTTTGACGCTCACGGACGAGCACGAGATGCTCATCATGGCGGTGCGTGAATTTGCCCAGCGCGAGATCGCGCCGGTGGCCGCACAGTATGACGAATCGGGCGAGTTTCCGCTCGATACTGTGCGCAAAATGGGCGCGATGGGATTGATGGGCATTGAAATGCCCGAGGAATATGGCGGCGCCGGCATGGATACGCTGGCGCATGTGCTGACAATGATCGAGATCGCCAAAGCAGACGCCAGCCACAGCACCATCATGAGTGTGAATAACTCGCTATATTGCAATGGGATCTTGTGGTTTGGGACGCAAGCGCAAAAGCGGGAGTGGATCAGCCCGGTGGCCAGCGGCGCCGAGATCGGCGCTTACAGCTTGACCGAGCCGATGTCGGGCAGCGATGCCGGCAATATGCAAAGCCGCGCTTACCTGAACGAAGCCGGCAGCCATTATGTCATCAACGGGCGCAAAAGCTGGGTGACCAGCGCGCCAGTGGCGGACCGGCTCGCGCTGTTTACGATGACCGCAGACGCTCCCCAGTCGTCCCATAACGATGCGGGGAAGAAGCAAGGGAAGATCACGGCCTTTTTGATTGACACGAGCCAGCCCGGTTTCAGCCGCGGCAAGACCGAACCCAAGCTCGGGATACGCGCAAGCGCCACCAGCGAGATCATTTTCGACAATTACCTCTGCCCGGTTGAGAATGTTCTGGGCGAGGTCGGCCAAGGCTTCAAGATTGCGATGACGGTGCTGGATGCCGGGCGGATCGGGATTGCGGCGCAGGCGCTGGGCATTGCCGAAGCGGCTTATGAAGCGGCGCTGCTCTATGCCAGGGAGCGCGAGGCATTTGGCGCGCCTATCGGCAGCTACCAGATGATTCAGCAGAAAATCGCCGATATGAAGACACGCATCGAAGCCGGGCGCGGATTGATCTATCAAGCCATCATCGCCAAGGAACGGGCGCTGGCATTGGGCGAGCGCTACACGACGGAAGCGAGTATGGCGAAATTGTTCTGCAGCGAAGCCGCCGCCTTTGTCACCGATGAAGCGCTGCAGATTCACGGTGGCATGGGTTACAGTAAAGAGATGCCAATCGAGCGTTATTATCGTGATGCGCGCATCACACGCATTTATGAAGGCACGAGCGAGATCCAGCGCATGGTCATCGCTCGCCAGGAAATGGGGTTGAGATGAGAGCAGCGGTTCTGACGGGACACGGCGGCCCTGAGGTCGTAAATTACATGGAAGATATGGCGACGCCGGAACCGGGACCGGGCGAGGCGCGGATTCGAATCAAGGCGGCGGCGCTGAATCGGCTGGATTTGTGGGTGCGGGCCGGCTGGAAGGGCTTGACGCTGGATTTCCCGCATGTGATTTGCGCTGATGGCGCGGGGGTCGTCGACGCCTTGGGCGCCGGCGTGACACAAGTGGCGGTCGGCGATCGCGTATGCATCAATCCTACGATCGCGCGGCCGGACGATCCGGCGCTGCAGACGGGCCTGGAGAATCAGTCGCGCATCGCTATCCTGGGCGAGCATCACAGCGGCACGGCGGCCGAAGCCATTGTATTGCCGCAGCGCAATCTGATGCGGATGCCGAATGATTTCGACTTTGGCGCGGCGGCGGCGGTCGGCTTGGTCGGCGTGACCGCCTGGCATTCGCTGATCACACGTGGCGGCTTGCAGGCGGGTGAATCAGTCTTAATCGTCGGCGCTGGCGGCGGCGTCAACAGCATCAGCATCCAGATCGCGAAGCTGGCCGGCGCGAGCGTCTATGTCGTCGGCAGCAATGCCGAGAAGTGCCGACAGGCGGAAGCGATCGGCGCCGACATCACCATCAACCGCGAAGAGGAAGCGCAGTGGTCGCGGGCCGTATACAAGCTGACGAATCGGCGCGGAGTCGATGTCGTAGTCGACAATGTGGGCGCGGCGAGCCTGGGCCAGAGCATGCGCGCCTGCCGCAGCGGAGGGCGAATTCTAATTGTCGGCGGTACGGGCGGCTACGCTTATGAGCTCAACCTGGCGCAACTCTTCAGCCGGCATATTTCCCTAATCGGCAGCACGATGGGGCCGCATCGCGATTATACGGCCTTCATGGAGCAGGTCTTCGCCGGGCGGATCAAGCCGGTTATCGGGGCCCGACTTTCCCTCCACGAGGCGCGGCGGGCGCAGGAGATGCTGGCGGAGAATGCGGTGTTCGGCAAGTTGGTGCTGGAGCTGTGACAGGCCCTCCCCAAGCCCGGGCTTCGACTCTCGCTAGAAGTGTAGGGGCGCCCCTGCGATTGCGGCGCTGGGCGAGCTACAGAGTAAACACAAGTAAGTCGTGCAAAAAGAAAAACGATTCTCATATCACGAAATCTGTAGGATCGCCCGCAGCATCGCCGTTTTATATTCGGGCGACTCAAGAGTCGCCACTACACCATCCTGCATGAATGTTGCATTGCTTTCCTGGAGTTACCAGATGCAAG
Source organism: Anaerolineae bacterium (assembly GCA_022826865.1). GTDB lineage: Bacteria > Chloroflexota > Anaerolineae > Aggregatilineales > Phototrophicaceae > UBA6055. Next base: position 4,618 of record JAJDUC010000108.1, read on the forward strand.
CAATATTCCTATTCATCTGGCAAAACTGAAAAATGCCTTTTGACGGTTCGGACCTGTATCAGATGGCAACCAGGTTGGCCATGCCGGATCTGGAGCAAGCGGCGCGCGCTACCGGCGTCATGAGTATTCTGGCGGTGTCCGTTCACTATGCCGCGCGGCGCATCCGCCATTCGGTCGCCCGGGCCATCGAGTACCAAACCGGCGAGGCGCAACTGGAGATCGCTTTCGAGGGTGTCAATGTGGGCAAGCCGATGGTCCTGGCCCTCGACCGGCAGAACCTGGAGTCCTTGAACGCGGCGCTGTTGGCGGTCAACTTCGGCCGGCTTGGCGATCAAGCCGATCTAGCCTACGCCGACGGCCCGCTCTGGCTGATCCAGCAAGCGGCCGGCGCCCATGTCCACGGCATCATCGTGGCGCCAGAACGACCGGAACTGCCCTATTCGGCCATCGTGAACGCCATCGACGCCTGGCTGCCGGAAGCGATACGCCAAGTGCCCTTGAGGTCACAATGAGCGCGGGAAAACTGCAGGAGGTGGAGGTCAAGCTGCACAGTCCGGATCTGGCGGACGTGCGGGCGGCGTTGGAAACGGCAGGCGCGACGCTTGTGAAGCCGCGCGTCTTTGAACGCAACCTGCGTTACGACAGCGCCGACGGAGCGCTGATGGCGCAGGGCATCGTGCTGCGTTTGCGCCAGGACGATGCGGTCAAGCTGACCTACAAAGCCGATGCGCGCGTCGAGAGCGGCATCGTCAGCCGCTTTGAGGCGGAAGTGAAGGTCAGCGACTTCGAGATGATGGATCTGATTCTGCGGCGGCTGGGCTATCAGGTGGCGCTGATATACGAGAAGTATCGGACGACTTATGAACTGGACGGCGCCGAGATTGTGCTGGATGAGCTTCCCTATGGACATTTCACTGAGATCGAGGGCGATGCGGCCACGATTGAACGGTTGGTGGAGAAGTTGGGCTTGGGTCACTCGCGGCGAATGACGGGGAGTTATACGGATATCTTTTTGAGACTGCGCGAGCGGCTGGGTTTAGATGTGAATGATTGCACGTTCGATGAGTTTGCGGGCGTCGACGTGGATTTAATTTGACCACCGAGTACACCGAGAAAAGCGGAATCGTAGGGGCGAGCCTTGGCTCGCCCCTGGGTGCTTTATGTTCTTCACTCATCGGCTTCCCCTACTTTTCATGCCGCCCGCACATTATAATCGGAGGCTGTTTTTGCTCCGCTCTGAATCGTCGGCCCGAAGTCGGTGTTACAATGAGCGGAGGCGACATCACAGCCGACCGCATCAGGCCTGAGGGAGACCAGGAATGGCCATCAGCCCCAAGATTGAGCAGCTTCGCGCCAAACGTCGAGAAAGCCAGCAGGGCGGTGGCGAAGCCCGCATTCGGCGGCAGCACGACAAGGGCAAGAAGACCGCGCGCGAACGGCTGGACATCTTGCTCGATCCGGGCACCTTCCGCGAAATCGACGCTTTTGTCCACCATCACAACAGCAAATTCGGCCTCGAGCGCAACCGTCCGCTGAGCGATAGTGTTGTGACGGGTTGGGGCACAATTGACGGACGGCTGGTCTATGTCTATTCCCAGGACTTCACGGTGATGGGCGGCAGCCTGAGCGAGGCGCATGCCGCCAAGATCATCAAGATCATGGATATGGCGATCAAGGTGGGCGCGCCCGTCATCGGCTTGAACGACAGTGGCGGCGCCCGCATCCAGGAAGGGGTTGAGAGCCTGGGCGGTTATGCCGATATCTTCCTGCAGAATACGCTGGCCAGCGGCGTCATCCCGCAGATCAGCGTGATCATGGGCCCTTGCGCCGGCGGCGCCGTATACAGCCCGGCGTTGACCGACTACATCATCATGGTCAAAGACAGCAGTTATATGTTCATCACCGGTCCCGATGTCGTCAAGCAGGTGCTGAATGAGGACGTGAGCTTCGAGGGCCTGGGCGGCGCCTCGGTGCATGGCAGCAAAAGCGGCGTCTGCCACTTTGTCGCCCATGACGAGACGCAGGCCCTGACGATGGCGCGGGAGTTGCTGAGCTATCTGCCGCAGAACAACATGGAAGATCCGCCGCCCCTGCCCGCCACCGATGATCCCCTGCGCACGGAAGCCGCCCTCGATACCATTGTGCCCGAGAATCCTAACCAGCCTTATGACATCAAGCGGGTGATCGAACTGATCGTTGACGACGGGCATTTCTTTGAAGTGCATGAAGAATTTGCCGGCAACATCGTCTGTGGCTATGCGCGCTTGGGTGGCAACGCCGTCGGCATCGTCGCCAATCAGCCGATGGTCCTGGCTGGCGTGCTCGATATCGACGCCAGCGTGAAGGCGGCGCGTTTCGTGCGCACATGCGATGCCTTTAACGTGCCACTGATCACCTTCGTCGATGTGCCCGGCTATTTGCCCGGCGCCGATCAAGAGCATAACGGCATCATCATGAGCGGCGCCAAGCTGCTTTACGCCTACTGCGAGGCGACCGTGCCCAAGCTGACTGTGACCACACGCAAGTCTTACGGCGGCGCATATTGCGTTATGAACAGCAAGCACATCCGCGCCGACCTCAACATCGCCTGGCCGACGGCTGAGATCGCGGTGATGGGCCCGGAAGGCGCGGTCGAGATCATTTATCGCCGCGAATTGCAGGAGGCGGCGGATCCGGCGGCGCGCAAAAAAGAACTGGCGGATGAATATCGCAAGACCTTCGCAAATCCCTACATCGCCGCCAGCCGCGGTTTCATCGACGATATCATTGAGCCGCACAACACGCGTCCGCGTTTGATCAACGCGCTGCAAGTCTTCCAGAACAAGCGCGACGAAAATCTGCCGAAGAAACATGGCAACATGCCGCTTTAGCTGCGCGATCTACCCTACCCCCAACCTGCTCCCGAAGGTCAGTGTCTACGCGACCTGAAGCATCAGAGAGAGGGAACGATACGAAAGGAGGCGACGACAGTGCAAACAGGTCCCTTCAACAAGATCTTAATCGCCAATCGCGGCGAAATCGCCGTGCGCATCATCCGCGCCGCCCGCGACCTCGGCATCCCGACAGTCGCCGTCTACTCCGATGTGGATCGCACGGCGCTGCATGTGCGCTATGCCGATGAGGCGGTGCATATCGGAGGGCCGCGGCCGGTGGAGAGTTACCTGCGCGGGGACCGGCTGATCGACGTGGCGCGCCGCACCGGCGCCGACGCCATCCACCCCGGTTATGGTTTCCTGGCGGAGAATGCCGAATTCGCCGGCGAGGTGATGAATGCCGGCCTCGTCTGGATCGGGCCGTCGCCCGAGGCGATCGCTACAATGGGCGACAAGCAGGCGGCGCGCAGCGCGGTGCGGCGGAACAAGGTGCCGCTGATCCCCGGCACGGAAGCGGGCATGCCGGACGAGGAACTCATATACGCGGCGCGGAAGATTGGCTTTCCCGTGCTTATCAAGGCGGTCGCCGGCGGTGGCGGGAAAGGCATGCGCCCGGTGCAGCGCGAGGAGGACTTCGCTGAAGCGCTGGCGACGGCGCGACGGGAAGCCGAAAGCGCCTTCGGCAATGGCGATGTCTACATCGAAAAGCTGCTGCTGGGCGCGCGCCATATCGAATTCCAGATTCTGGCCGATGCGCATGGCAATACTATCCACCTGGGCGAACGCGAATGCTCGATCCAGCGGCGCCATCAGAAGCTTGTAGAGGAAGCGCCGAGCGTATTCGTCGATCTTGACCTGCGCGAGCGTATGGGCGCGATGGCCATCGCGGCGGCGGAATCTGTCGGTTATGTCAACGCCGGCACCATCGAGTGCATGGTGGATCGCGACAAGAACTACTATTTTCTGGAAATGAACACGCGGCTTCAGGTTGAGCATCCGGTGACGGAACTGGTGACTGGCGTCGACCTGGCAAAAGAGCAGATTCGCATAGCGCGCGGCCGGCGCATGGGCCCTACGGAAAATCTGCTGGAACCGAAAGGCTGGGCGATCGAGTGCCGCATCAATGCTGAAGATCCCTACGCCAATTTCATGCCATCAACCGGCCAGATTACGACGATGATATTGCCGACGGGGCCGGGCGTGCGCGTCGACAGCGGCGTCTTTTCGGGCTCGGAAATCACGCCCTATTACGACAGCATGATCGCGAAGCTGATCACCTGGGGCGAGACCCGTTCGGAGGCGATGCTGCGGATGCGGCGGGCCCTGTCCGAGTATCGCATCATGGGGCTGAAGCACAACATCCCCTTCCACATTAATCTGCTGAACAGCATCAGCTTCATCGCCGGGCAATTCGATACCAACTTCGTCGAACAGCGCTTCAACATGAACACCTACGAACAGCGCCCGACCACCGGCGATATGGAAACGGTGGCGATTGCGGCGACTCTCTATGCGCACCGCAAGCGGCGGCTGGCGTCGCAAGTCGTGGCGCCGGCGAAGCGCGACGCCAGCAATTGGAAGTGGATGGGGCGCTTCGAGAGAATGCACAGATGAAATACGTCACCATCATCAACAACGAGCGCTATGAGATCGAAATTGACAATGATGGCAGCGTCCTCGTCAATGGCGAGTTGCGCGATGTTGACTTTCTGAATCTTGGCGGTTCCTTGTTTTCGCTGATCACTGAGAACAAGTCCTTCGAGGCGGTTATAGATGATGACGAAGGGCGGATAGCGGTGATGATGCGGGGCCGCCTCTTTGAAGCGCAGGTGCTGGACGAACGGGCGATTCTGCTGATACAGCGGCGCGGCGCGCAGCCGAGCGGATCGGGCGAAGTCCAGGCGCCGATGCCGGGTCTGGTGGTCGCTGTAACTGCTACAGTCGGGCAGAAGGTTCAGCAGGGAGATACGGTGGTCATCCTCGAATCGATGAAAATGCAGAATGAGTTGAAATCGCCTGTTGACGGTGTCGTGGCTTCGATCCATGTGGAAGCCGGCCAAGCGGTTGACAAGAACGATCTGTTGGTGGAGATCAAAGCGGCGGCAAGCGAAACGTCAACCTAAACTGCCATTCAGGGCTTTCCGCATCACAAGTCCTTTGCGATTCGAAACATGATACAATTTAGAAAATGCAGCCATATTCCGCTCACGCAGTAGTAGAGTATGCTAATATAATCGCCCATTGTTAGGACACCGCGCGATGCGAAAACACGCTTTTTTTCTCATAACAATGCTTGCAGTTTCCAGCTTCGGCGCAATGCTGGCGCAAGATGATTTTTGCCCGGCTGGCCTGCCGGAGCGGCCGGCGCTATCACGCCACATCGAGCAGGCGGACATTCTTAACGGCAAGCTCAGCTTCGACGAAGTGCTGGAGCACGGTGAGGAATTGTTCACTGTTTTGTTCAACATTTGCGATGGGCAGGGGCGGCCGGCGACCACAGGCGGCATGGTTGCGCGGGAAGCGGACGAAATGGCATTCAGCCGTGTGTCGGCGCCTGACTCAAATTCCTGCTTCAGTTGCCACAATCAACCGCGTGTAGGTGGCGGAGCAGAGTTCGTGGGAAATGTATTCTTGTTGGCGCAGCACGCGGACCCCATCCTGGAAACGACCTCAATGATGTCCAGCAATCACCGGAATCCGCTGGGCATGTTCGGCGCGGGACCAATTGAAATGCTGGCGCGCGAGATGACCGGGGACTTAATCGCGCTGCGGGAAACGGCTATCGCCAAAGCCAAAGAGCAAGACAGATCCGTGACAATTGCCCTGGTCACGAAAGGAATAAGCTTCGGCGAATTGACGGTGGCGGTCGACGGCTCACAGGATTCGAGCGGTATCGTCGGCGTCGACCATGACCTGATAATCAAGCCATTTCATCAGGCTGGGACGAAGATATCGCTGCGGCAGTTCTCCGCTAACGCCATGAATCAGCATCACGGCATGCAGGCTGAAGAGCGATTCGATCTCAATCCGGAGATTATGGATCCCGACTTTGATAAGGACGGGGTACAGCGGGAGCTCACAATCGGTGATATTACAGCGGTGACGCTCTTCCAGGCGGCGCTGGCGACGCCCGGGCGCGTCCTGCCCGACGATCCTGGGCGGAGGGAAGATGCCATTCGCGGGGAGCAGATTTTCGACGAGATCGGTTGCGCAAGCTGTCATATTCCCCAGCTTCCGCTGGAATCTCGCTTCTTCAGCGATCCTAACCCTTTCAATCCTTCCAATACGATGAGGGATATGTCGCAGATGGTCAGCTTTGATATGACGGCGGATGGTCCGAAGCCGCGATTGGAGCGCGTTGGCGATGGCGCGATCGTGCGCGCATTCACGGACTTGAAACGCCACAGTCTCTGTGACCCGCCGGAAGCGCCGGACGCGATTCGCTTCTTCTGCAATGAGACGCTGCGAGACAGTCGGCCGGACGTGAACGGGCGCCACGGCAGCGAGTTTTTCATTACGCGCAAATTGTGGGACGCAGGCAGTTCGGCGCCCTATGGACATCGCGGGGATTTGACGACGGTATCGGAAGCGATCTTGATGCATGGCGGCGAGGGTCGCGCGTCCCGCGATGCCTTCACCGAGCTGCCATTTGCCGATCAGCGCGCGGTGGTGGAGTTCTTGCTGTCCTTGCAGATCCTGCCCGCGGCCGGTTCCTAAGGTCGGTAGCCATCCACATCAAACGCGCCAGCGCGGACATCCCAAGACGTCGCCAGCGATATCACATTTGGGAATGCGGCGCGGACGATGTCAGGATTGGCGCCAAGGTCGCGTAAATCAATTGAGTCCGCATTTTCTCAAATGTGAAAGAATCCTATAATCGATAATGTTCTCGCGGTCGCTGTCGGGAAACTGGAATAATGATGCCGATTTCGAATCGAATTCCCCCTTGGGCGGATGGCTTATGGCTGGCGCTTTTGGCAATTTACATCGTGGCGGGCGCAGCGCTTGTCCCTTTTCACGGCGATGAGTCGACGAAGATTTTCATGGGGCGCGATTTCTATTATTTGTTCGCCGAAGGCGATTTCTCCAAGGTGATCTATGACGACAGCGGGGCACAGCGAGCGGACGAACAGCATTTGCGCCTTCTGAATGGCACAGTAGCCAAGACAATCTTCGGTTGGGTCGCGCATGGCCAAGGGATCGTCCGTGACGAGATCAACGAACAATGGTTCTGGGGGCGCGATTACGAATATAACCTCAACAGCGGACGCATTCCCGATTTGCAATTGCTGAATGGGGCCAGGCTGTCGGCGGCCCTGCAATTGGCGCTGGCCGCCGCCGCGTTTTTCCAGTTCGTAAAGCTGAGCTTGAATCGGCCGACGGCCTATCTCGCGAGCGCGCTCTTTGCGCTGCATCCCAATATGCTGATCAACGGGCGCCGGGCGATGATGGAGGGCAGCCATATGCTTGGCTTGACGCTCGCGCTCTTGGCCGGCGTCTGGCTAATACGCGAGCGCAAATGGTGGACCTGCGTCCTGCTTGGCCTTTGCTCCGGTTTCGCCATCGCGGCAAAACACCCGAATATCATCATATGCGCGACTGTGTTCCTGGCGGTATCGGCTGCGCCTTTGTGGGGGCTGCTGCGCGCGCGCGGCCCAGCCCGGCGGGCGCATCTCCGGAGATTGGCCGGGATTGCGTTGGCCGGTTTGACCGCATGCCTGATGTTCCTCTTTTTGAACCCGGCCTGGTGGTCGGCGCCGCTGAAGATGCCCGCGCTCGTGCTGTCGCTGCGCGCGGACCTGCTCCGGATTCAAGTGGAGCTCTTCGGAGGATACGAATCTCTCAGCGAGCAGATTGGGGGATTTTTCCAGTTCGTCTTCGCCGGGCAGCGCCAGTATTTTGAAGTGGGCGACTGGGCGGGCTACGATGTCATCAGCGCGCAAATTGAAGCATACGAGCGCTCGGGACTGGCCGGCTTCCTATTCGGCGGATCCATGCTCTACGGCTTCGTCTACCTGGCGCTGGCAGTTTGTGGCGCATGGACGCTTGCTCGCGACATTCGCATTGCGGCCGAACTTAAGGGGCTGCTGCTGTTGTGGGTCGGCGGCTCCGCGTTTTTCACGCTGCTGGTAACGCCTTTGCCTTGGGCGCGCTATTATTTGCCGCTCGCCCCCGCGCTAATCGTGCTGGCTTCACAGGCCCTTTTCACAATCGCAACGACGATATGGAAGCGAATCGGAATGCAGACTAGTGGCGTCGCTTTATTGGCTTGAGGCTGCGCTTCCCGGCATTTTGCCTTGCCTGTGGATGGCGCTTGGCGTCGGATTGCCTTGGGCCTATACAGCGCTGGACGCGCGCGATTGGCATTCGCGGCCGCTGATTGCTGCCTTGGCCCTGGCCTTTGGCCCCGCTTGGGTGACCGCCTGGATGCTGATACTGGGCATCGCTGGCGCGCATTGGAATCTGCGCGCTTTAACGGCGGAATCGATCTTGCTCGGTAGCCTGGTTATCGCGCTGCTCGGCGCCGCGCTCGCCCTCCGCAAACGCAGGAATCACCCCGGCCGGATTGTACAATCGGCGCCCCTGGCATTTGATGAAAAGCTAATCGCCGCCTTAATCGTTGCGGCTGTGGCCATCCGCTGGATCCACACGGCCTACTGGCCCTTCACCGCTTACGACGCGCTCTGGGTCTATGGTTACGAGGGCCGGCTCTATTTTCTTGAGGGCTATATTCCGCAATCGATCGGCTATTATCCGCAATTTCTGCCGCTGCAATTCACATACGTGCAAGCGCTGATCGGCGCAATCAACGACCAGGCGGCGCGCATGGTCCTGCCGCTGCTGCATATCGGCAGCATTCTGGCCAGCTATTTGCTCGGCGAGCGTCTGATCAATCGGCGCGTTGGACTGTTTACAGCGGCGCTGTGGAGCTTGCATCCCTACGTCGGACAATGGGCGGTTGTCGGCGATCTGGAGATCCCCTTAACCTTCAGTTTTACACTTGCGGCCCTGTTTTTCTTGCGCGCCTGGCAAATGCCGCAAGGCGGCAACACGGGGCGACGGGAGGCCGCGCTGGCCGGCATCCTGCTGAGCATTGCCCTGTTCACCAAACCGACCGCCGGCGCATTTATCTGGGGGGTTTTGCTACTGCTGGCGCTTGACCTTGCGCTCAAGCGGGGCGATCTGCGCGCCTGGCTGCCCCGGCTTGGGATTGGGGTCTGGACCGGCTTGGCTTGCCTGCCGCTGGGAGCGATCTGGTATTTGCGCAATCTGCATCTGGGTCACGATGCCGTCACTCTGCCGAAGGCTTTATGGCTGACACGCGCGCTGCGCAGCGGGGATTACCTGGCGCCGCTCGCCCTGGCGCTGGTTCTGTCCGTCATTGCCCTGGCGCTGCGTTCCAAACTGAGACGCGGTGACCTTGTGACGGCGGCCGGCGGCGTCTTCCTTGTCGCGGCTGGAATCCTGGCCTCAAACGCGGCGCTATTCCCGGGGCGGGTAGATCCGCCGGCAAGCCATATACGCGCGCTTGAATGGTTGGTCATGCTCCTGGGCCTGGCGCTTATCGCCTATAGCTTGCGGCGCTGGATCGAGCGCGCCCTCGCCCGGCGTCAGTCGCATCAGGCGAGCTTAGCCAGTTGGTCGCTGCTGCTGGCGCTGCCCTATTTTCTGACCTTCTTTTACTCCTACAGCTACCACTATCGCTTGGGATTTGCGGTCCTGCCGCTCCTGTGTCTGCCGGCGGCCATGGCGCTTGCGCGGATACTGGATCCGGACCGCATCGGTCGCTGGAGCGCAGCATGGCGGCGCGCCTATTATGTGGCGCTCTGCCTGTTGGCATTGCCCGGCGTCATCGCGGTTGCATTTGATGTCAGATGGACGCAAGTCTGGCTGCTGCAGGAAGAACTTGACAATGACTTCAAGAAATACCAGGTTTTCAATCCGTCCCTGATGGAAGTGGTGACGGGCTTGGAAGATTACTTACGCCGGGCCGAGCGGGAAGCGATTGTGCTGGCGCCGGGCGAAGAGCGGCTGCCCTTCTTTTTTCCGCAAATGCAGATCATCAATCGACCAGTGGCGAGCCTGGATGAATTTGAGGCAATTGGCCCGACGCATTTTATCTATGGCGCCAAGGCGCGCGAAGCCTATTTGGAGGCTGGTCTGGATCCCGGCCGGACGCAGTTGATCGCGGCCTTGGGCCGCAGCAAATTGTTCGAGAAAACGAAGTCACATTATGACGCTGTCTTCAGTTACGAATTGTACGAGAGGTCTGGAGACGCCGATCGCTATGAGACGCCGCAGGAAGGGAGCGCAAGCGCGCGACCTCGCTCCGAAAAAATATTCGGCGAAGGCCTGCGTCTTGTCACAGTGGGCGCCTTCCCGAATATGATTCACAAGGACACGCCAATCACCGTAGAGCCCGTTTGGATTGCGCTGCGGCCGCTGCAGCGGGATTATCAGTTCGTGTTGCAGCTGCGCAAGATGGCCGGCGGCGAAATCGCGCAAGAATGGCAACTGCGGCCGGCGGCGCATCGGCACGGCTATTATGCGCCTTCCTTGTGGGATGTCGGCGAAATCGTGAAAGATCGGCAGATTTTGTTTTTGGCCGAAGAGACCAAACGCCCGCGAGACACCGATTTTGTCTTCGCGCTGGGCGTATGGGACCCGGAAGAGCAAAGATATTTGCCCCTGGAGATTGACGGAGAGCCAGCGGGCGAGTTTTATCAAATTTCGGGGACATACCGCCTGCGCAAGTGAGTCAGCGCAGTACGAGCAGTGAATCGGAGAAGTCGCGTTGTGTGGCGCGGCTATTGAAGCGCGTCCACTCTTCATCAAAGCGTTCCCGCAATTGCGCAAGCTCTTGGTTTCGCATGGCGACATAAGCTTCGACCAGCGCTTGCTGTTGCGGCGGCAAATCAGCCAGGGCCGACATATAGCCCGTGAATACAGCGATATCCTGAACGCGACCCAGGATCTCTTGCATCGCCTTGACGCGCTGAAGGAAGCGAACCGCCGGTGAACCCAAGAGCGGCAGAAAGAGTTCCAAAGCATAGCGCAATTGCTTGAATTCGACGCGCAAAGCGTGAAGCGTTTCATCATCTGCCGCCGGCAATACCACGTCGTAAGCCTTCACGCGCGCCATCCGTTCGTGCAAGAGCAATGGCAAGACATGCCGGACCTGATGCGGCGCTTCTGGCCTTTGCCGTTTCGGTGTTCCGCGGCCGGGCTTCTTACAAAGCCGGTTAAAGTCCCGCAGAAATCGTCGGTAGCCCTTGGAATCAAAGAGCGCGTTGAGGCGCGCCCGGCGCTCGCTGCGGCATTCATCCAGCATTTCAATGACAGGCGACATTGCCGCCTGGGAGGCGGCCGACGAAGTCGCTGCGAAGTCTTGCAGGTCGACGATTAAAACATCGAGGTCGCGGATGGCGCCCAGGGCGCGCGCGATCCGGCGCAGACCTTTGCTGTATTTTGCGACTGTCTTTGGGCGGTAGTGCGCCGCAAGGAGCTTGAATAAGCTGCGCATGCGGCGCAGCGCCACCCGCATTTGATGAACGGACTCGATGTCTTCGCCGGCGCGGCTGCCCGCTTCATGCCATTTCATGCGCCGCAGTTGGCGCGCAAAGAGCTTGCGTCCGGCTTCCGCCATCGGATCTTCGGGCAGAAGCTCGGGCCGCTTCGGTTTCTTACCGTCTTTCGCCATCGTGAGTCCTGACCGCGCAGCGGTCGCGTACCATCCGCTCGACAGCCAGCCGGCGTCTGGCGCTGGCTTCAAGAATTCAGATTTTAGCGAATCGCCCAATGCGCGTCAAATCAAGCGACGCCCTCCCCAGGGCAATCGCATCAAATTTAAATTGCGCCGATAAATGACATTTTCCCCTCAAATTATGTAATCCGTAGGGGCGTTTCGCTGAAACGCCCGCAATTTGCAGGCCATTTTCAACGGGCGTCTCACGAGACGCCCCTACA
>JAJDUC010000123.1 GCA_022826865.1 Anaerolineae bacterium
TGTAGGGGCGTCTCGTGAGACGCCCGTTGAAAATGGCCTGCAAATTGCGGGCGTTTCAGCGAAACGCCCCTACGGATTACATAATTTGAGGGGAAAATGTCATTTATCGGCGCAATTTAAATTTGATGCGATTGCCCTGGGCGCCCGAATTGATTGATAATCTCGCGCAGATGCGTTATGGTAACTTCGGGTTTACAGCCATGGTTACAATGTATCCGAAGTGAAGGGCCGGCGCGCTGGCGGAAGGGAATGGCCTATTTGAACAGAATGAAGAATTCGGCGATTTATGTGATTCGAAAACGACAGTTGAGGAGACATATCATGTATGGAAAACAAGGCAAGCGGATTTTCGCCTTTGTCTTGCTGACGCTCTTTGTATTGTTATCCACCGCCCTTGTCGGCGCGCAGGATATGACCGAGGTCGGCACTCCCCGCGCCACGACCCTGATCGTCGACCAGCTTGACGGCCGCATCGACAACCCAACGCAGACCAACCCTTACCAGGCCGGCACCCGCTTCAACCAGGGCTTGCACCAGTTGGCCTACTCCAACATGTGGGAGATCAACACCGCCAGCGGCGAGCAATTCCCCGGACTGGCGGCTGAAATGCCGGAGGCGCTGAACGACGATTACACCAGCTTCCGCATTACTTTGCGCGAAGACTTGCGCTGGAGCGATGGCGAGCCGATCACGACCGCCGATATGGCTTTCACCATCGACATGGTCTTGAACACGCCCGAGTTCCCCTATAGCGGCTTCCTTTCCCAGGTCGTGGACAACTACGAAGTCGTCGACGAGCTCACGATGATTCTGAACACGAAGCGGTCGGAACCGCGTCTGGGCTATACGCTCGGCGTACATATCTGGGGCGATGCCTTCCGTCTGGTGCCCAAACATATTTGGGAGAATGAAGATCCCGCGACCTTCCAGAATTACCCGCCTGTCGTCAGCGGTCCTTACACCCTGGCGGATGTGGACCCGAATGGGAACTGGTTCCTGTATAACAAGCGCGAGGACTGGCAGCATACCGATGTCGGCCAGATCTTCGGCGAGCCCGGGCCAGAGCATGTTCTCTTCCGCTTCTATGGCACCGAAGAGCGCCGCATCATCGCTGGCATCCAGAACCAGCTTGATATCTTCACCGATATCTCGCCGGAAGCCTGGGATATCTTGCGCGATGCCAACCCGAACGCCCGCGCCTGGCACGAAAACTTCCCCTGGGCCAACTTTGATGACCCCTGCGAGCGCGGCATCATTTTCGCCAACTCGCAGGAACCCTGGGATAACCAAAATGTCCGCTGGGCGATGGCTTTGGCGACCGATATCAAGAGCGTCGGCCTGGCCACATTCGCCGGCATCCTGCGTGTATCGCCGCTGGCCGTGCCGCCGGTTCAGGTGATCCACGACGCCTTCCACAAGCCGATGCGCGAATGGATGACGGAGTTTGCTTTCGAAGACGGCTACCAGCCTTTCGATCCGAATTACGCGGTGGACATCGCCGCGATCCTTGCTGAGCAAGGCGTCGAAGGCATGCCTGAAGACGAGGAAGCTCTGGTGGATCTCTTCGGCGTCGGCTGGTGGAAGCATGACCCGGACAAAGCGACCGAGATGCTGGAAGCCGAAGGCTTCACGCTGGAGAATGGCGCCTGGCACAAGCCCGATGGCAGCGCCTGGCAGATCACCATCAACTCGCCCTCCAACTTTGAGGTGCAGTCGCAGCGCCTGGCTTTCGCCGTCGCCGATAACTGGCGCAATTTTGGCATAGACGCCACTGTGCAGCAGATGGACTCCGGCACCTTCTGGAGCAATTACAGCAATGGCACATTTGACGCCGGCTCCTATTGGCCTGGCTGCGGCGCCTTGCCCGATAGCTGGGATCTGCTGGATGCCTTCTGGCACAAGCGCCACATCGTGCCAATTGGTCAGCCCGCGCCCGGCAACGCCATGCGTTACGACAGCGACGCGCTGAGCGGCATCCTTGATCAGATCGCGCCGCTGCCCAGCGACCATCCGGACACGATCCCGCTGCTGACCGAATTCGAGAAGCAGTTCATCGTGGAGCGGCCCTGGCTGCCGATGTTCGGAACCTCGAAATTCGTGCCGGTCATCACAACCTATTGGGACGGCTTGCCCACCGCCGACTATTTCTACGAAGGCCCCTGGTGGTGGTGGTCGCTCTTCAAGTATCACATGCCGTTCATCCAGCCAAAGAGCGACGGCTAAATTGAACCGGTAATTCTCTGCTACGGGTGTGCTCTGATGGGCGCGCCCGTTTCAAATTGCCAGAGGTCGCAAAGTGCAATTTGCCAAATTCGTGGTCACGCGGATCATCGCCTATGTTCTGGTGATCTGGATCGGCATTACGGTCGTCTTTTTTGTGCCGCGCTTTATGCCGTCGGATCCGGTCGAGTCGATGCTGGGCCGCATCATGACTCGCGGCGCATACATGGAGGCCGAGCAGGTTGAGGCGATGCGCGCCACGCTGACGCAGGCATTTGGCCTCGAAGGCTCCTTGGCTGAGCAGTACTTCGGCTTCTTCCAGCGCACCTTTGTCACGCGGGAATTTGGCCCCTCGCTCTCCATGTTTCCGACGCCGGTCAACGAATTGATCGGGCGGGCGCTGCCCTGGACGCTCGCGCTGCTGCTGTCATCGACAATCATCGCCTGGATCGTGGGCAATGCGATTGGGCTGCTAGCCGGTTACAAGAGCCGTTGGGTCTCTTCGCGCACGCTGGAAATCATCGCTATCTTTGTCTACCCCATCCCCTATTACATCACCGCGCTCATCTTGATTATCTTATTCATCCACATCAATCCGATATTTCCATTGTTTTTCTCCGTCCGTGGCGAGCCGTTTTCCCCCGAATTCCTCTCCAGCGCGATATATAACTCGATCCTGCCGGCGCTTTCGATTGTCATCGTCGGCTTCGGCTGGTGGGTCTTAAGCATGAAAGCGCTGTCTTCGAGCATTTCCGAAGAAGATTTTGTCTATTTCGCCAAACTAAAAGGCGCCGGCGAAGGCCGGATCATGACCGCCTATGTTCTGCGCAACGCGATCCTGCCGCAGGTCACTGTGTTGGCCCTGCAGATCGGCGCGATCTTCAACGGGGCGCTGATCACGGAGATCCTCTTCGGTTATCCCGGTTTGGGCACGATGACCTATAACGCGGTTTTGCAGGCCGATTACAACCTGCTTATGGGCACGATCACGATTTCCATCATCGCGGTTGCGACTTCGACGCTGATCATCGACTTGCTCTATCCCTTCTTTGATCCGCGGATCAGGCAGAGGTAAGCGATGCAGCGATCGAACCCAAGGCTGACGGTCGGCATCGTCGTGCTGGCGGCCTTCATCATCCTGGGCGGGATCTTGCCCTTCTTTTCGCCGGAAGATCCGCGCTCCTGGATCAAACACCCGCGCAACGAGCCGCCGAGCGCCGAGCATCTGCTGGGAACAACCAACCTGGGCCAAGACACCTTTTGGCTGCTTTCCTACGCCACTCAGAATTCGCTTTTCATCGGCGTCTTCGTCGCCTTCTTCGCCACGCTGATAGGTGTCTTCGCCGGGCTCGCGGCCGGCTTTCTGGGCGGCATCCCGGACCGTGTCATCACATTGCTCGCCGATGTCTTTATTGTGGTGCCTTCTTTGCCCATCCTCATTCTTATGTCGTCCTTGCTGCAGGGGCGCGCTTCGCTGATCCTCATTAGCGTCATACTCATCATCTTCAATTGGCCCTGGCCCGCCCGGCAGATGCGCTCAATCGCCCTGAGCATGCGCGAACGGCAATTTGTCAACACGGCGCGCTTCTCCGGCTCGGGCACGCTGCACATTTTGGCGGAAGAAATCGTGCCCCATATCTTCAGTTGGGCGATGGCGAACTTCGTCAACACGGTTCTGGTCGCCATTGCCACGGAATCCGGCCTGGCGGTGATCGGCTTGTCGAGCCTGGAAGAAGCGACGCTGGGCACGATGATTTACTGGGCGCTGCAGCATCAAGCGCTTCTCGGGCAGCGCTGGTGGTGGATTGGTTCGCCCGTTGTCGCGATCATCCTGCTGTTTATCGGCCTGTTTCTGATATCGACCGGCATCTCCAGCTTGTCGGCGGAGCGACGGGGGCACGGCGATGCTTAGGCTGCGCGAGCTCAAGTGCCATTACCATACTCCGCGGGGCGTCGTGCAAGCGGTCGACGGCGTCAGCATCAGCATCCAGCCCAATGAGGTGCTGGGCATCGCCGGTGAATCGGGCTGCGGCAAGTCTACGCTTCTGAAAGTGCTCTACGATTATTTGCAGCCGCCGCTGCGGATCGTCTCCGGCAGCTACGAAGCCGATTTTCCTGACGGCGACGGCAAGGTCAAGACGATAGGGCCGGGCGAAATCCGCGAGCATTGGTGGGAATTCATCTCTTATATCCCGCAAGGCTCGATGAGTGTGCTCAACCCGGTGATACGCATTGAAAACCAGTTTTTTGACGCCGTGCCGAAGCGCCATCCCCTGAAAGCGAAAGGCAAGGAGGCGATTCGCGAGCGCGTGGCGGCTTATTTGAAAGAGCTGGAGTTGCCGATTGAGGTTCTGAAATCCTACCCGCATCAGCTCAGCGGCGGGATGAAGCAGCGGGTGCTGGTCGCGCTGGGCACCTTTCTGCATCCGCAGATCGTCCTGGCCGATGAGCCGACAACGGCGCTGGATGTCGTCGTGCAGAAGGGCATCCTGCTGATGCTGATTGAATTGCAGCAGCAGATGGAAAACACGCTGGTTGTCGTCTCCCACGATATGGGCGTGCATTATCAGATCAGCGACCGTTTGGCGATCATGTACGCCGGCAAGCTGGTGGAATATGGACCGACCGATGCCATCTTCAATAATCCGCTGCACCCCTACACGCAAATGCTGATTCAGTCTTTGCCGCGGGTCGGCGATCGCAGCCAGCGGGTTGGCATTTCGGGGCGGCCGCCCAACCTGATCGATCCGCCCGCCGGCTGCCGCTTTGCCGCGCGCTGCCCCAAAGCGATGGAGCATTGCGCCCATCAGGAACCCGAGCTGATTCAGATGGGGCCGGATCATTTCGTGTCCTGTCACCTTTACGGCGAGGTTGCCTCTTGAGCGAGAACCTGCTGGAGCTGCGCAATGTCAGCAAGGTCTTCCGCATCGGCGGCTTGGTATTCGGGACGCGGCTGGTGGCGGTGGACGATGTCAGTTTGAGCTTGCCGGCGGCCGAGCCGTCCATATTGAGCATCGTTGGCGAATCGGGCAGCGGCAAGACGACTTTGGCGCGCATCATCCTGGAATTGGAACACCCGACATCCGGCCAAGTGCTGATCGACGGGCATCCCCTGTTTGAAAAGGGTGGCGCTGGACTGAAAGGGCGGGACTATTACCGCGCTGTGCAGCCGATCTTTCAGAATCCCTTCGAGGCCTTCAGCGCGCGCAAGCGGGTGGACAAATATCTGTTTAATGCGGCGCTGCGCCTGAAGATCGCGCAGAATCGAAAAGAAGCGCGGGAAATCGTTGCCGAGGTACTCGAGTCAGTTGGTCTGGACCTCTCGCGCGTGGAAGGCAAATACGCCAATCAATTCTCCGGTGGCGAGCTGCAGCGCATCTCGGTCGCGCGCAGCCTGATCCCGCGTCCGAAATTGATTGTGGCCGACGAACCGGTCAGCATGATTGATGCTTCCCTGCGCATGAATATCGTCAACTTGTTCCTGGAGCTGAAAGAGCAATACAAGGTCAGTTTTGTCTACATCACGCATGACCTTTCGACCGCCTACTACGTCAGTGATTATATCGGCATCATGTACCGCGGCAGCGTGGTGGAATACGGGCCGTCCGAGCAGATTCTGACGGATTCGGCCCATCCCTATACCGAACTGCTGCTGGATTCAGTGCCCACGGTCGACCACAAATGGGAGCGAAATGTCGCCTTGCCCGATATTGAAGTGAAAGAGTTTCAGGCGCAAGCCTGCAAGTTCGCCAAGCGCTGCAAATATGTCGAGGCAATCTGTGAACGCACGGTACCGCCGATGGCGCAAGTTTCGGCGGATCGTCAGGCGCTCTGTTACAGACCTGTCGACTATGATCCACAGGCGGCCCTTTCCCCGCGCGAGAGCCTTGAATCGGCGGCAGCTAAAAGCTAGCGCAAACCCAATAGAATAGCTGAGTGATGAGGCGAAGGCATGGATTACTTCAACGGCTTGCATCTGAATATGGGCAATATATCGCGCCTGTCCAAGGCCAAGACTCGTTCCATCACGGCGGAAAACTTCAAAGGCGAGAAAGGGGCGGGCGGCATGGCCACAGAGGGCTTCTCTTCCTCGGCCGCGCAAGACCTGGGGCAGGGTTGGAAGGTCTCGCCTTGCATCGGTCTGGAAGCCAACAGCGTCACCACGCTAGCCGAGATCGAGGGACCTGGCGCTATTCAGCATATCTGGATCACCACCTTTGCCAGGTACTGGCGCTCATTGATCCTGCGCTTTTATTGGGACGATGAAGAGACGCCGTCGATCGAAGCGCCTTTTGGGGACTTTTTCTGCAACGGCTGGACGGAATACTGCCATGTCAACTCCATGCCCATTTCCGCTAATTCTCACAGCGCCTTCAATAGCTATTGGGAGATGCCCTTTCGCAAGGGCGCCCGCGTCACTATCGAGAACTTGCTCGACAAGCCGGTGGAGCCGCTGTTTTACCAATTCGACTATACGCTGACGGATGTGCCGGCGGATGTCGGTTACTTGCACGCGCAATGGCGCCGGAATAATCCGCTGCCCTACAAGGAAGCGCACACGCTGCTCGATGGCGTGAAGGGCATGGGGCATTATGTCGGCGCATATATGGCTTGGGGCAGCAACAATCGCGGTTGGTGGGGCGAGGGCGAGATCAAGTTCTATATGGACGGCGATGGAGAATTTCCCACGATTTGCGGCACGGGCACCGAAGATTATTTTGGGGGCGCCTGGTGTTTCGGCAACCAGGATGGCGAATACTCAACCTACTCCACGCCATACCTTGGTCTGCCGCAGGTGATTAAGCCGGACGGCTTCTACCAGAGCCAGCAGCGCTTCGGCATGTACCGCTGGCATATACCGGATCCCATCCGATTTGAAGAAGACCTGCGCGTGACGATTCAAGCGCTGGGCTGGCGCTCGGGCTCGCTGCAGGAAGCGCCCTTCGACGAGTGGCGTTATTTGCCGCTTCAAGACGATATCGCATCGACCGCGTTCTGGTATCAGGCCGAGCCGCACGCGCCCTTCCCGCAACTGCCGGATCGCGAATACCTGGAAGTCATTTAGATCGCGAACAGCGCGGCGGTTTGCCTCGTGACCGGCATCGGCTTCATGGACAGCGCCGCCCGGCGGCGGATGACCGAAAGCATCGCCCGGCCGATGATCGGCGCGGATCAAATCACTCGGATGGAGGCATAGCTCGAGGGCGAATCGCCATGGCGGGACGACTGCAAGACAAGGTCATCATCATCACGGGCGGCGCGACTGGAATCGGCTGGGGCATCGCTCGCAGTTGCGCGCGCGAGGGCGCGGCGCTGGCGTTGGCGCAGCGGCCGCATGATATCGCCCTGGCCGAAGAAAAGGCCGCTCAATTGCGGGGGGAGGGGCGGCGCGCGCTGGCGGTCGGCTGCGACATCACGCAGCGCGAGCAGGTCAAAGCGATGATCGCGCGGACGGCGGCGGAATTCGGACGGCTGGATGTGATGGTCAATAACGCCGCCTTGACTGGCGCCTCAGCCGAAGTGCGGCCCTTCCTGGAAGAAACGGACGAACATTGGCGGCGAATGATCGATGTCAATTTGAATGGCGCCTTCATCTGCGCGCAGGAGGCGGCCTTTCAAATGCTGGAGCAGGGCGACGGCGGCTGCATCATCACCATTTCTTCAGTGGCGCAGTTCGCCGCGCAGGAGAACGCTACGCCTTATTGCGCCGCCAAAGCCGCTCTCGATGGCTTGAACAAGGGCGCGGCCATTGAGCTAGCGCCACATGGTATTCGCCTCGCGCTGGTCGCGCCGGGCGATGTTCTCACTGAATCCAGCGCCGATATCGTCGAACAGGTCGCCGATGCCGGCGGCAGCGGGCGCTACTTTCGGCATACGCCGATGGGCCGTCGTGGAGAGGCGCGGGAAATAGGCGATGTGGTGGCTTTTCTGGCGAGCGACGAAGCCAGCTTTGTGACGGGCGTGACCTGGCAAGTCGATGGCGGCTTCCTGAGTTATTGATGCGCCGGCGCGCGGGCGGTAGTGTATCCATTTCGGTTGAAATAGTCCGGTAGGGGCGATCCGGTGGATCGCCCGATGAGTAAAACAGAATCGAGATTGGGCGACTCACCGGGGCGCGTGGACACAGCCCGTCAGTCGCCCCTACCAAATCGTCGGTATTTGAAGAAACTCAACCGACTTTAATACAGTACCGCGCAGGCGGTAATTTGCGGCGAGCGCAAGCAATGCGCTATATTTCGGAGTTAGGGGATGGCTTGAGTTGCGCGCGCATCATGCGGCAATAGGATATATTCCAGCTATCCTGTCTTCAGCCGCTTCCGGCGCCGCCCCGCCGATTTGCCGGCGCGGGGCGTAGACAAGTCAAGTCGCATGGTTTTGGATGCTGGCTTTGATGGGGAGAGGAGGCATCATCGGACATTGAAGCGGAAGGCAAAATCATTAGAGATCGGAGATATTCAAAATAAAAGGAGATTGCAGCATGAACAGACGTTTAAGTCGACGCGACTTTTTGAAGGCATCAGGCGGGATGGCCGCTGGCGGTTTGCTGGCTTCGGGCTTGCCCGCTTTTGCCCAGGATGGCGTGACCATCCGTTCGCATACGCGCAGCGGTCGGCAAGCGGATGCGCAACGCTTCTGGGCGGAACAATTCAATGAGGACATGGCCGGCGAAGCCGAGGTCGTCATTGAAGACTTCCCGGGTTCGGAATACTTCCAGAAGATCAATACGCTGGCAGCTGGCGGCACCATGGGCGATGTGATCTGGATCTCGTCCATTGAGGGTTATTTCCGGCTGGCGGCGACGGGTGTATTGGCGCCGATAGACGATATCGTTGAAAGCTTGGGTTATGACCTTGAAGAGCATTACCCGGCGACGATTTCGGCCGCTTACCTGGATGGTCAACTCTACGGGATACCCATTCTGGCGCATCCGGGGCGCGTCGGCTTGTTCTATAACAAGACGATCTTTGATGATGCCGGCGTCGATTACCCGGACGAGACCTGGACCATGGACGACTTCCTGGCCGCCGCCATCGAGGTGACCGACCCCGACCGGCGCATCTGGGGCTTCGTCGATCCGGAAGGCTCCTACTTCACATCAATCGTCTTCATCCGCGCTTTTGGCGGCGATACGCTCAACGGCGATGGCACCGAATCGCTGCTGACTTCCGATGAGGCCAAAGCCGCGCTGCAATTCCAAAGCGATCTCTACAACGTACACAAGGTCGCGCCCGTGCCCGGCACCGCGCTGCAGGGACCCTACCAGCTATTTGCCGCCAACCAACTGGCGATGTTCCAGTCGGGCTTCTGGGGCAGCGGCGTCGCCCAGTTCGTCGAAGATCCGAGCACCGTCGGCGTCGCGCCGATGCCGATTGGTCCCTCGGGACAGCGCGGCAGCATGTTCGAGTTTGATCCGCTCTGCGTGACCTCCTTCACTGAAAATCCGGAAGAGTCATTCAAGTGGGTGGATTACAATACCGGCTTTGATGCGCAGTTGCGCGTAACCAAGCTGCACAACGTAACAGCCAGCCGGCCGGCGGTGATGGCGGATGACGTCGTGCAGGAGAGCGATACCTTGCGCGTCTTCTCGGGTGTCATGGCAGACGCCTTGCCTCTGGTGCTGCCCGCGAACTTCCGCGAGACGGAACACTTCAAGTTCATCGGCGACCAGATTCAGGCGCTGTGGCTGGGTTTGGCGACTGTCGACGATATCATCGAAGATCTCAATTCCGGCGCTCAGGCGATTCTGGACAAACCGGCGCTCGGCTAGTTCAGTTTTGCAGGCGTGGGGGCCCTGGCGACCGCCACGCCACTTGACCACTCACGCAGTCGTCGGACAGAAACAGTACCTACAAATGATCGAAACACCCAATGATCGGTGTAGGGGCGACATGTCATGTCGCCCGCCTGGAAAGTTAGCGCTTTCGGGCGATATACAATATCGCCCCTACAATCCGCGATATATTTGAGGATTCGCGATTAAGTTGCCACTGATCTGATCAGCGCGAGAAACTGGATGATTGCTCCGATCAAGCAGCGCCTCGGCTTGAGCACGCCGCTGACGCTGAGTCAACGGGAGGCGCTACAAGGCTTTATCTACATCTCCCCCTGGATCATCGGCTTCCTGGTCTTCACTGTGGGGCCGATGATCGCGTCTGCCTACCTCAGCCTGACGGATTACAACATCGTAACCCCGCCGCGTTTCGCCGGGCTTAGTAACTATGAGTACATGTTCGGCGACAGGCTATTCTGGAAATCCATCGAGAATACACTCTATTACACGGTCATCTTTGTACCCATCGCCATTGCCGGTTCGCTGGCATTGGCCATGCTGCTCAATCAAGAAATCGCGGGCCGGGTCGCATTACGAACGTTGTATTTTCTGCCTTCGGTCACGCCGGTGGTGGCGGCTGCCTTCCTTTGGCTTTGGATCTTCCAGCCGCAGATCGGCCTGTTAAACAGCATCATATCGGCGCTGGGCCTGGGCAATGGCCCGCTCTGGCTGGGGCATCCCGGCTCCTCCAAACCGGCGCTGATCATCATAAGCTTGTGGGGCGCTTTGGGCGGCAACACCATGCTGATCTTCCTGGCGTCGCTGCAGGGTATTCCCAAAGAACTGTATGAATCGGCCGATATTGATGGCGCCGGGAGCTGGGGCAAATTTCGATTTATCACCGTGCCGAGCATTTCGCCGGTCATCCTGTTCAACACCGTGCTTGGGGTCATCGGCGCGCTGCAGATGTTCACGCTGGCTTATGTCGCGAGCAGCGGCCGGCAGCAGCAGTTTTCACCCGGCGGGCCGCTGAATTCGACCCTGTTCTACGTCTTGCATTTGTACAACAGCGCCTTTGACTTTTGGGAGATGGGTTATGCCTCGGCGCTTGCTTGGGTTTTCTTCGTGATCGTGCTGGCCATCACCGGCTTCCAGTTGTGGACGTCCCGCCGCTGGGTTTACTACGAAGGCGAGGATTAAGTGGGAACAGTCAGCAATGGCGGGCAAGCCACCGGCGCGTCCGCGGGCAAATCGATTTGGGGCGGGTGCAAGCGACAGGGGAATCGGCGACGTGTTGAGTGAGATTCTGCCGGCCTGGCGCGTAAAGAGCATAGTCCGAAGCTTGCTGCTCTATGCCGTCGCCTATGGGCTGACGATCGTATTCGCCCTGCCGTTTTTGTGGGCGGTCTCGTCATCCTTGAAGCCGGTCAACGAGTTGTTTCTTTGGCCGCCTCAATTGATTCCCAAGACCTGGCGTTTTGAAAACTATATCGAGATTTGGCATTTGGCGCCGCTGGCGCGCTTCTTTGTCAACACCGTATACGTCACTGTGATGTCGGTTACAGGTCGTATCCTGTCCGCGGCCTTGGTCGCCTACGGCTTTGCGCGCTTCCGCTTTCCCTACCGGAACTTCCTCTTCCTGCTGCTGCTGAGCACGCTGATGCTGCCCTATCAGGTCACGATCATTCCGACATTTTTGCTGTTTAAAGCCTTTGGCTGGCTGGATACTTATAATCCGCTGATCATTCCAAACTGGTTTGGAGGCGGCGCTTTCGCCATATTCTTGTTCCGGCAGTTCTTTTTGACGATCCCCAAAGACCTGGATGAGGCGGCGAAAATTGACGGGGCGAATTCGCTCTGGATTTTCATACGCATCATCGTGCCGCTGTCGAAACCGGTGATCATCACTATGATCGTCATCGGCTTCCTCGAAAGCTGGAACGACTTTTTCGGCCCGCTGATTTATTTGAATACGCCGGAGAAGTACACGCTGTCCCTGGGTTTGGCGAACTTCCAACGGGTTGTTTCCGCCGGCGGCCAGGCGACCGAGCATCTGCTGATGGCGGCGTCAATGGTGATGACCTTGCCCAGCATTTTGGTCTTCATTCTTTTGCAGCGCTATTATATTCAGGGCGTCGTCATTTCTTCGGGCAGTAAATAGGCGCCCATCGTATTCGCCGCCAGCCAGCGGCAGGCAGAGGGATTCCCGCAGGTATGGAAAATCTAAGTGTTCTTTTCACAGCAGCCGACCGCGTCGAAACGCAGTGGATTGACGATGACATCGGGCAGCTGCGTGCGTGCGATGTCTTGGTCAAGACGCATTATTCCCTTATCAGCGCCGCCACCGAGCTCGCCTGTTTATCGGGCAGCCAGCGTTGGTTTCCCTTTCCCGGGACGCCCGGATACGCCGCCGTTGGCGAAGTGCTTGAGGCGGGCGAGGGGATAAGCGCGCTATCGCCGGGCGACATGGTGCATTTCTGGGGCGGGCACAAGCAATACAACCTGGTTGATACGACCCGCCCACAGTCAATCTGTTTGAAGCTGCCGGATGGGCTGCCGCCGCACTTGGCGCCATTCACGCGCATGGCCATCATCGCGATGACATCGCTGCGCATCTCCAACATTGAGTTGGGGGATTATGTCGGCGTGGTCGGGCTGGGCACTGTCGGCAATTTCGCCGCCCAGTTGGCGGGTCTGCAGGGCGGCACTGTGATCGGGCTGGATCTAAGCGCAGGGCGGGTCGAGCGAGCGTGCAACTGCGGCATTCCATACGCGCTGTTGGGTGACGGCGCATCGGTGGCGGCGGAAGTGCAAGGCATAACGGGCGGGGACGGGGTGTCGACGCTGATTGAGGCGACCGGCGTGCCAGCGGCGCTGCCCCCGGCGCTGCCGCTCGTGGGGCGCTATGGCGAGGCGATCCTGCTCGGTACGCCCCGCGGCGTCCATGAGACCGACTTGACCAGCAGCCTGCTCGATTATATTCATCTGCACGGCCACGGCAATATCACCTTCAAAGGCGCGCATGAGTGGCGTTACCCGGTGGCGCGCGATCATTATGTCAAGCATTCAATGGAGCGCAATTCGGAGATTGCGATGGACCTGATTGCTTCAGGCGCTCTGCGCGTGTCCCCGCTGCATACGCATACGCTCTCGCCACATGAGGCGGAAACGGCCTACCGCGGCTTGCAGCGGGAGAAAGACAAGTATGTCGGCGTCGTATTCGATTGGACGACTGTGTAGCTGACGCGCTGCAATTGACCTATGCTCGATTGCTACTCAGCCATCGGGCATTGCGCTGCCGGTGTTAGTTGAATCGTCTAGGTCGTTTAGTAGTGCCGCAACAACCTGCTTAAGTGTAGGCAGGTCTTCGTGCGTGAATCTCCAAACCAGATCGATCCGAATCTTGTCGTATTGGTGAATCAGGACATCGCGGAAGCCAGCAAAATCACCCCAGGCAACAGCGGGATACTGCGCCTGTAGGTCCGGGTCCAATCGTTTGACAATCTCGCCAATAACTTCAAAGCTCCGTATGACGCCATCCTGAAGCAATTCAGATGCAAGGAAAGCACCGCGTCCGCCAGATGTATAAGTTTCGATGCGTCGGATGCGGTCAAGAATATCGCGGCAATAGATCTGTTGATCTCTGCTCACAAGGGCTGCGCGTCCTTCGTGATCGTTTCTCGCAGTTCGGGTCTGAGAGATCGACGATCAACCACCTCGACACGGCGACCCAGCAACTGCTGCAAGCCCTGTGTGAGGCGTATGTGATCGCGCAGACTATAATCCGGCTCAAAGTCAACCAGAAAGTCAATATCGCTATCTAATCCCAATTGGCCGCGCAACACCGATCCGAACACGGCGATATGCCGGGCGCGATGTTTCTGCGCCAGCGCTATGATCTGTTCACGCTGCTGGCGAAGTTCGTTAAGGGAGCCGACTGCTTCGATCGCCATGTGCTTCTTCAAACGTCCTGTTGCTCAAGAGCCGCCGAATATTCATATTGTAATCGATAATCCGACGCCGGCGTCAGTGGCAGCGCCACTCACTCCCCCCGCAGGCGCGGGTCGAGGATATCGCGCAAGCCATCGCCGATGAAGTTGAAAGCCATCACCAGGCTGGCGATCGCAAAGCCCGGAAAGAGCCACATCCACCACTGGTCGAAGAAGTCGATGCCGATGCTTACCATCCGCCCCCACTCCGGCGAGGATGGCTCTGGTCCCAAACCGATGAAGCTAAGCGCGGCGAAGCTGATGATGGCTGTGCCGATATCCAGCGTGGCCAAGATAAGGGCGGGCGCGATGCAATTGGGCAAGATGGTGCGGAAGAGGACATAGAAGCCGCTTGCGCCAGCGCTATGC
>JAJDUC010000035.1 GCA_022826865.1 Anaerolineae bacterium
TGTAGGGGCGTCTCGTGAGACGCCCGTTGAAAATGGCCTGCAAATTGCGGGCGTTTCAGCGAAACGCCCCTACGGATTACATAATTTGAGGGGAAAATGTCATTTATCGGCGCAATTTAAATTTGATGCGATTGCCCTGCAGCTTCCTTGCGATGGTTTTGTCGCGCCCCGACTATGCGATATAATGTGACAGGTCACCCTTGGATAATGCGCGCCTAATCGCCGCGGGAAGTCGCAGTTTCATGCCGAGATTTGAAACACAAATTCTAATCGATAAACCGGTCTTTCAGGTCTTTCGTTATGTTGGCGATTTCAACAACGATGTGAATTGGCGCAACGTGAAGAATGTCGGCATCACAAGCGGGGACCCGATTCGCGCCGGCACTATGGTCGCCATGACGCGCCGCATCGTCGGGCGCAACGGATTCGTCAACAGCGATGTCACAGACTTCGAGCGCAACAAGAAGATCGAACTCAAAGGTTCATATTGGGGCTTTCCATTCGTTTCCACGATTACATTTGAACACCGCGGCCAACAAACCAATATCCGCGAAACGCTTGATATCCGCACACGCTGGTTTTTTTGGTTCGGGATTTATTTCAATCTGACGCTTAAAGGCGTCCTGCGCCGCGAGTGGGACAACCTCAAGCAAGTGCTGGATGCCGGCAGCCGCAGTTCCGGCCCGACATTCCCGCCACCTCAGGAATAACCATCCGCCGTCTCCCGAACGGCGCGGAACACGGCGAAGGATCCAGTTGGAATACACCAGATGACGAGCTTTTGGCCAGCATTGCCCGGCTGTCAGGCAAGGTCACATCGATCCGACCTTGGATTTCTCCGGATCGTAGTTGTCGCTGCGCAGGCCAATCTCGTTGGCGAACTGCGCAATCAGATGCTGCGTTGAAAAGTGCTGCATCAGATTGAAGAAGTACATGATGATAACCGAGAGCGTGACGCCAACCATCAGTCCGCCAACGCCACCAAATATGCCGTCGACGATCCCGCGCAAGCTGTTGTAAATGATCGACAGGAAGATCATATAGACCAGCAGCGTCGCGCCCTTTCGCCAATTCGCAATGGACAACTGCAGATTGCGCCTGACCTGCCAGGACGCGCGGTGCTCGCCCTCGAGCGCGAAACGCGCCATTCCAATGAAATAAGCCCAGCCCATCAGGCACATCGCCGCCGCGGTGAATAAGAAGCCCAATGTCGCAACCAGCATCTTCACAATGTCGATTGATTCAACTGCCATCAGCACAACCATCAAAACCACAAGAATGACGACCAGGATCAGCCAATAGACGACGCTCGACAAGAACAGGTAGAAGCCGTCCTTGAGATTTCGGCTGAATTCTACTTCCGGCATGAACTCATTGTCGCTTGCCACCGAGCGAATGACCTCAATGCTGTAACCGGACAGCCAAAATCCGGAGACAATTGCCACGACAACCAAGCCCAGCAAGCCGGCAACGGCTGAGCCGCCCATCGGTCCCGGGGCGCCGTTATCGTAATCCGCGGGATCCAAGCCGTAGAGATGCGCCACGAGCGGCGACCAGTCATGCGAATTCAGCAATAAGCCGAGGAAGATGGCGAAGGCAATGGTGAGGACCAAAACGATGCTGAACACTTTTGCAAAATTCTTGAACGGAAACTTGAATGCGCTGGAAAAGCTCATCTCTTACTCCCAAAATTTCGAATCCGGCTCAATCTTATCACAGCAAACGCTGCAACGTCAGTGCGTTCACTCTACTTCATCCAGACGGTCATGCGCCGGCGGCGGCGTGGCCGAAAGCGTCGAAATCTCCGCGTGCCATTCCGGCGTCATGTCCACATCCAGGGACGCCAGCGATGCTTCAAGCTGCTCCAGGTTGCGCGCCCCGATGATCGGCGCGGTAACCGCCGGGTGCGCCATCACCCAGGCCACCGCCAGCGTGGCCGGGCTCAACCCGCGGTCTTCGGCATACGCGCTGAAGTCAGCCGCCGTCTGATGATAATCCGGCAAACCATAACGCTTGATGTACATGCGATTCTCCAGCAGACGGCCGGAATCCGGCTGTGAACCGCCGGAGTATTTGCCCGTGAGCAAGCCCCCTCCCAGTGGACTGTATGGGATGACGCCGATCTGCTCTTCAGCCGCCATCGGCAGAATCTCCACTTCGGCCTGCCGCTTGACGAGGTTGTACATCGGCTGCAGGCATTCGATGCGCGCCAGCCCGCGCTGCGCGGCGATGCCCTGCGCCTTCATCACCTGCCATGCCGACCAGTTGCTGACCGCCGGGTAAAGGATCTTGCCCTGCCGCGCCAGATCGTCCAGCGCCCCAAGCATTTCTTCAATCGGGGTATCGGCGTCGTAGTGATGCAGGAAATAGACATCAATGCGGTCTGTTTTCAGGCGTCGCAGGCTGTCTTCAACCGCAATCTGAATGTGCCGTCGCGATGCCCCGCCCTGGTTAATGTCGTCGCCGGTACGGGATACGACTTTGGTCGTGAGCACGATTTCGTCGCGGCAATCCGCAATTAACTCGCCCAAAATCTCTTCCGAGCGCCCGCCGGCGTAAGTATTAGCGCAATCAAAGAAGTTGATGCCGGCTTCGCGGCAACGCGTGAACATGCGCGCCGATTCTGCCCGGTCAGCGATATCGCCAAATGACATTGTGCCGAAGCACAAGGGCGAAACTTTGACTCCCGTTCGGCCCAGCAATCTATAATCCATGTCAATTCCCTTCTCACAACAGTCTTGGATCGATTCAGCCCCACAATCATTCGTCGGCGGCGAGCTGTCCTTTCGCCACCATTTCAACGCGGCCCCCGACCCGAATCAGCATCTCATCGCCGGCTTGCTCGGCTTCCAGGTAGAGCAATGATGGCCGCCCGATCTGATATCCTTGCTCGCTGCGGAGCGCCAGCTCCTCCCGGTCGAAGTAACGGTAGCGCAGCATATAGGCGGCGATGCAGCCATTGGCGCTGCCCGTGGCCGGGTCTTCCGGCGCGCCATAGATGTCATCCAGCACGCGCACATGAATGTCATTTTCCTCATGCAATGTTTCGGCGCAGAATATGGCGGGAGCGATCGCGTCATGGGCGCCGAGGATCGCCCGCAGCCGATCCAGATTGACGCGCGCCCGCTTGACCGCATCCAGCGATACCATTGGCACGAGCACAAATGCCATGCCGGTCGACACTTCTTGAATCGGGAAACGGCTGTCGATGTCTTCCTCGGCAACGTTGAGAATCCGCCCCAGGTCGCCAGCGGAGAATCGCTGACCGAAAGTCGGCGGATTCTGCCGCATCCAGATGACGCCATCGGCGCCGAAACTCACAGGGATCTGCCCGACGGGCAAGTTAAGCAGCAAACGCTCGACCGGGCGGCCGATCAATTCGCGCCCAATCACATAAGCCGTGCCCAGCACCGGATGACCGGCAAAATCGACTTCAACCTCAGGCATGAATATCCGCACGTTATAACCGCCGTTAACCGGTAGAGCCGATGTCACAAAAGTCGTCTCCGAAAAATTGATTTCCTTGGCCAACTGCTGCATAACGGTCGCCGGAGGATCGCCCAGATAAACGGCCAGTTGATTGCCGGTATACTTGCGTCCAATCGTAAAGACATCAACGATATAAAATTCCATGCGCGACATGTCATTCACCCGTTTCTTTTTGAAGCGTATCTTTCCAGCGGGGCGGCGCTTTCGCATCTATGCCGGCGAGCAGGCGGCCATAGTGCTGCGGCCGCCGCTGACGCAGAAGCGGAAACAAGTCAAGATACTGCGCCCGCACATCAGCGCGCAAAAGGGCCTGCGCCACTTCGTCGCCATCGCGGCCGGCCTGCGCGAGCACCTTGCCCAGCGGATCACAGATGAAACTGCTGCCGTAAAAGGTTACGTCATTCTCCCGCCCGACGCGGTTGCAAGCGGCGACAAATACGGCGTTGGCGGCGGCGTGACCGCGCATAACCGTCAGCCAGGCCCCGGCGGAATCGAAATCGGCCGCCGTCGGTTCGGAGCCGATGGCGGTCGGGTAATAGATGAACTCGGCGCCTTCAAGCGCGTAAATCCGCGCCAACTCTGGAAACCATTGGTCATAACAAGTTGGCGCCGCCATCTTGACGGGCCCGATATCATGCACCGGGAACTGGTCGCCCCCGTCGAAGTAATCCGTTTCGTGGTAGCCCTCGCCCGAGGGGATATGGACCTTGCGCGTGTAATGCCGCAAATTGCCGGCCGCATCGTGAATCGTCGCCGTATCCCAATGCTTGCCCGCGGCGTCGCGCTCGAACAGGCTGCCGGCGATGATGACGCCATGGGACCGGGCCAATTGGCTGAAGAAGCGGTCGGAAATGCCGCCTTGCAAGGGCTCCGCCCAGCGGAACCCGGCCCGATCGCGCCGCCCGGGGAAATAGGGCAGGATGCTGAATTCCGGCAAGCAAACCAGTTCGGCGCCGGTCGCGGCTGCTTCCGCGACCAATTCGCGATAGAGCGCCATGGTCGATTCTTGCTCGCCCGTCCAATGCCCTTGCGCCAGGGCAATATGAATATCCTGCATGTTATGCCCTCCCGCTCTCCAAGATTTCCGTCGCCGCCCGCTGGCCGGTGAAATAAGCGCCATGCACCATCGCCGTCAGATGATGCGGCGCGCTGGCCTCGCCCGCCCAATAGAACGGCGGGGTCGGCTGCGCCAATTTTGCGCGCGCCTCATAGTGACCGGGCAAGCAGACCGAATAACCGCCCAAAGCAAATTCGTCTTCGGACCAGTTGACCCAGCGCGCTTTCAAGGCTTCCAGGTCCCTTATGCCGGTCTCCCGCCGCAGCGTGTCCAGCCCTTTCCGCAGCGCCGCGCGCTCGCCCAGCGGCAGCAGCGCTCGCGCATAATCGCCGGTGACGAAGCCAGTCCAGACGGTCGCTCCCGCCTCCCGCCCCAATGACGGCGACCACCACATGGGCGGGTTGCCCTTGGCGTAAATTGCGCCGATGGACCGGTCGAGGATTGGCTCTTCGAACTGGTAGACCAGTTTTATCACCGGACCCATCTGCAAACCGGCCAGGGCGCTGCGCTTGCTTTCGGGCAGCGCCGGGCTGAAGCGCAGCCGCCCCGCCTTGAGCACGCCAAGCGGCAGAGTCAGCACAGCCGCATCGGCCGCGTAGGTCTCTTCGGCGTCGGTGGACACGCATACGCCCTGCGACCAGTCGATCTCGCTCGCAACACAATTAAAACGGATATCCAGCCCTTCCGCAAGCTTATCGTAGTAGGCGTCATAACCGTCGAGGATTCGATAGTCGCTGTAATCGGCAGCGGCATCGCTGTCTTTTAATAGATGCGCATGCGCCTTGGCATTCAGATTTCGCATGCTGTCGCCCTCGGCGTTGGCGAATGAGCGCTCCACGTAACGCAGCTGTTTCTCGCTAAAACCGATCCGGCGCAGATAGGTCTCCAGGTTTTCGTCGTTCCGGGGCTCGGCCACATCACCCAGATCCCAAGAGCGGGTCGCGTCCAGTTCAGCCGAGGCGGCGCGAGCCTGCCCCATCGTCATCCAATCGCCCTCTTCGGTGCGAATCATCGAGTCGTCGATCTTATTCCAATGCCAGGTTTTCAGCCCAAGCTGCCGCGCCCATTGCCAGGTATTGACCTCCGGCGAGCGGCCGTGAATCAATTCCGCGCCGAACTCCACCGGAATATCGGCAAAGTCGCGACTGGTCCAGACGCGGCCGCCGATGCGATCGCGCGCTTCCAATACCGTCGCCTCAATGCCCGCCCGCTTCAAGTGATAGGCCGCCGACAGCCCGGCGATTCCCGCGCCGATGACAAGCGCTTTCATTTAAGCGCCTTCCGCCGAATAATCCGGATTCTCCCATACGATCAGCACGCCGGCATCGCCCGCCGCCGGCTCGTCCACATAATCCGTCACTACTCGCTCGGCGCGCAATCCGCGATTCATTTGCATCGTCACGGTCGGATCTTTGATCTCGCCAGCGATGACTCGCTCGCCGTATTCAACCACATCCATCAGGTCCGAATAGCGCGCAACACCACTGAGCGCAATAATTTCTTGGTTTCGCGAGGCATTGAAACTTCTGTGCTTTTTGAGATTCGCCAGCACTTCTTCCGCATCTTTCTTTTCAGAGCCAGTCAGTACATCAATCGCTGGCGCCTGGTAGCCCATCAGCATCCCCACTGCGTACCAGCCGCGCAGGTTCAAATGCTGTACCAGAGCGAAGCGCGCCGCATAAAGCCCGCTGCCGATGCCTTTGCCTTGATACATGGGCCAAACTGCCATTTCGACGCCATAGAGCCAGTCGCCATCCGGTTCATGGGCGCCGAGACGCATATCGCCGATGGCATCCAGCCAAGGCAGGGCCGGCGCCGTCGGCGGGCGAGACGTGCGCATGGTGGCCGCCATGCCGATGCAAGCGCCAGCGCCAGGACCGCCAGTGCGCTGGGCGGCGAATTGGCCCTCGGGGAATCGTTCGATATGCGCTAGCACATCATCTTCGGTAAAGATGCCATCGGAAGGATTCTCGTATTTCACACCATACGCTTCATAGATTGATTGCACAACCGAACCGACATGAAATGGCTTGGTGTTAAAGATGGAGACGCCTCCTAGGTCAATGAGCACGGCACTATCGTCATAATCTTTTATCCACCAGGCATCGAGGCTGGCATGGAGCGTTCGCGTGCCGTCAGCGTCTGTTGTCCAGTAAGGCTCGTATGGGTCTCTGGGATTGCCATCTTCATCCAGGGCATCTTTCGCCGCTTCTTCAATCAAATGCTTTTGTATCGCGGGCCAGTTGTTTAGCGCTTGTCTCAAAGCATCAGCTTCATTCTCTCTTTTTGCCAACTTCTCGACCTCCACAGGATAGCGAGCCAGGGCAATCGCATCAAATTTAAATTGCGCCGATAAATGACATTTTCCCCTCAAATTATGTAATCCGTAGGGGCGTTTCGCTGAAACGCCCGCAATTTGCAGGCCATTTTCAACGGGCGTCTCACGAGACGCCCCTAC
>JAJDUC010000058.1 GCA_022826865.1 Anaerolineae bacterium
AATACCTTGTGATTCATCAGTTTCACCCTCTTTCCTTGCTAGGTTAGATGTGTTACTGATGAATCTTTCACTTACTTCACAAATCGCGCTATTCAAATCGCCACAAACATGTCCCCTCCTCAGCACGCCTGTGGGGAAAACCAATGGAGCAGGCGTCCTCTTCTGTGCCGAGACCGGTACACCCCCACGCCTGTGGGGAAAACGCCGTCCAATGCCACACTACCTTCTCCCGCCCCCGGTACACCCCCACGCCTGTGGGGAAAACGCCCTGCAGCGCCTTTTTGAGCAACGATCACATCAGGTACACCCCCACGCCTGTGGGGAAAACTTTCGATTATGCCGTCAGAGTGTGTTTCAGAGGCGGTACACCCCCACGCCTGTGGGGAAAACAGGCGATTTCCTCATCGGTGAACGCGGCCTCGCGGTACACCCCCACGCCTGTGGGGAAAACGCGCGAATGATCGCATCGGAGTTAGGACGTGCCGGTACACCCCCACGCCTGTGGGGAAAACGGCTACGATTTGCTCTTGCATGTCTGTCTCCCTCGGTACACCCCCACGCCTGTGGGGAAAACGCGTCTTCGGTATTGTTGGGCGCGCGGATTTCCGGTACACCCCCACGCCTGTGGGGAAAACGTGGACGCAGGGCCATTTTGCAGTGAGGGAAGAGCGGTACACCCCCACGCCTGTGGGGAAAACCCGGTATGCCGGCGTCTTTCGCTGCCTTCACCACGGTACACCCCCACGCCTGTGGGGAAAACGCTTGAACAAACGTGATAAACACCTATTTGATCGGTACACCCCCACGCCTGTGGGGAAAACACATCGTGGCGGCAAATAGGCGCATCCGTTTGCGGTACACCCCCACGCCTGTGGGGAAAACCTGTCCTTCTCGGCTTGTAGTTGAACCATCAGCGGTACACCCCCACGCCTGTGGGGAAAACTTCCGTAACAAATCGTAAGACTGCGCCGCAGGAGAAACCAGGCTTGCTATATCATCCCGAGCCCAGCGCTATTTTCCTCCGGATTACTCCGCCTGACCAACTGCAGGCCATCGACATCGACGATTTCCCGTCGAGTGTTGCCGTGGACACGGACTGCAAAACGCTGCTCGTTGTTTGTCGTCCACATCTGAATCACGCCGCCCTCACGACAGGCGCTACAGGCGCGTTCCCACAAGCGATCCCTCACCATCGCTGTCAGGTGGCCCAAAAACACGCCTGGATGCGGTTCGATTAACCAGCGAGATAACTCGCCACGCAAGCCTACCGGCACACTCTCCATGATCATGACTACCATGTCCCCTCCTCCTCAAAATACGCCTCCCAATCGAGGTCTTCGATCAGAGGACCTGGCAAGGCGCCATCGGAGTCATAATCCGGCTGCGGCTCCTCTTTCATGTCGAGGAGAGCATCGATATCCGGCAGCAAGCGCTGCAACAGCTTCGCATCTTTGAACGCGCCGCGACAACGGCGGCGGACGCGCGCGTCGATATCATCGCTGCCCATAGCCGCGGTTTCGAAGGCGATGGGAATCGATAATTCAATTTTATAGAGGTCGGCGATATCGTAGACAAACGAAAGCTGTTTGCCGGTATGTATAAAGCCCAGCCCGGGCGAATAACCGCCGCTGACGATCGCAGCGTGACAGATGCCATTCAACAAGGCGTTCGCCATAGAAAGGGCGCGGTTGACCGGATCCGATGCGTCCCAGTTGTTGCGCTGGTAGCGCCTGCCCTTCCATTTGACGCCATAGCGGCGGCTCATGTGCTGATAGAAATTACGAACGCGCGCGCCCTCGTGACCGCGTATCTGCTCCAGCGTCAAGTCAGGATCGAGTTCGTCCTCGAAGCGTTTCGCATACATCTTAAGCGCTACCTGGCGCCGCGTCTGTGGTTCAGATACCAGACTGGCTTGCTTTAGAAGGCGGTGCGCCTTGCGTGTTTCGCCTGTGCCTTGCGCATAGAAGCGCGTAGTATCTTCGCCGACCCAAACGATGGAGCAGCCATTCTGCGCCAATAGTTTGACTGCTTCGTGAGTAATGCTGGTTCCCGGCCCCAGTAGCAGGACTGACAGCGACGCAATCGGCACCGCGACCTTGCCATTTTCATCCACCAATTCGACGGCGTTGCGGTAACGCTGGACAATCGCTCGTTCGGCGTAGACGTAGCTTAGGCTATCCCGCAACTTGGGCAGGATATGTAAATCTTGCATGGCTCACCTCATGATCATTGGCGCTTACCGACTTTACGCGCCGGGCGTCGCTGTGGCAGCTTGGCAACATACCGTCAATCCTTCAGCCGGGATATGGCACCGACAGCAATCCACAGCCGAATGCTTTTGCGCTGCCTATTCCATTGCGCAAACCGTTGGAAAAAGCTGCCAGCTCGCGGATCTGCAAAATGCCGTCATATTGCACGACATGCCAAGTCTGCTTACGGCCTTTACCATGCAATTTGCCCAGTTTTACGCTGCGGACGTCCAATGCATCTACAACAAAGCCATTCGCTTCGCCTTTGCGTTGCAACCAGCGCGTTAGTTCGTCGTCAGCATAGATGGCATGCCGTTTGCCGTCGCGTTTGACCGTTGGGTTGGCTTGCAGGCGAAAGGGCAACCGCTGCTCTTTGCTAAACTGTGGTTCCACGCCGCGCACGGCCGGCGCATTGCACAGATAGCGAGGATCGCTCAGCTGCTTCGCGTCCGCCCAATCTGGCAAAGTCTGGGATTGGACCAGGATGGTCACACAGGGTTTCTTCTGGGCTTGTTCAACGCGAAACAAGACGCGCTCCTCGGCTGGTAGATCCGCGGGAAAGGCGCGGAGCAAGGTACGGTGCAGCTCATAGCGGTCGCTCAAGTCGCGCCGGGCCGGGCGATGGCGCAGGTTGACAAGCAACTGCGAGAGAAACATGATCACGCCTCCAGTTGATAGGCCGGATTACATACCCATTCTCTTTTCAATCGACGGGGAATGAAGCGGCGCGGCTTGAATGAGATCGGCTGGTCGTTGCGCGCCTCAGGTCCGCTATCGTCTTCAATCAACAATTGCAGGCGCTCGCTCGATTCATTCATTCCAGGATAACGGTACTCCACCAAAGCCTCGAATAGCTCCGCATCCTTTAGCCCATCGGGCAGCCAGACACGCTCGGCCGGCAGGAAAGCCTTGCGTCCGAAAAAGAGAAACCAGCGCGGCTGTTGCAGGGCGGCTTGCAGCCTTTCCAGCAGCCTGGCTTCGCCCTCCAGTCCCACCAGGAATACAGCGTCCGCCAGATAGTAACGCTCGGACATGATTGCATTCTTGCGCTCGATGCTCCCGCTGACTTTGTAGTAACCGTCGATGCCAGCTGTGTGAAAGTCGCGCATAATACTGCCTGGCCGATCAACACGCACGCCCATTTTCAAGGCGCGCAGATCGGCAACACTCTGGTGACGCGGGCGCCCCAGGGCGGCGCAAAGCAACCCGACGATGCCGCTTTTGGACGGCTCGCTGCCGGTATCGCGATGACTGAAGTGGCTTTGCGTGCCCCAGGATTGCATTGGCGCGCTGATGCGCATAAGCAGGGTCGCCATCGCTTAGGCCCCAGCCAAGGCAGCGGTCATGACATCGACCCATTTGCCCAAGTTCGCCACGGCCGCGTTCTCCAGTTCCTCAGATGGCAACTGGCATCCGCGGGGATTCAGCGCTGCCACAGTCGGCTCGCCCAAGCGGAAACAGCCTTCTACCTGGTTCCAGTAATGACAAAGCGCTTCGATCGACGGCTCGGCAAAACCACTGTTTCGCCCGTTGCGCACCGGTTTTTCGAAGGCGTTGGCTAGCGATTGCCCATCGTTGTCTGGTCGCGCCACTGCCAGCAAGAAATCCGGCGCATGTTGATTGACAAAGGAATTCTTCATGCCGGTTGGTACAACCAAGGCGAAGGCGCGCATGAAAGCGCCGACAGTCTGCCGAGCCAGGCCCGCGTCGCCGCCGAGGTTTTCCAGCAACTGTCCCCAGTCGATGCGAGCGCAGCGGTAATAGGTGGCGGAGTTGTAAGCCACCAAGCCCAGCATACCGGCGCCGGTCTCCTCTTTAGGATTAAAATCGTCGACGGCGGTGAAATAGTCAAATTCCGCCGTGTTGACCTCGTGCGTGGAAATGGCATGCGCAACTTGGCAGGCGGCGTCGATATTGAGCGCGGGCTTCTCAGCGAGCATCCGCCCAAAAAGCGCGATATCGGGCGCCGATGTGCGGTTGGCCAACTGTTTCACTAGTCCCTTAGAAATGGCCTTGATGTCCGGGTCAGCATTATTCGCCTGCGCCTCAGCCAGCAAGTCTACGATCGCGTTGATCTCCTCGTCGCTGAGGTAAAGCAGGACGCTTGTTTGCAATTCGGATTTCCGATCCATCTTCGCATACAAGTCTTCGGCGATAGCCAGGGCGCGCTTTTGAGTCCAATCCCTGGACGCCTCATCGCCGCCCAGCTTGTCGACCACGTGGGTCACCAGATTCTTGGTGCGTGTTCCCGTCGGCGCCTTAACCGCGTTCTTGAATACGTCCGACACGCGCATGGCGCGCTTTGCCGACTGTGAGGAAATGCGGGCCCGGCGGACGCCCCCGAAGAGCGCGTCTTTGGGGTTGCCCGTATCGTCACGATTGAGGTTCGATGGCGCGAAACTTTGTAGTGCGTGCAGTTCGATAATCATCTTTGCTTCACCCTTTCTTTAGTCTGAATCCGATTCTGATTGGCTATATCCCCAGAAGGAACGCGCCCAACTGCGTTGGACGAAGCGCTTCGGATGATCCCAATTACCGAGATCGCGCATTAACTGATGCCAGTTCACCGGGATGTCCTTCGATTCCAAGATGCTGACCTGTTGACGCAAGCGCGGCTCTAACGTCTCGCGCCGCATGCGCAGCAGTTGCACGAAGCGACGTTCGGTGGCGTCGTTTTCCAGCGTCGGGTCTAGCGCGCGGACATGATGCCCCAGATTTTCGGTTGATCTCGACGCAGGATGCAGCGCAAAGAGCGCCCCAATCATGTAGATGTCGCGCTCGTTCCAACCTTTCACAAAGGGCACGACATAGGGCATCATGCCCGCCGTTTCGGGATCACCCGGTTCCGCGCCCAGCCCGCGCCGCAGGGCCGCCAGCATCGCGCGATTCTCGGCGTTGCGAAGCAGGTAAGTGATGAAGGGATGTTTCTGGTTCTCAGATTCGCTCATTGCTTCCCCCTAGTCCTTCAGTAATTCATTCAATTGGCGGCGCAGGTAGCGTTCGGCTTCGACCCCGCCTTTAAGCGCCCAGGGGCTGTCGCCGGCCAGGGTGGCCGCATGCCGCAAGGCGTCCAGCGCCGCCGTTCGCAATTTTTCCGCCCAGCTCTCGCTGGCTTTTTCATCGTCTACAACCAGCTCATCAATGAAACGCCAGAATTGCGGCTCGAGGGCCGTCCAATATCGTTCGCGCGAGCGCCATTGCTTGACCAGGCTATTTCTTACACTGTTGTCAGGCTTGCCGGCAGCGCCCCGCTGCAGGACCTCTGTCGCCAGGATGTTCAGCGCGTTCCGCAATTTATCCGCGACATCTTCTGCTCGTTTCAGAGCAGAGCTGATTTTATGCTCAAGGTCGTCGTTGCGCAGCAACTTCAGCGGCAGCGGCATAATCTCCTGGCGATAAAATATTGGTTTTGCTTGATCGGCCAACATGCCTGTCGCCATGAGTTGAATCGTATGGTTGTTTTCAAGGTAGCCTGATGCTTTGAGATCCGCGAGCCATTCAACGACTGCTGGCGGCCTTACCTTATCGCCGTCTCGTTTGAGCAAACTGTTGTAGTCGCGCCACAGAGCTTTATCCGAATTGAAGTAGAGAAAGGTATACGTGATCTCACCCTTCTTTTCTCGCTGGATGTAGCGTTTCTGTGGACTGCGTACCTCTGCGTCAAGATTCAACGCTGGCTCCACAATTGCTTCACAAACGGCCAAGTCTTCTCCGTTGCCTTGCGGAATTAAGCGTATGCGGTTATTTGACCAGGTCAGATAATCGAGGTAGCCGTTTGGAACGTTGCGCACACGGAACGGATCGTCCATTTCCCAGGCGGGCGCATCTTCGTCCGTGACTGGCATGGTCTGCTCGTCAGGATATTCCAGCAGGTTCAGCATCAACATTTCAAAAACTGACGAGCCGCTCAGCCAGAAGATCACACCACGCGCGTACGTATTGTCTTTGAAGCTGATGCGCCGACGATTTATAGACGGCCCCAGGCCAGCCGTGCGAAACAGTCGCGCAGCCAGCAGCCGCCGCGCTGCCTCCGCTGCTGAAACGCTTGTGCCCCTATCATCATTTTCATGTGTAAACAGTGTCCCGGTATTACCCATTGGATGCACGAGATGAATCAGGGGCTTTGCTTCTACCCGGTTTTCTCTCGCTTGAAAGAAAGGATATTCGGGGTGAAACAGATCGAAGCGCTCGCGACATTGCTCAAAATAAACGTCAAGCCGATTCATATCGAATTCGCCCGCTTGCCACAGTGCCCCCCACGCCTTCATACCAGCCGGACCAAATACACGATGCAGCAGCGCCAAGGTCAAGGGCAGTATCGCGGCGGACCGAGTTGCTGACTCGCAGGAGATTTCCCGCAGTTCATGCGCGCGCGCCAGCAGGCCGCGGAGGCTGACTTCTTCAAACCCGCCATCCGCGCTAATGCAAGGTATCCAGCTTTCGTCAACAAGATTGAATGATGGCGTCATTCTTCCTCCTCTGCTTTTGGCTTTTCGCCGCACCCCCTCAGACGTGGGGAAATCTACTTAGGCCAGGTTCAACCCACGAGAGTGGGAAAAAACTTACCTCATTCGCTTCACATGCACCTTAGAAAACTGAATATGATCTACTCATCCTCTACGATTTCCAGTCCGTACTCGCGCGTCAGTTTAAGGGTGTACGGACTGCGTGGCACACGGTACTCACCTGCGTCGAATAATATCGGGCGCGCAAATCGCAACTGCGGCTTGTTCTTCCAGTGGCTAAAATTGCTCAGCTGCTCCAGCGCGCTCTTGACCGCAGGCCCTCGAACAGTGACTTTATATCGCAGTAGAGTCGCTATGTCGGCCCGGCTGGGTACGTCCTCAATAAGCTCCCGCATATCTGCATCGGTGAGGCATATCAGGTCGATGCCGGGGCGAATATCACGCGTGGCTACATGGCGCTCTTCGTCATCCGGCAGGCGCGCGCCACGGCGTCCGATCAGCCGCTCGTAAGATGGCAGAGCAATTACATCCTGCCCGCCACGAAACTTGCTGTTGGCATTGCCCAAGTGCAGGTCGTCCGCCGCCGCTTCCAAGGCAACTCGATAAGCCTCACTGACACCCGTCACATCGCTCTCTCTGCTATACACGAAGTTCATCAACTCATCGACATCATCGGGACTGCGCAGCACGCTCATCTTCCGCAGCTTCAGCCAGCTTTTCAACAAGAAGAAACGCGCGTAGACCCACTCGTCCACGCCGAAATCCGGTATGCCTTCCTCGTTCATTTCCGGTTCGCGAAGCAACAGCGTCGGCTCATTCAGATGCGCGGGCCGGTTTGGACGCGGATGACGGTGCAGACGCCCAGCGCGCTGAATCAGCAGGTCAATAGGGGCTGTGCGGCTGATCATGAGGTCGAAGTCGAGGTCCAGGCTCTGCTCGATGATCTGCGTCGCGACCAGGATCGCGCGTTCGGGACGTTCTGTCTCTTCGGACGGTTTCCCGAAAGCCTTCAGCACATCGTTCTCGATTTCATTTCGCCAGATCGGCGGAAAACGCGCATGAAAGAGTTGGACATCGTCTTCTTCAACCTCCTCAGCTTCATCGCGCAGGAAACGGGCGACCGCGATGGATTCATCAACTGTATTGCAGACAATGGCGATGCAGCCGCCTTTCTTATAAAGCGGGAGAATCGCGCCTAGCAGACTTTCCAAATCAGGCGGAATCTTCTCGATGTGAATAGTCCGCGTCTCCGGCCGCGGCAGTTCATGCGTCCGCACTTCGCCATCATGCTCGACGACCGTCAGACGCGGATAAGGCGCTTCATCCATATCTTCGAGATTCCTTGCCCCGACAGCTTTGAGGATGTCTTGCCGACCCTGCCGCGACAGCGTCGCTGAAAGCAGAATCATCGTCGAACGCAGAGCATGCAGCCAGGCAAACAGGCGCTCAATGATAACATTCATATAGCTGTCGTAACTGTGGATCTCGTCAAATATGACGAGTTTTTGACTAAGGGCGTATTGGCGCACGAAGTGGTGCTTGGCTTGCAACACGCTAAGCATGGCTTGATCAATGGTGCCGACGCCAAACGGCGCCAAGAGGGCGCGCTTCCGATTCTGAAACCAATCTTCGGCAGTTAAGCCGCTCTCGTCGCCTTCGCGCTCCGGTCGAGGCTGAATCGCCTGAAAGCGTGGAACCTCCTCCGCCTGCGCATGAATCAGTTGCAGATTGATGCGGCTCTCGGGATAGCGATTCTTCAGATACTCGCCGAAGCGTCCAAACATCTGATTGCTCGTCGCCTGGGTGGGCATGGCGATGTAGATCCCGCTTAAACCGAAACAATTCACCAGCTGATCGCCGATATGCAGTGCCAGTTCCGTTTTGCCGCCGCCAGTCATATATTCGACCAGGATGAGTCTCGGGGGCTGTTGCAGCGTTTCCAGCCATCTAATGCCTTCACGTTGCAGCGCGTTGCTTGTTAAGCAGAACGACTTCTCGAAGTCTGGCTGGCGCCCATCGCCGCTCCAACCCAGCCAGCCCAGGTCGGCGAGCGCGACTTTCGCATGTTGCAAACGATCTGCGAAGTATTGCGCAGAGTCGATGATCCCTTCTTCAAAAGGAAAGTGATCGCTATTAGAGCCGATCCAATCGCAGACCGAAACGAAGCCGGACAGGAAGGCAGCGAATATATTGAAGGCTTCTGGATCTTTCGGCAGACTGATTTCATCAACGCCGAGTGTAGCCTGCGCTTGAGCAATCAGTTCATTTTGCAGATCTTTCCACTTCTCTTTGCCAATGCTGGCATTCGCATTTTGCCGTTCCTTTGTTGATATCCAAGCGCCATGATGCCCGCCGATGACGGCCGCCAGTTGACCCGCTTGTTGTTTGTTCATACCTATGTCGTCCATCAGCCAGCGCCGCAATATGACCGCCGACAGGATGCCGTGGTTATCGACATTGATATGCTTCTCGCGCAGGCTTTCGTCCGCTCCGCACAGGGCCTCGTAAAGATCAGCGACTTTTTTCTGGAAGCCCGGTGTCGCCTTGCCTATATCGTGCAATCCCGCCAGCAGCGCCAGCAGTTGCCTGGTCGCTCCCTCATCCATGCACAGCGTCTTTTGCAGCCAATCCTTCTGCCCGGCGCCCAGCGCCTGCTCCCACATGCGCCATGCCACCGCCGCCACATCCAGCAGATGATAAAGCAGCAGGTGATAGCCACCGCTCTTTCGGTCGTATTTCGCCCACAATAAGTGAAACGCTGGCTGTTGCACTGTGCCATCTTGCAATGTCAGACCGTAATTCCGCACTTGCCGCATCAGGCTGCGCATGACTCGCTGCCGCAAACGCTCCGGCTCCTCCACCACCACGCCGGAGCCCCAGCTGCGGATCCATGGCATCATCTCCTCCGGCTCAGATACGTTTACGCTGTAGATCACGTATCCATCAGAATCGACGCGGATAGACTGGCTGGGATGCCACTGACTTTCCAAAAGACGATCATAATGCCGCGGTTCAAAACGCAGAACAATATGAGTCGGCGCACGCTCACTGTTCCATACACCCCAAGCCTGCCCAAAATGCGATTGAA
Organism: Anaerolineae bacterium; assembly: GCA_022826865.1. Lineage (GTDB taxonomy): Bacteria > Chloroflexota > Anaerolineae > Aggregatilineales > Phototrophicaceae > UBA6055. Next base: position 9,804 of record JAJDUC010000058.1, read on the forward strand.
AGCGCGCCAGGTCAATATTGTCAAATCGTTCTGCGGTCAGCTTTGCATCCGCTATGCGGTCGAGCTTGAGACTGACGCTGAGAAACTCTTCACCATCTCGGATTCCATCACAGAGCACGTAGAAGCCATCTGAAATTGGATTGCTCAAGAAGCGATAAGGGCGGATGCGCCAGCGCGAAACTTCCGCGCGATTGAGTGGATAATAATCAATCAACACCTCGCGCCGCTGATTTTTCGCTTGTACAAGAGTCGTAAATTTGCGTGCAGTCTCAATGCTTCTTTGTCCTTGGCGGAAGCGATCCTGCAGTTCACCTGTCAAATGCGGATGCAGCTTGCGACTGAGTTTCGAAATCAATGAGCGCACAATCTGCGAAGGTGTCGTATAGCTGGTCAGCGAGCGCTCCAACACTAGGAAGAGAAACTCGCTTTCTTCGGTCGTGAGCTTCAGATGAACAAAGTAGTCTTCGCTAACGCGATATTTTTGTCCTTCTGTATAAATCGGCACACCCATGTCTTCAATGAGCCGAATGTATTTGTGGGCTGTACTTCTTCCGATGCCATATTTTGCCGTAATTTCACTCCGACTTATGCCATCCGGCGAGTTTGACAGTTCATAGATGATGTCGAAGATTAGTTTGACCGTCTCGCGTAAGGCCATGTCTTTTCCTTTCGTGCCTTACTCAAATTTAAGGATGACAGTTCACGGAGCGTGAATCGTCAGCTTAAGGAAGTATGAATATAGTGTTGACGTCGCTTATGCGCTTGATTCGGTTCAGATTTGGGCCTGCGCATGGGCCGGCCGCAGTGTAAATGCCGTTATAGCGATCGTGTAGATAGCGCGCGCCAAATCAGGGAATGACGCGATGTCGGTTCTGATGATGCCGTTCGCAGGCGTCAGAATCTCCACGCCGCTTGCTGTAGCATATCCAATGCGAATAAGCCGACAGTGAGGATGGCTAGGTGATAGGCCAGGCTGCAACCGGTAACGCCACCCCCAATAATCACCACCAGGGCCTGGCTTGGAATCGTTCTGTTCATTTTTGATTCCGCCGCATAATCCGCTCTAACTCGTCGAGCGGGAGCTTGAGAGCAGTCCGCCCTTTAAAGCCTGTCATCGTCTCCGCCGCCGTCAGCGCGTTCAAAATTGCCTCTTCGACCGCTTCCACAACGCCCAGGAATAAACCGTCAAGCTGGTCATTGGGGAGCATTTGAAGCGCATAAGGCTTCTGTGTTTCATTCGCCAACTGGTTGCCAGTGGCGAAGGCCAGGAAGATGTCGCCGCTGCTGTTGTAGCCCATCCCGCCTACCCGCGCCAGACCAATGGTAGCGCGCTGCGCCAGACGTTTGCACTGAGAATGCACCAGCGGCGCATCGGTAGCGATGATAACGATGATCGAACCTCCTAGCGGGGGAGCCGCCCGCGCGGAAGGAACTTTTTCGATGCTGATCTCCCGCCCGACTGGGACGCCATCCACCCGCAGGTCCTCCCGCGCCCCATAATTGGCCTGCACCAGCGCGCCGACGGTGTACGTCCCGCTCGCGCAGGCAGCCAGCCGCGAAGCCGTTCCAATCCCGCCTTTGAACTCGTGACAGATCATCCCGGTTCCGCCGCCGACATTGCCTTCCGCCACTGGGCCGCTTTGAGCAGATTCAATGGCCTGATACACATGGTCTTTCCTGACGTGAAATGCGGCCATATCGTTCAGCCATCCGTCCCAGGTTTCAGCGACGACGGGCAGGTCCCAAACCTCCGTCCAGCCAAATTCGCAGGCGTAGTTGTTCAAAGCCTCATGCGCCGTGCCCACCTGCGCGGTGTTGGTAATGGCGATGGGCGAAGCGAGCATCCCGGACTCCGCGATCCAATGTATGCCGGTCATCTCGCCATTGCCGTTGAGGGTGTGGGTTGCGGCAAAGGCATGGTTTTTCCATATCGTTCCTTCACGCGGCAGTATGATCGTCACGCCCGTGCGAGCTACACGGGGCTCATCAAATATCAGCGTGCTGTGGCCAACGAGCACACCAGGCACATCTGTGATGGCGTTGTAGTTTCCCGGGCGCAAACGCCCGATACTGATCCCCAAATCTCGCAAGCGTTTTCGCATGATTTCACCTTCGTATGGACAATAACGTCATTACGAGTCAAGCTTTGCATCCGCCACCATCTTGTGAAATCTCAGTCCGCTTTCCAGCGCCTGTGAGAGGAACCCCGCTTCATCACCTGCGTAGATATTCTCGGGGTCTTTCGGCAGTACGATTTCTATCGTCATATATTCCTTGTCGTAAGCAGATGCAGCAATAATTCCAGCCAATCTATTCCAATCAACCCCTCCGGAGAAAATGAGATTGTGCTGATCGGCGCTGCTGTCGTTGTCGTTGAGATGAAAAGCGATTAAGCGATCTTGCACGGCTACAGCGAAATCCAAGCCGCCGCCATCGATATTGCCATGGCCAGGATCGTAGCAGATGCCGACCTCTGACGGGCTGTAAGTAGCCAATATCTCTTCCAGTGTACTGTGGTTGCTCGGGTTTAAGTTTTCAAATGCGATGCGCACGCTCCTCTCCCTGGCATAAGGGATTAACTCATCCGTTGAGCGATGGACTGCCTCCCAAAAGGCCAGGTTCTTATCAGCTCCGTCAGGCTGCCTCGGAAGATGCAGCACGACCACATCTGTGCCAAGTCGATTTGCCATATAAATGCGATTTCTTACCAGTTCCACCCCGGCCAATCGGATGTCTTCGTCGTCGGAGTAGTAATGATTTTTCTCGCCAGACGAGGCATGTAGATCGTTGACAGTAAGCTCGTAAGATCGCAGCCAACGCGCGATCTGTGCGATCTCTTCTTCAGTATAAACATAGTCGGAGCCGAAATGATGGCACCAATGAACCTGTGAAAACCCGGCCTCAGCGATCTGCCTCAGGCGGGGTTCTGGGTTGCCATCTGAATCTATATAGTCGGTGTTAATGGCCAGCATTTTTTGCCTTTCGTAATGCGACAACAGCCGGCCGGGTTACCGAGCATCTGCCCCAACCCCATGTGTTTCGATATCGGCTGGGCTAATGAGATCCACTTGCGACTCCCGTAATTCCGCAAGCGGGATGTGGCAGCGTATGACATGTCCCTCGGCCGCAATCTGACCGGGCGGCGTCTCATCGTCGCAGATAGAGCCAATCCGGCGGGGACAGCGTCGCTGGAAACAGCAGCCGCGCGCCGGCGGATCCGCCTCCTGCACATCCTTGGCCAGCAGTTGCGCTCGCGCGCCCGGAACGGGCTCCGGCGCCGCCGCCAGCAAGGTCTCAGTGTAGGGATGGTAAGGCGGAGAATAGATATCCGCCACAGGCCCCAGCTCGCAGATCCGGCCCTGATAGAGCACAGCCACCCGGTCGGCGATTGCGCGAACGACGGCCAGGTCGTGCGAGATGAAGAGATAGGCTACGCCGCGATCGGCCTGCAGGCCCGCCAACAACTCCAGGACAGCAGCCTGAACCGAAACATCGAGCGCGGAGGTCACTTCGTCGCACAACACCAGGTCTGGCTCGGCGGCAAAAGCGCGCGCAACGGCAACCCGCTGTTTTTCGCCGCCGGACATTTGGCCGGGATGCCGTTCCAAGTATCGTGGGGTGAGCCGCACCTCTTCGATCAGCGTGCCAGAACGCGCCAGTCGCCCTTTTCGGTCCATGTCGAAATATAGCCGCAGCGGGGCATCGAGAAGCTGCTTGACGGTATGGCGCGGGTTGAGGGAGGCGTCCGGGTTTTGGAATATGATCTGGATTTTGTGGTGTATTTCAGCCGGACGGCTTTCGACTTCTGCGGCGAGATCCTGCTTTCCGAAGCGAATCCGACCGGAACGGGGTGGCAGCAATCCGGCGATGGCGCGGGCAATGGTTGATTTGCCGGAGCCACTCTCGCCAACGAGGGCCAACGTTTCGCCCCGGTGGATCGTGATGCTAAAGCCACTCACCGTCGGCGGCGGTTCAGGCTCGCCGCGCCAGCGCGCCAGGAATGCGGCCAGACCGCGTTTGGCATAGGTTATATCCACCTCGGCCAGTTCGAGGAGTGGTTCTTGTTCAGCGGCCTTGTTGGTTCGCGCCTTCAGGTCTTGCATCCAGCCGGCAGCCCCGCTTGCCAGGACTCGCCGCCAGTGATGGCATTGCGCCAAATGGGGAATCTTCCCGACGCGATCCGTTGGCTCGAGCGCCGGGTCAATGGTCTTGCAAGTCTCATCGGCGAAGGCGCAGCGCGGGACGAAGGCACAGCCGACCGCGTCTTCGCCCGGGGCAGGCGGCCGGCCAGCCATCGCTCGGGGCAGGCCGGAATACGACAGACGAGGAACAGAACCCAAGAGCCCCCGGGTATATGGGTGCGCCGGATGGGCAAATACATCCTCGATTGCCCCATCCTCAACGATTTCGCCCGAGTACATCACCGCCAGCCGGTCGCAGACGCGGGCAATCGCGCCCATGTCGTGGCTGATGTACAGCATCGCCGTGCCGGTGGATACCTGGATTTCCCGCAGCAAGTCAAGGATGTGGGCTTGAGTGGTCACGTCGAGTCCGGTCGTCGGCTCGTCAAGCACAAGCAATTCGGGCCTACCGGCCAAACCCATAGCGATGGCAACCCTTTGCAGCTGACCACCGGAGAGCTCGTGGGGAAAGCGCCGGGCGAGTTCGTCCACTTGCGGCAAGCGCGCCTGGCTTAGCAACTCCAGGGTGCGTTCTTGCAACTCAGAGCCAGCAAGACCAAGATGGAGCGCCAAGACTTCGGCAATCTGATCAGCCACCCGCATCGTAGGCGTCAGCGCTGAACTGGCGCTCTGAGGGATAACGGCCACACGTTGACCGCGTATAGTGGCCAGTTCGTCTGGACCCAGCCCGAACAGATCTAGACCTTCGAAGCGCACCGAGCCAGCAATCACCTGGCCACCAGGCCGCAGATGCCCCAGCAGGGTCATGCCAAAGGTGGTCTTGCCACAGCCAGACTCGCCCACCAGGCCGAGCGTCTCGCCCCGCTGCATTTCGAGCGAGACATTGCGGATTACCTGCACGATGTGGCCCGCGCGACTGCGGTAACCGGTCGTCAAGCCCTCAACTTGGAGCAGTTTTTGGCTCATGTCGGCGCTTCCCGACTGCGGTCCAGCCCGATCGCTTTGGACAGGGCGTCACCCGCCAGGTTTATGCCAATGATCAGGCTGCTGAGGGCAAGCACCGGAAACAACGTCCCCCAGGGGGAAATTGCCAGCAAGACCTGGTTCTCGAAAACCATACGCCCCCAGTCCGGGGTCGGCGGAGCAATCCCGAAGCCGAGGTAGGACAGCGAGCTGATGGCCGTCAGCGACCAGGACGCCCGCATCACATATTCGACCAGAAGCACATCCAAGAGATTAGGTATCAGTTCCCGGCGGACGATGGCGCCTTTCCGTTCACCGCGGGCCCGCGCTGCCGTGATAAAGTCACGCGCTACAAAACCCAGCGCGGCGCCCCGGGCGACACGAACAGTCGATACGCCGTATGCGTAGCCCAGGGTTAGAATGAGCACGCCGAATCCCGTGCCGAGAGCCACGACAATGAGCAATACCACGAGCAAGCCAGGGATGGCCAGCAAGGCATCAATCAGGCGCATGGCCACTTCATCTACCCGCCCGCCGATAAACGCAAGCAGAATGCCGAGCAGCCCGCCCCATATAACCGCGACCGCCGCAGCCAATAAGGCTACGCCTATCGCCGCGCGCCCCCCAAGCAGGGTTCGGCTGAATAGGTCGCGACCGAAGGAATCGGTGCCAAATGGATGTTCGCGGGTAGGCGGCGCCAGCCGATTCTTGCCGTCAATGTCACTGGGGGAATAGGGCACGATAAGTGGCGAGGTCACGGCTATGAGCATGTGGATGATGACGATCATCAGCCCAACAGTACCCTGCCTCGATCGGCGCAGGCTACGCCAGATCTGAGCAAACCAACGCAGCGATTGATCTAACCTTACCGGGACAGCCGACAGTGAGTTCATTCCTTCAGCGTCCTAGCCGCGCAGCCCAGCCAAGCGTACCGCCTCGGCAAACATGCGAGCTGGAGCGCCGTCATGCAGGTCATAGCGCAGAGCCTCCAGCATAAATATTGGCTTTTGGGGGAAGTCGATGGCGCTGAACACCTCATCAAATGGAACAGCGCCTTCGCCCGGCGCCAAATGCAAATCCCCTCGACCCAGGGCGAAACTCGTGCGCCCGGAATATGCCGAGATCCCCATGTTGTCTTGAACATGAAAATGGGTAGTCAGCGGCGCCAGGCGTTTGATACCCCCCAAGTAGTCGAATCCATTCCACTGTGATGACAGAAATGTGTGCCCAAAGTCAATACACAGGCCGATCCCGGGATGGTCAAGCGATTCCACGAAGCGCGCGTGCATCTCGGGAAAAGCGGTGTAACTCGCATTTTCGATAAAGCCATGTGTTTCAATGCTGATGTTCCCGCCCCAGCTGGCGACCTCATCGGCGTAACTCAGCAAGATGTCGCGTTCGCGCGCCATCAGCTCCTGCATTGGCTTGGAGGTACCAGCCGGCAGGGTGAGGCGATAGCCGGCGTGATAAGCCAGAGCCGTCGCGCCGACGGCTTTACCCACCTCAAGGCCAGCCCTCAACAGCGCTTGATGATAGTCAAGATCGGCGATGTCAAACATGTTTGTCTCGCCGGGCAGATGCAATGTATAGCCTAATCGGTCGCGGAACTTATCAAGCACCTCGACCAATTGCTTCAAACGCCGCTGATCAATGCGACCGCCAACCCACATTCGCCAGGAATCCGGTTCCACTTCAACGTAGTCATATCCGCAATCAATAAGAATTTCCAAATTCGCCGTCAATTCTTGTGGAGATGATCCCATCGGGACGGCGTAACCTATTCCTTTGAAGTTCACGCATTTCTCCTTTGGCTGATCCTGATATGTCCCTGATTCGATTCGCCCCGAAAATGACTAGCCGCGCAGGCTGCGCAAACGGGGATCCAGAAATGTGGTCAATAGGTCCGCGCCCAGGTTAAAGAAGACATACATGACCGCCCACAGCAAGGCGATGGCTTGAATCATCGGTACGTCACGGAAACTGACCGCGTCGACCAGACCCCGACCCAAGCCAGGATAGTTGAAGACGACCTCGACAACAAAAGTGCCGCCGAGCAGGCCGCTGAGCATCAAAGCCATGATGTTGATCGTCGGCAATAGGATATTGGGCAGCGCGTGACGGAATATAACTCGTGAACGCGGGATGCCCTTCAAAGTGGCCATTTCGACATACTCGCTCGTTAGCACGTTGATCGTGGTCGTCCGAACCATGCGCAGGAGATAAGCGGTCGAGGCAATAGTCAAGGTAGCGGTTGGCATAACGACGTTGGGCAGCAAATCCGCGATCGGCGCGTCCGGGTTGCCCAGGGTCATCGAGGGAAAGAGCCCCAAGCCAACGCTCAGAGCCCAAATCAGCAGGGTGCCGATAACAAATTCTGGCGTGCTCATCCCCACGATTGAAGCGGTCGAGATAATTGCATCCGCCTTTCGGTCGCGCCTTAAGCCAGCGGTGATACCCAACAGGGTGGCCAAGGGTATGGTGACCAGGGAAGCCAGCCCGCCCAGAAGCAGGGAATTGCGCAGCCGATATCTGATTAACTCCACAACCGGCTTTTTACGCGACAGGGACATGCCAAAATCACCCCGCAGGGCGCCGCTGAACCATTCGGCAAAGCGCTCTGTTGCCGGACGATCAAGGCCGTACTCGTCTCGCAAGGCGGCCAAACCTTCTTCCGTCGCCCACTTGCCAAAGTAGGCGGTCGCCCAGTCACCGGGCAAAAGGTCGGTCATCGCAAAGACGACAATCGCGACGATTGTCAGCGTGATGACCGAGAATATCAGGCGCTGGACAATGAGCTTTAGCATCGCGTCACGGTTTTAGTAGTTCCAAGTTTGTCGTGCGAAAAGGCGATCTGTAGTGGATAGTGCTGGCGGGCGACACAAGTGTCGCCCCTACAATACCCTCCCCTTTTTGCCCATCTCTTCATTTTGCTATATTTTCTCATTACTTTGTTGCTACTACTTTACCATTCGGAAGCCTCCCTTTGCCGGCCACCTGTGGAGAGTCTGATAGCCGGCAAAGGGAGGCTGAGAGGCCTCTCCCCCCATATGCCTGGCGGGAGAGGGACATGCGAAATAGGGACTAGCCCAGCAAACGCTGGTTCTAGTCCTCCTCGATATAGAAGAGATGAATGTACTCGGTGAAGTTTCTGGTGACGCCCTTGACGCGGGAATTGAACACGTCAATGGCGGTGAAGAAGACCGGGTTCATCGTGCCACTCTCTTGAGCGACCAATACCTGAGCCTGCCCCAAAAGCTCCTTGCGCTTGTCGAAGTCGAGCTCAGCGCCCGCGTCGAGCAGCAGCTGTTCAAATTCCTCGCTGCACCATTTGGACATGTTGTTGCCCGATCCACAGCCGAAGAGCTCTTTCATCCCGGAAGACGCTTGGCGCTGGCCCCACCAATCCAGGTAGAAATAGTTCTTGCCAAAATGATCGGGGTAGTATGTGTCGGCAGGCACCTGGTTGATCTCGATCCTGATGCCGGCATCGGCGGCCTGTTCCTTGTAGGCGACAGCCAGCGGGACAAGCGTGGGATAGACATCCCCGACCGTCAGCACGACATCTATGCCGTCCGGGTAACCCGCTTCAGCCAGCAGCTCCTTGGCCCGTTCGACGTCCCGCGAGCAATCCTGCTCAAGGAAATAGGGGTCGTTTTTCCAGACGGAGGTATCGCAGGCGATGTCGCCTTGTCCGTTATAAACCACTTCAAGCGTCTCCTGGCGATCCTGAGCCAGCTTGAATGCCTGGCGCACGCGAAGGTCATCGAAGGGCGGCTGAGTGACGTCCATCGCAATCTGGGTAAAACCGCCAGAATCCTGAATCAGGAAGGTGAAATCATCGTTGCCCTCAAACAAGGAGAAATTCTCAGCCTTAATCTGACCGATTCCCACGTAATCAAGTTGATCCGTGAGCAGCGCCTGAGCAATGCCAGCGGAGTCGCCGACATGGTAGAGCTCGATGCCAGCCAAACCCGGCGGTCCTTCCCAATAATCGTCGAAAGCCGCCAACACCGTTAGCCCTACCGGATTCTGCTCCACGACATAGAAGGCGTCTGTGCCGATGCCGGTTTCGGCAATGGTGTCGCCACTGCCTTCGGGGATCATTACCAGGCGCTTTTCCGACACTCTGGTGGGGAATTCAACGTCAACCTCATGCAGCGGTATCACGATGGTGTAGTCGTCCGGCGCCGTCATATTCGCCTCGTCGATGATCAGGTATTTGTCTCTGACAGGCGAGCCCGTGTCCGGGTCCAAGACACGCCGAATGCTGTAAAGGGCGTCGGCCGAAGTGAAATCCGACCCGTCATGAAACTTCACACCCTGTTCGAGATGGAAGGTCC
>JAJDUC010000093.1 GCA_022826865.1 Anaerolineae bacterium
GATTGCACCAGGGGCAACTGCTTCCGAATTACCTCAGCCGGCAGACACTCCGACGGCATTGCCGAGCGCGACTGACACGATTGCACCAGGGGCAACTGCTTCCGAATTACCTCAGCCGGCAGACACTCCGACGGCATTGCCAAGCGCGACTGACACATTCGCGCCGACAGCGACAGCGCCGACGGCGACTGTTACAACAGAAGCGGCGACGGCGCCGCCTTCCCCGACGGTGACGACAATCCCGCCCGCTGCAAGTGATGCGCCGCCGGCTTTGGCGAGCGCGGACATTACCGCAAGCGCGGAGGCGACAAAGGCAGCGGCTAGCTTGACGCCGACGTCATCGGCCAGCGCTACAGCGACGGCGACGCCAAGCGCCACCGATTTGCCGCCCATATTCGCCTACTTGATCGCGACCCCGACTGCATTTGGCTACGTAGACAACGGCATGGAATCCGATTGTGAACCACAGTCCGACTGGCTCCCGTATACGGTGCAGGAAGACGACACGCTGCTATCGCTGGCGCTCGCGGCCGATATTGCCCTCATCGAATTGCGGGAGGGCAATTGCTTCAATCCGATCCGGAGCATTTTCCCGGGCGAGCAGCTGATGCTGCCGCGGCGGCCGCAGTCCGCTGATATGGGCGCGCCGGTATTTCCGGCTGCCGGCGAGCGAATGACCGCCGTCGGCTGCGAAAGTGAGCTGGCTTCGATTCACGCGCCGCCGGCTATGACCGAATTGAAAGGCATCTTCGCTTTGATCGGCAACGCGATGATGCCGGAGGGCGGCTCCTATCGGCTGTCTCTGCGCCCGGCCTGGTCCGATCGATACACAGACTACCTGGAATTCGACAGTCCGGTTGAAGACGATGTGCTAGGCTTGATAAATGTAGAAATATTTGGTCCTGGTTTGCACTGGCTGAGATTATCGCTCATCGACGATACGGATGAAATCATACAAGAAAGCTTCTGCGAACAGCCGGTTGTATTCGCCGCTCCGCAAGCCGCTTCGCGGCCACGGTCAACATCCTGATTGGCGCCCGCATGATTGAGATAGCCAGGGGCTTGGGATTTAGATGAAGCGCGCAATTCTGTGGTCGGTCCACCTCATGAGACTGCTCTTTGCGCTGGCGTTGGTCCTGCTAATGATTGCATTGGCTTGGAGCCTGCTGCAAATCGCCATTCTCGGTGACGAGCAAACGCCCAAAGCGACGAGCGCGGCCCGGCGCGGCGCATACATCGCGACAGCAACCGCCCTGGCAGGCGCTGACGAAGTCACAAGCTGGCTTGACAGTGCCCGCGTTGTTTTAATGCAGCAGGATGTGAGAGATCCCGCGCCGGAAGCCACAGCTCCGGCAACAGAGCCGCCAGCGCCATCTGCCACCGATACGCCCGAACCGGAAGACTTTAGTCTGCCCAAATTATTGGTACCGCTAGATCCTGCTGAAGGCAAATGGCTCTCCGGCACGCGCGTGCCGGAGCGGGCGCCCAAGCTCCACCGTGAACACCGTCTGATAAATGTCATCCTCTTGGGCAGCGACGAAGAACTCACCCGCGACAACTTCATCCGCACCGATACGATGATCGTTGTGTCGCTGAATACGGAGACTGGTACGCTATCCATGCTGAGCTTGCCGCGGGATCTCTTCGTCTACATCCCACATGGCAAGATGGGACGCTTGAATACCGCCTTTGGCATCGGCGAAACCCTGGAGTGGAATCCGGGCCGCGGATTCGGCCTTCTGCGCCAGACCCTCTTCTACAATTTCGGCATCAACGCGCATTATTATGCGCGCGTGAACTTTTCAGGCTTTCAAGCCATCATTGATCGCCTGGGCGGCATTGATATTGCGGTGGATTGCGCCTATCACGACTTGTATCCGGTGCTTACGGCATCGGGCGAGATCGCTTATCGCTGGCGCACGCTGGACGTGGGTTACTACACCTTCAGCGGGTTCGACGCCTTATGGTACGCGCGGACGAGAAAGTATGCCGACGACATTGACCGCGGCCGCCGGCAACAGCAACTGCTGCATGGGATCTGGCGCAAAGCGCGAAGCCGGGGCCTAGTCACAACTTTGCCCGGTCTCTGGAGCGAGTTAGTCGAGATTGTTGATACGGATATGCCCTTCGATCTCATGTTGAGGCTCTTGCCCCATGTTGCCGGGCTCGATCTGGGCAGCATCGAGAATTACACCTTCAAGAAGAAATACCACTTTACATTTTGGGATACGCCGGACGGGTCAGAAGTTTTGCTGCCCGTTCGCGATACGGTTTCCGCTTTGATGCAGGACTTTTATACGCCGCCTTCGCGCCATCAAGCTGCGCTGGCCGGCCCATCCATCGGCGTCTACAACGGTTCGGGACGGGAAAACTGGGATATTGTGGCCAGCGAGCGCCTGCGCTGGAATGGGTATAACGCGCGGGCGTTGGGACCACTTGAAGATGGCGAACCTTACGCGTCAAACGCGCTTATCGACAATATCGCGACCGAGAAAGGCAGCCTGGTTCCCTTCATCCTGAAGGCGCTGAACATGACTGAAGAACAGGTGACGCGCGATGCCCGGGCAGACCGAGAATTCGATTATCAGGTTATCATCGGCCGCGATTACAAATCATGCACTTTCGGCGTACTGCCGCTTGACGGCTAGGCAGCGCTGACGCTACCGCCGCCTCTTCGGCACGCGTCGGGCTCTGGAGTTTTTGGAATCCTGTGGTATGATATAGGCAGTGTCGGGGTATGGCGCAGTCCGGCTAGCGCGCTTGCATGGGGTGTAAGAGGTCCCCGGTTCGAATCCGGGTACCCCGACAGATTGCATACAAGCTCACCCTGCGGTGGGCTTTTTGTTTAGAATTGTTTGGAAAGGACAAGCACATGCAAGCCAAGGACATCAAGCTCACGGCGCTGGCAAGCTGCGCGGGTTGAGCTTCCAAGCTCAGTCCGAGCGAATTGACGCAAGTTTTGCGTCCCCTCAGCGCCCTGTTCTCACAAGACGATTATCCGCAGATCCTGGTTGGAATTGCCGAGCCGGACGATGCGGCGGTCTATCAATTGGATGCGAAGCGCGCCCTGATTTCAACGACAGATTTCTTCCCGCCGGTCGTGGACGATGCTTATGATTTTGGCGCAATCGCAGCCGCCAATGCCCTGAGCGATGTCTACGCCATGGGCGGGCGTCCCCTTGTGGCGATCAATCTGGTCGCTTATCCGGACGATCTTGACAAGTCCATCCTGACCGAGATCCTGCGCGGCGGGGCAGAAAAGGTCAAGGAAGCGGAGGCCGTGATCGCTGGCGGGCATTCGATCACCGACCCCGAACCAAAGTATGGACTTTCGGTGACTGGCGAAGTCGCGACAAGCGCGATCATTCGCAAGTCCAGCGCGCAGCCGGGCGATCGGCTAATCCTTACAAAGCCGCTGGGAACAGGCGTGATTACCACTGCGCTCAAGCGCGGCATCGCCGGCGAGGCGGAGGTGGACTGCGCGGTCGCGGTGATGTCCCGGCTGAATCGCAAGGCTTCGGAAACAGCGCGGCGCCACGACGTTCATGCCATGACCGATATCACCGGCTTCGGCTTGGCCGGCCACGGCTTGGAGATGGCGAAGCTCAGTGGAGTCGATTTTGAAATCGCCTTTGACCGGCTAGAGCTGCTGCCCGGCGCGGAGGACTTTGCTCTTCAAGAGGTTTTCCCGGGCGGCATGGAGCGCAATCGGGAGTATTTCTCGCAGTGGGTTGATGCCGGCCACAATTTGCAGCGATACGCGATCGAACTTTTCTACGACCCGCAGACCTCAGGCGGCCTGTTGATGTCGGTCGCCGCTGATCGCGCCGACGCCATTTTGGCCGAACTGCTAGCCGGCGGCGAGCAGGCCTTTGAGCTTGGGACGGTCTCTGATGGCGCAGGCCGGATCAATTTTATCTAAGACCTGGCCGACAAGCGAATGGTCGCGCCGATTAAGCTGAAGCGGGTGTCGGAATTAGGTCCAGGTTGCGCCCGACCTTTTCGAAGGCGATCAGTGCGCGATCAAGATGGCGCTGGCGATGGGTGGCAATATAGCTCGTGCGCAGCAGCGCCTGGTTTGGCGGCGTCGCCGGCGGAACGACCGGATTGGTATACACGCCCTCTTCGATTAGCGCCGCCCATGTCAAACCGGTGCGGAATTGCTCCCCGATCTTCACCGGAATGATCGGCGTTTGACTGTTGAAGGTATCGTATCCCAGCTTTTTTAAGCCCTTGCGCATATATTCAGCGTTTTTCCAGACTTGCTGCACATGTTCCGGCTCAGTCTCGATAATGTCGAGCGCGGCCAAGACAGCCGCCAAATTGGGCGCCGGCAAGGCGGCCGAGAAAATCAAGGAGCGCGCATGGTGCTGCACGTAATGGATGACATCGGCGGAACCGGCAATGAAGCCGCCAATTGAGGCGAAGCTTTTGCTGAACGTTCCCATGATTAAATCCACCTGGTCGGTCAAGCCGAAATGAGCGGATGTGCCGCGCCCGCCGCCGGCCACGCCAATCCCGTGCGCGTCGTCCACCAGCAGACGCGCCTTGTACTTGTGGCAGATTTCGACAATCTGCGGCAAGTGCGCAAAATCGCCGCCCATGCTGTAGACGCCGTCGACGATAACCAACTTTCCCGCGGCATCGGGCAAACGGCTTAGGACGCGCTCCAGATCGTCGACATCATTATGACGGAACCGCTTCATCAGCCCGCGCGACATCGCGACGCCATCGACCAAGCAGGCGTGGGCATCCTTATCCAGAATTGCCACATCGTTTTTGCCCAACAGCGCCGAGACCGTGCCCAGGTTCGTCTGGTATCCTGTCGCGAAGACCAGGGCCGCTTCCTTGCCAACAAAATCTGCCAGGCGCCGGTCGGCTTCCAGGTGCAACTCAAGTGTGCCATTGAGAAAACGGGAACCGGTCACGCTTGTGCCATAGCGGCGCGTCGCCTCTATGGCGGCGGCGCGCACGCGCTCGTCGGTGGTCAAGCCGAGATAATTGTTGGAACCGAGCATGACGACGTCTTTGTCCTCGAAAGTCGCGGTCGTGCCCTCCGAATCACTGAGCGCGCGGAAGAAGGGATAAATGCCCATCTCCATCGCTTCTTTTGCGACAGTAAAGCCGGATATCTTGTCGAATAGATCTGCCACGATCCTCTCCTGAAAAGCCCGTCGCATGGAACTAGGAGGGCGCCTTCACGCCATCCAAGCCAATGGCGCCCCGCCAAAGCGCGAGATTACAAATCGGCAAGTTGCCCCAAAATGACCAACCGCTTGTTAAGCCAGCTTACCGCCACGTATGCCCAAAGAGTCTATCAGCAGGCCGGGGCTTAGACAATGTACATTTAAATCCCGTTCTCCGCCTTCGTGAAAATCCTCACTTGCGCAAAACTGACGCAGCAGTATAGAATTGGGCATAGTCTTTTGACGCTCGTGCGGAGAATTGTATGTCCAGCTTGACGATTCGCAGGTTGATTGTTTGGGCGGTGTCGATGGTCCTGGGGCTCATCGTCGGCTACGGCGTTATCACGGTCGGCTTCGATATGCTGCCGCTTTTCACCGCCGTGCAGACGCCCCAAGGCGTATCCATCGAGGAATACGGCATGCTGTATTATCTCTTCACTGCAATCCCGATCGGGCTTGTTTTTGTCATCTGGCTGGACGCCTTCATGGACACGCGCATTTTGCCCGACTAAGCGCGGCGGGCAATTAAATATACAGAATCCACCCTCCGGTGGATTTTTTCTTTTCTTGCTATCTTGGGCAGCGAAAACGTAAATTTGAGAGGATTGTCGAGTTCGCTGATAGCAATTGCGAGCCCGGCCTTGCTAACTTGGAGATATGAGCGCATCCAAATCATCCGCGATACCGAAATATTACGCCAAGACCGTTGAGCAGCGTCTCGCGCTCGCGAAAGAGTGGGGCGGGCTGAACGACGACGATGCGCAGGCGCTGCGAGATTCCGGTCTATCCATCTCCCAGGCCGATCTCATGATCGAAAATGTGATCGGGCGCTACAGCCTGCCTTTTGCCTTGGCCACCAACTTCAGAATCAACCAGCGCGATTACCTGGTGCCAATGGTCGTTGAAGAACCGTCGGTGGTCGCCGCTTGCAGTTATGCCGCCAAACTCTTTCGCATCGCCGGCGGCTTTAGCGCCAGCAGCGACAAGCCGATTATGATCGGGCAGTTGCAGCTGCTGGATTTGGATGACATGGAAAGCGCAATTAAATGCCTTGATGCGCGCAAGGATGAGGTATTGGCTATGGCGAACGAGCTCGGCGGCAGCATCGTCCGCCAGGGCGGCGGCGCCGTTGACATGCTGTTTCGCCCGCTCCGGGATACGCCGGTCGGCGCCATGCTCATCATTCACTTGCTCTTCGACACGCGCGACGCCATGGGCGCCAACGCCGTCAACAGCGCATTGGAACATATCGCGCCCCAAATTGAGAGCATCAGCGGCGGTCGCGTCAATCTCCGCATATTGAGCAATTTGAGCGATCGGCGCAAGGCGCGGGCCGAGGGCGTCATTGCGGCCGAGCATCTGGCGACGCCCGCTGCTTCCGGCGAGGCGGTCGCGGATGCGATCATCGAGGCGGCAGCCTTTGCCGAATGCGATCCCTATCGCGCTTCGACTCACAACAAAGGCGTCATGAATGGCATTGACGCGCTGCTGGTCGCCACCGGCAACGATTGGCGAGCGGCCGAAGCCGGCGCCCATGCCTATGCCGCTCGGGACGGGCGCTACAGCAGTCTGACAAAATGGTGGAAGGACGAGCGCGGCAACTTGCGCGGACGGATTGAACTGCCGCTGGCGGCGGGTATCGTCGGCGGCGCCACCGGTGCGCATCGCGGCGCGCAGACTGCGCTGAAGCTGCTGAACCTGCGCAGGGCAAGGGAATTGGCGGAAGTGGCGGCTGCGGTCGGCCTGGCGCAGAACTTCGCGGCGATCAGAGCGCTGGCGACTGATGGCATACAAAGCGGTCACATGCGCCTGCATGCGCGGCAATTGGCGTTGGCGGCCGGCGCTTCGGCGGATGAGGCGCGCGCAATCGCGAGACAGTTGATCGATGAAGGCAAGATACGGCTTGATCGCGCCCGAGCGATCGTCGAAAGCAGAAAGCGATAATCCATGGCGGATCACGCGAAGTGGATGCTGAAATCTCTGCGGGATGTTGGCATTGTTGGTTATGGCGCCTACATCCCGCGCTATCGTTTGCCGGGCGAGGCGATTTCTCGCGTCTGGACCAATGGTTTGGGCGGCGCGCCGGTCAAGGAAAAGGCAGTCGCCGGGCTTGACGAAGATGTCGTTACCATGTCCATCGAAGCGGCGCGCAACGCGGTTGCCTGCGCCGGAATCGATCCACAGCAGATTCGCGCCGTCTGGGTGGGCAGCGAGAGCCACCCCTACGCGGTCAAGCCGACCAGCACGATCGTCGCGGAAAGCATCGGCGCATCGGCCAATATCCAGGCCGCCGATTGGGAATTCGCTTGCAAAGCAGGTACCGAAGCGGTGCAGGCGTCAATCGGGCTGGTGGGCAGCGGCATGGCGCAATACATTTTGAGCATCGGCATGGACACGGCGCAAGGGCGCCCGGGCGACGCTTTGGAATATACCGCCGGTTCCGGTGGGGCGGCCTTCATACTCGGCCCGGCCGAAGACAGCTACGCCGTCTATCAAGGCAGCTACAGCTATGTGACCGATACGCCGGACTTCTGGCGTCGCGCCGGAGAAGCCTACCCGAGCCACGGCGACCGCTTCACGGGCGAACCAGCTTATTTCGCCCATACCCTGTCGGCCGCCTCCAGGTTAATGGAGATGCTGAAGTCTGATGCCGGCGACTACGATTTTGCCGTCTTCCACCAGCCAAACGTCAAGTTTCCGACGCTCGCGGCCAAAAAGCTCGGCTTCTCAGATGAGCAGATCCGCGCCGGATTGCTGGCGAACGAAATCGGCAATGTTTACTCTGGCTCCTGCATGATCGGCTTGACCGCGATATTGGACATCGCGGAGCCGGGCCAGCGCATCCTCATGGTCAGTTATGGCAGCGGGGCCGGCTCGGATGCCTTCGACTTGCGCGTCACAGAACGCATACTGGAACGTCCGCGCAACCTGCCCGGGACGGCCGATTACATTGCCCGCCGCTCCCAAATCGATTACGCCACTTATGTTCGCTATCGCGACAAGCTCAAGGATTAGAGAAGCATGAGTGTTTCGATAATTGGCGCGGGCATGGTTCCCGTCCGCGAACATTGGTCCAAGGGAATCTGCGAGTTGGGCGGCGAGGCAGCGGCTATCGCGCTGGATGACGCCGGTTTTTCCAATATCGATGCCTTGTACATCGGCAATGCATATAGCGCCACCTACAGCCGCCAGACCCAGCTGGGCAGCTTGATCGCCCAGCATTGCGGATTGGGTTCGGTCGAGTCATTCACCTGCGAGGCGGGAGATGCCTCCGGCGGCGCCGCCCTGCGCGCGGCTTATCTCGCCTTGGCCGCGGGCGCGGTTCGCTCCGCCTTGGTTATCGGCGTGGAAAAGGCGACGGATATCGTTGGTTCCGGGCGCCTTGCAGCCCGGAATGTCAGCCTGGATGCCGATTTTGAAGCGGTCAACGGCGCGACATTGACGGCTCTGGCCGGTCTGCTGATGCGCCGATATATGCACGAATATGAGTTGGATCTGTCGCAATTTGAAGGCTTCAGCCTGAACGCCCATCGCAATGGCGCCCGCAATCCACTGGCGATGTTTCGCAAGCCGCTGCGGCCGGGGGCCTTCGCCAAGGCGCCCATGCTTTCTGATCCGGTAAGCCTCTTCGACAGCGCGCCCGACGCCGACGGCGCGGCCGCCCTGGTGCTTGTCAGCGGCGAGCATTCCGCCGATCTCGTGCCGAATCCGGTGGACATCGTCGGCAGCGCCTTGCGAACGGACAGCCTGATGCTGCAGGATCGGGCCGACATCCTGCGACTGGAGGCGGTCAGTTCGTCAGCCGCGGCCGCCCTCGCGCAGGCGAACTTGACGCTGGCCGATGTTGACGTCATGGAATTGCACGACGCCTATACGATTCTGACCGCGCTCTCGCTGGAGGCCTTGGGTTTGAGCGAAAGGGGCGGCGGCTGCTCTTGGTCGCAAGACGACGGGCGGCGGATCGCGCTGGATGGCGACTTGCCGATCAGCAGTTTCGGCGGGCTGAAGAGCCGGGGTAATCCAAATGGCGCAACCGGTATTTACCAGACGGTCGAAGCCGTCCTGCAGTTGCGAGGCGAAGCCGGCGACAACCAGGTGGCGGGGGCAAAGCATGCGCTCGCGCAGAGCATCGGCGGGCTGGGCGCCACCGTCGCCACCCATATTCTCTCCGCCGCGCCGGATTGAAGTGATAGGCTCTGACAGTGGCAATTCCTATCAAGATAGCTTTTGATAGCTGGCGCCTCCTAAACTGAGAGAAAGTGCAATAGCGCGATCCTTGGGGTGAGGAGCGAAGCGATGCAAGTAGCAAGATATTGGCGAGCAAAGCCATTACGCTATCGCCTGGTCAGAATGACGGCGAAAGACGAGCGGGAAAGGTCCCAGAACGACGAGGCGCGGGATGCCAAAACCCTGCGCCAGCAGGCGAGCCCTTGCAAGCGGGTTGCCTTCAGCTCATGAGCGCGGACGCGACGCAAACCGGGCCGCCGGCTCAGCGAATGCAAGCGGGCGATTATGCTCTGCGCGGCACTGTATTCAGCTATACCCTGGTTCAGGAAGCGCCGGCTGGTTTTGAAGAGCAAGCGCCATATTATCTGGCGCTGGTCGAGTTGGAAGACGGCAATCTGATCACGGCTCAGCTTACGGATATCGACGGCGACGTTCAGATAGGCAATGCCGTTGAGATGGTGACGCGAAAACTGACAACTGAAGGCGCGCGCGGAATGATCGTCTATGGCTACAAATTTCGCCCGCTGATCAAGTAAGACAGGAGCAAGCTACCGCAAATCAAAGAGCCGCGCTTCGCGCGGCTCTTTTGCTGCTTCACTCTGTAGATTAGCGCTACATCGCCGCTTTGGCTTTGGTTTCGTAAGCCAGCGACATTTCGGTATTGGTGTCAAAGATGTGGATATTGTCCAGGTTGAAGGTCACATCCATATCCTGCCCGACGGTTGCGGCCGTCCGCGGGTCGGTACGCGCGATGAAATTCTTGCCGCCGTTCTCCAGATAGATAATCACTTCATTGCCCATCTGCTCGACCACTTCCACGCTGGAAGTCAGGTTAGCCGGGATGATGCCTTGCGGCAGATAGTTGGTGTCGTGAATATCTTCGGGGCGGATGCCACAGATCACTTCCATGCCAACATGGCTGCGGAAGGATTCCGCTTTGTTGGCGGGAACCTGCAGGTTGAAGGCGCCGGTATCCACCACCATTCCGTCTCCATCTTCCTTCAAGATGGCGTCGAAGAAGTTCATGGACGGGCTGCCGATGAAACCGGCTACGAAGACGTTGTGGGGATTGTGATAGAGATTAAAGGGCGAATCAATCTGCTGCAACTTGCCTTCGTTGAGGACGCAAATGCGTGTGCCCATCGTCATCGCTTCGACCTGATCGTGCGTGACGTAGATGAAGGTCGTTTCCAGGCGTTGATGCAAGCGGCTGATGAAGGAACGCGCCTCCACCCGCAACTTCGCATCGAGGTTGGAAAGTGGCTCGTCCATCAGGAAGACCGCCGGTTCGCGCACGATGGCGCGGCCGACCGCCACACGCTGACGCTGACCGCCAGAGAGCTGACGGGGGCGGCGATCCAGCAAGTGGCCGATACCCAACTCATTGGCCGCTTCATTGACGCGCTCGTCAATAATCTTCTTGGGGGTCTTGCGCAGCTTGAGGCCGAATGCCATATTGTCGTAGACGGTCATGTGCGGATACAGCGCGTAACTCTGGAAAACCATGGCGACATCGCGATCCTTCGGCGCGACATTGTTGACGACGCGATCCCCGATGAGGATTTCGCCTTCAGTGATCTCCTCAAGGCCGGCCAGCATGCGCAGGCTCGTCGATTTGCCGCAGCCAGACGGACCGACGAAGACCAAGAACTCCTTATCCTGGACCTCGATGTTCAAGTCAGAGACGACGCGCTGATCACCGAAATCCTTTGATACATGGTTGAATGTGACTCCAGCCACAAGAACCTCCCTGAAATTACATTACCGGACAGAAATACTGGTAAAACTGCACAAATACCTTACTTGACAGCAAGATAGATTTATAGTGGCTATTATAGCGGCAATTTTGCATTTTGCAAAATATTCTTCCAAATGATGTAGAATGGCGTCATAACCAGCCAGCGGATGAACAACACATGCTCGACAACCCGAATGCGGAAATCTTGGCCATTGGAACCGAACTCCTGCTCGGCGAGATTACAGATACTAACTCGGTTTTTCTTGCGCGGCAACTTCGGGACATCGGCGTCAATGTCTTTTTCATGACGACGGTGGGCGATAATTTCGAGCGCATTGTCGCCGCCATTTCCGGCGCGCTCGACCGGGCGGATATCGTCATAACCACCGGTGGTTTGGGCCCGACCGTCGACGACATGACCAGGCAGGCAGTCGCCGAGGCAACCGGCCGTCCCCTGGAATTCCACCAGACGCTTTACGATGGCATCGCGGAACGATTTCGCGGCTTCGGCTCCCCTATGACAGCCAACAACCGGCAGCAGGCCTTTCTGCCGCAGCGCGCCATTTTGATAGACAATCCGGTCGGCACGGCGCCGGCATTTGTCGTTGAATCCGAACGCGGCGGCGTCATCAGTTTGCCCGGTGTGCCGCGGGAAATGAAATTCCTGGTGAGCGAGTCCGTTGCGCCTTACCTGTTGCGCAAGTATGCATTGGGCGTCATCCTGGCGCGCATCTTGCGCACGGCCGGCATCGGCGAAAGCTCACTTGACGATCAGATCGGCGCTGACATATTGGGCGAGCGCAACCCCAGCGTCGGGCTGGCCGCGCATCATGGCTGCGTCGACATCAGAATTACGGCAAAGGCGGAAAGCCAGGCGCAAGCCGCCAAGCTGCTTGACGGCATGCAAGCGCGCTTGCAGGAGCGCGTCGGCGAACATATCTATGGCATTGATGACGCGACGCTCGAAGATGTGGTCTGGAAGCAGCTGGAACGGCGCCAACTGAAGGTACATGCGGTCGAGGCCGGTCTGCCCGGTGTTATCAGCGGAAGCTGGCCCCGCGGCTCCTCGCGTCTGACAGCGAGCAGCTATGAGAGCCCGGCGCGCGCTGTCGCCGCATTGGCCGTGCGCGAAGGGGCGATGTCCCTGCGCGATCAGGCCATTGATATCGCCGAGAGAATCCGGTTGAGCAAGAATGTGGATGCCAGCATCGTCGTACTGAGCGAGCCCGATCTGGATGAGAATGCCGATGTGGAGCAGGGCAGCGCGGTTGCGATTGCGACCGCGGGCGGCGCCAGGCATCGCGTTTATGGTTTCGGGACGCGTTCCAACCTGGCCCGCGAATGGCTTTCGAGATGGGGCTTGGCCAGCATGTGGCGCATGCTTAAAGAAGAATACGGAGACTGATCGCTCCAGCCGGGCGGCTACATTTATTCGTCCAAACTCAGCAGCGCCATGAAGGCTTCCTGCGGCACTTCCACCGAACCGATCATTTTCATCCGCTTCTTGCCCTTTTTCTGTTTCTCCAGCAATTTGCGTTTGCGCGTGACATCGCCGCCGTAACACTTCGCCAGAACGTCCTTACGCAGGGCCTTGACGTTGGCGCGGGATATCACGCGCTTGCCCACGGCGGCTTGCACTGGAACAGCGAACATTTGCCGCGGAATCAGTTTTTTGAGCCGGCTGACGAGCCGCTGCCCGCGATGATAAGCATCGCTTCGGTGGCAGATCATCGCCAGGGCATCGACCGGATCTGCGTTGACCAGCACATCGACTTTGACCAAATCGCCAGCGCGATATTCATGAAACTGATAGTCGAGGCTGGCGTAACCCTGCGTCACGCTTTTGAGTTTGTCGTAGAAATCGATGATGATCTCGGAAAGCGGGATCTCAAAGTGCAGTATGACGCGGCTCGCATCAAGATATTCGGTCGTCTCGTATATGCCGCGTTTGTTGATGACCAAATCCATGACCGAACCTATGTAGGTCTGCGGTACATAGATCTGGATTTTCATCCAGGGTTCATGGATCTCTTCAATGATGTTTTCGTCGGGTAAAAGAGCCGGGCTGTCAATCAGGGTGGTTTCGCCGTCCTTTTGCCGGACGCGGTATTCGACGCTGGGCGCTGTCGCCAAGATGTCGAGGTTGTATTCCCGTTCCAGGCGCTCCTGGATGATCTCCATGTGAAACAGACCGAGGAAACCCGCGCGGAAACCAAAATTCAAAGCCTTCGAAGTTTCAGGCTGGTAAACCAGCGAGGCGTCATTCAGTTGCAGCTTTTCCAACGCATCCCTTAAATCGGCGTAGTCTTCATTCTGTGTCGGGTAGATGCCGGCGAAGACCATCGGCTTAACCCGCTCGTAACCCGGCAGCGGATTCCGCGTCCCGTGTTTCGCCAGTGTGATCGTATCGCCGACGCGGCATTCTTGCACCGTCTTGAGGCCGGTTGCAATATACCCCACTTCGCCCGGTCCCAGCGAGTCTGTCGCGCGCATGACGGGATCAAAGACGCCGATTTCAACCGGTTCAAAACGGGCCCCGGTGGCATACAGCGCAAGCATGTCGCGTTTGCCGACGGCGCCGTCGACGACGCGGACATAAGCGATGACGCCTTTGTAGGCATCGTAATGCGAGTCGAATACCAATGCGCGCAGCCCTTCATCAGTTTTGGAAACGGGCGCCGGAATATCGCTGATGATTCGCTCCAGGACGTTTAGCGCGCCGCTGCCCGTCTTGGCGGAAATCCGCGGCATCTCCGCCTGGGGCGTACCTAGCAAGTCCTCCACCTCGCGCGCTACCTCATCCGGCTGCGCCGCGGGCAAGTCGATCTTGTTGATGACCGGGATAATCTCGAGGTCTTGCTCAAGCGCAAGATAGACATTGGAAAGCGTCTGCGCCTCAATGCCCTGGCTGGCGTCCACAACCAGGATAGCGCCCTCGCAGGCTTGCAGCGCGCGGCTCACTTCGTAAGTGAAATCGACGTGGCCGGGCGTATCAATCAGGTTCACGGTATACGACTGGCCGTCTGCGGCTTTATACTGCATGCGCACGGCCGAAGCCTTGATGGTGACGCCGCGCTCGCGCTCCAGCGCCATGCTGTCCAGCAACTGCTCTTGCATATCGCGTTCGCTGACGGTATGCGTCAATTCCAGCAGGCGATCCGCGAGCGTGCTCTTGCCGTGATCAACATGTGCGATGATGCAGAAGTTGCGGATGCAATCGATCTTCATTTTGGCTAATTCTTCGCTGTTCGGTAGGACCATTATGTATGAATAGCGCGCCTCGGTGTAGGGGAATCTATTGACTGTCCGCGAAAAGCGCCTCAATCCGCTCGAGAATGTCGGTCACAGCCACTTCCGGCCGCAGCCACAGCAGGTATTCGATATTGCCCTTGGCGCCGGCAATGGGCGAGCGCCGGATATCGATTGCGCTGAAACCGATAGATTCTGCGAATGAGGTCACGTTCAACAGAACAGTCCGCCGTACCTCGGATCTGCGGACGATGCCGCCTTTGCCGATATCGGTTTTGCCCGCTTCAAATTGCGGCTTCACCAAGGCAATGATGTCGGCCGAGGTGTCAATCCAGCGCATGACGGCCGGAAGAATCAGGCGCAGGGATATGAAGGAAACATCAATCACGACCAGATTGGGCCTTTCCTCCAGCGATTCCAGATAACGGGCGTTTGTGTTTTCGAGCAGGACGACGCGTTTATCGATGCGCAGGCCGTAGTCAAGGATGCCGCGCCCAACATCAATGGCATAGACTTTGGCGGCGTCATGCTGCAGCAGGCAATCTGTAAAGCCGCCCGTGCTTGCGCCCACATCGGCGCATATCTTGCCGGCCGGATTGATCGCAAATGCTTGTAGCGCCGCCTCCAGCTTAAAGCCGCCGCGACCGACATAACGCGGCCGGCTTTGTATATCAATGGCCACGTCTCGGCGAAGCATGGTCCCGGGTTTATCCACCAAGCGACCGTTCACCGAAACCTGGGCCGCCATTATCATCGCGGCGGCTTTGCTGCGGCTGGGGGCGAGCCGCCGTTCCAAGAGCAGAAGATCGAGCCGGCGCTTCTCCGCCATCAGCCGCGCACCATTTCAATTGTGATATCCACATAGGGCTGATCGGCGGAAAAACGGAACAGATCAGCCGCGTGCGGGATATAGCCGTCGGCTTCAATGACAACGCTGTATGGCGTGTCGAAAGCCAAGGGGCGGTCGAATTGGAAGTCTCCGTTCCGGTCGCTTGTCGCCAAGGCGACGACCTGCTCTTGCGTCCATTCGAATTCAGCGGCGGCATAAGCTTCGCCGATCAAGACTATGGTCACGCTGGGGATGCCGTTGCCGTTGGCGGCGTCAATCACGCGGCCAGACAAGATGAGACCTTGCAGTTCAGCGAGCCGATCGATAGGCAACTGCCCAATGCCAACAGTCGCCGCCGTCTCCACGAGCGGCAGGTTGTTCACCAGCAATTGGAGCCGGTAGTTGCCCTCAGGCGGGTTGACAATTGAAATGATGAAATCCCTGCCGTTTTCCTCACGCGTCCAGGGCTGGGTCGATTGGAAAAACGCCTGATCATCAACCAGCCAGCGGAGCGTCCACGGGGTTCCGAGCGCGATCTGCTGCCAGTCAAACAGAGCGTGAAGCGCATTTACCGAGGCGGGAAAGCTGGATGCGGCCTGCGCCCGGAGCGCCGCGCCAGGCGTATCAGCTGCGGCGTAACGCAGGTTTCTGAAGAGATCCGGCAGGGGCGCCCCTTGCTGGCCGGCAACAACAAAGTCAGATGTTGCCGATAAGGCGCCTTCGATATACAGCTCCAACCGGTATTGTCCGGGCAATAAACCGTTGGCGGGCGCCAGGCTGATTACGCTTGCGCCATGGCGATCGGCTCTCCAGGTGTCGTTTGTGCGCGCGACTTCGGCGCCAGCGAAATACCATATCGCCGACCATTGCGTTCCCGCCGGCATATTGGCGTAGAGAAAACGCGCGTACGCGATGCTTCCCAAAGGCAGTATCAATCCGTTGCCGACGAGGGCGCCGTCACGATCGAGCGTGCCAAAGACGATATCGCTGAATTGGCCCGTATTCGCCGCGCCGCCGCCCACGATAATCTGCTGGCTTCCGGCGTTCGCGCCGTCGATCAACAGTGTGAATTCGTAGGCGCCGTTGGCCCAGGCTTGTTCACGGCCACCGATGTACCACAGCCCGCGCCTGCCGCCGCTCCAGCGCACCGGCGGCAGGCTGAACACCGTGTTGGGAACGCCATCCAAGGTGACCCGCATTTCGTAGACCGTCTCGGCCGTCATGTTGTCATAATCGAAGAATAGATAGAGGCTGCGTGTATTTGCCGGCATTGAACCGACGACCGTCGCCGGCATATCGCCTTGCAAAGAGGGCGCAAAAAAGAGCCGCGAGACTTGCGGCGGGTTCGAGGGTGCCGCGTCCGGCTCGTTTGATTGCATGTCGATATCGAGACCCAGCCTGGCGCCGCGTATCAAACTTTGCGCCAGGCTGATCGGCCTGATAGTGCTGATGAAGTCGCCAGTCGGAACACAGCTGTCGCTGTTGTTGATCAAGCCATCGCGATTGGTGTCATCGATGAATAGGCAATTCGCGGCGCCAACCGGACCGTGCAGCGGCGCGCTGGTTGGAATGCCGATGAGCTGGCCCGCTCTGTCGTATGCGCCGCCGCCCGACATCGTGCCGGGGATTTCCGCCCGGGTCTTAAACCAACTAGGACTTCTGGAAGCGGGTTCCGCTATGAACGCGGTCACAGTGCCCAGCGCAATCGCCACCGGGCGATTGCCCAAGTCCGGATAACCGGCCACGATCAGATTGTCGTCGATGGCGACCAGCTCCGAATCCCCAACATTTACAAAGGGAAGAATTGGCAGGCCGCCTTGGGCAATCAGCCGGCCATCAAGCTCGCGCGAGATCCGCAGCAGCGCAACATCCAGGCTGGAATCGGCGCGGGCGATCTCGGCGCGATACTTTGGAATTGGCGGCTCTGACAGATCCACATTGAGAGCGATGATCAGGCTGTCGCCGTCACATTGTTCGCTGGCGACAACACCATGCGCATTGGTGATAATCAAGCCGTCAGCGCTAATGAGTGTCCCGGCGCTCACGCAGGTGATGACATGATCATCACCAAGGCCTTTGGTCTGATAAATGAAGACAGTCGCGCGCTTAATTCTATCCAGCTCCAGATCGAAACCGGATTGCGCCAGCGCCTGACAGACGAGCAGGAACGCCAGAAACGCCACCAGACGGGAACGACGACTAGACATGAGAGCCACGCCTTCAATCAAAACTCGAGATGTTGAATGAACCATCGCAGGGTCTCCAGCTCGCGCCGGTAAATGCCTGAATCGGCGCGAAATGTGATGACCAAAGCCTGGCCGCGCCGCAAAGTCAAGATATCCAGGCCATTGACGATCGATGACACGCCTTCGAGGAATGGGCTGGGATCGCGGGCGACGAAGGAATAGGACATGCTAATCGCCCAGGTCTCATCAGGCAGGCGGTAGGAGTCATAACCCAAGACGGTATAGTCCACCAGAACCTGAGCGCGCTGCAAGCTCAGATGATCCAGGAAATTGCGCTCAGCGCTATCGGGGCCGATCGGCAGCGTCCGCATTTCAATGAGCGTCTGATATCCGCGATGCGACATGTCGCGCACCCGAAAGACATAATCGCCTGACTCGTCAAGCAGCCAGCGAGCGGGATAACTGGCTGTGATGCCGGCCTCAACATTGCGGTACACGCTCGACATATTCAAGGAGGCGTCGCGCTGGTTCAGCCCCAGCGCAAGCCCAATCGCTATCAGAAAATAACTCAGCGCGATCGACCAGCGCTGCCGCGGCGTGATTTGAATTGCCGGAGATCGCCCGGTATCAAATTCCATCGTTGACCCCGCGCCTGCCGTAAGCTTCGCGCTCGCGCCGCTCGGAATTGCTATACAGAAAGTACACGATACCGAGCGTGACGACCAGCGATGCGAGCAACATAAGCAGCCCAAAGAGCGGCCGGTCCGCACTGCCTGTGACGCCGAGCGGACCGCTCATCAACCCTGCGACCGTCGGCCTGATCAACCCGGTGGTCAAGGCGGCCACAAACAGGTTCATCGGCAACACCAGGGGGATCGCGTCCGAGAAGTAGGATTCCACGATGCCAAGAGCGATGAACAAGCTGGAGGCAAGCTGAATCGCGAAATTGCTGAGAACAACGATCGCCGCAACATCCGGAGCTGGGTCGACTCGCCAAATATAAGCCAGATTCAGATAAAAGCTGTAGCCCACAGCGCTGGCGAAGGCATAGGCGATTGCATCGCTGCGCATGCGCAGCGCCCCAGGATAAATGAGGTAACGCAGAACCAGGAACTTCAGGCCAACGTCAATCATTCCGGCGGTGAGCGTGTAACCGATGACGCGTTGAATTACGGCAGCTAGCGGAAGCCAAAGCTCAATGCGGAAGAAATCTTCAGTCAGGGGCAAACCTAGCGCCGAAGCGGTCAAGCCGGATAAAACCGCCACGCCGGTGAGCCGGCGGCGGGGGCGGGCGACGCGAAACTCCGGCCAGACCGACACAAGCAACCAAAGCAAGAGCGGCAGCGGCGCCAAGGCCAGAGATAGAAGGCGGCCGGCGTCGGCTGAAAACCTGGGCTGAAAGATTTGGCTGGCGACCACGATGGCCCCCAGGACGGCCGCCAGGAGCAGCACCTGGAAACTGATACGACGCCAGACCGGCAGCAGCGCATAGCTGTCGCCTGCTTCAGAACTGGCCAATCTCGAAAGGTCTTGCGCCATCCAAATACTGGCTCATCTATTCTACAGAAACCCGACTGTATATAATGTAACGCTACGAAACTAGCGTGTGATTGTAAAGTGGCAAGGCGGGACTGAAGCTGGCGTCATGCCCGGATTCAGCGCCGCTGTTTTGATATTCATGGTCATTCGACTTGGGAACAGCATTCTCCTCCTGTCTGATACAGGCCCTCGGCAGCAAGTGATTTGGGCTGAGGGGCTCACGCTGAAAAGCAAGCAGCCAGTTATCGCTGCACTATGCTCTATTGGAATAGTGGCGCAGGAGAAATCCCTCTCGTGAAGAGCCTTGTGATCTTGCTGCTGGCCGCGACTTGCTTGTCAGGCTGCCTGCGCGCCGACCATGCGGTCCCCTGCCAGAGGGATCGCCATTGCCTCAGCTACGGGCTTGTCGCCGATATTCCCGTTCTCGACCCCCATTACGCCGATTCGCATGAAGGCGGCATCGTGTTGCGGCAGATATACGACACGCTGGTCTACCGCGACGCCAATACGCGCGCTTTCCAGCCGGGTTTGGCGGAAAGCTGGGAAATTTCCGCAGATGGCTTGGCGTACACCTTTGAACTGCGCCGGGATATAAGTTTTCACGATGGCAGCCGCTTTGACGCCGAAGCCGTCGCCCGCAATATCGAGCGCATTTACCAGCCCGAAATGCCTGCTTCGCTGGCGCGGGCGCTGTTGGGACCGCTGAATCGCTATGAGATCGTCGATGAATTTGTCATACGCCTGCTGCTTTCATCGCCCTACGCGCCGCTGCTGGACGGGCTTGCGCAACCATTTCTGGGCATGGCCAGCCCGGCTGTTTTCAGCAACTACGATGGCTTGCGTTATCAATTCCATCAGTCCGGCACCGGCCCCTTCGCCCTGGACGAATACACGCCCGGCGAGCGCATCGCCCTGCGCCGCGTCAGAAATTACAAGGTCAATCCCGGGCTGGGTCCCCCACCCGAAGGCGGGGAAATCCAACGCGTCGAGTTTCATGTGCTGCAGGCGGAAGACATGGATCCCTTGTCGCTGCTGCGCGAAACCGTGGATGTTATCGACGATGTCTCTCCGGGCGACGCGCAAAGCCTGGCCGGCAACAGTCGGGTGTGGATTCTGCCAACAGCGATACCGGGCACTGCGGTGCACTTCCTCTTCAACAGCAATCGCGAGCACTTGAACAACCCGGAAGTGCGGCGCGCCCTGCTGCTGGCGACAAACCGCGTGGCGATCAGCGATCAAGTTTTTTTCAACTTCTCGCCGCCGGCCTGGGCGCCGCTTTCCACCAGCACGGGATACGCCCATACCGGTTACGTCAATGTATTTGACTTTGATCCGGAGGCTGCCGCAAGTATATTGGCCGCTTCCGGCTACGACGACAGCGACGGCGACGGGATTCTCGATCGCGTCGGGACTCCGCTTGAACTGCGTATGGTCCTGCCGTCCTGGCACGAGTTTCCAGCAATCGCCAGCTACCTGAGGGAACAGTGGGGCGCCATCGGAATCGAGTTGATCGTTGAACCCGTACCGGGCCGATCGAGGCTGGCGCGCCTCGTCCAGTCGGGCGAATTCGACCTGCTGCCGGTTGAGGTTTACGGACTGGACCCGATCGCGCTTGATGCAGTATTTGGCGCGGACGCCACATTCCGGGCTTCACTCGCGCCATATCCAGAGCTGACTGCAAAGTTGGATCTGGCGGCCCGGGAACAAAATATTGAGGCGCGGCGCAACCAATATTACGAGATTCAAGCGCAGCTGATGAATGAAGCGCTGCTTCTGCCCCTGCGCGAGGCAGTGCGCATCACAGCTGCGCGCGCTCGCGTCCGAAACCTGAGGTTTGACGCTTACGGATTCTATCCGCTGCTCTACCAAACGGAATTGGCGGACGGCTGACCGGTCATTCAGCGCTGATGCAAGTGCCAACTGGATGCCGATTAATGAGCAGATCAATCAGGACGTTGGCGCGCTGTCCATTGGCGATATGCACTTTGAGCGCCGGATGAGCGGCGGCGAGAGCGACCATTTCTCCAACTTTCTGACGCATCCCTCCGGTAACATCGACGCCGCCGGAGGCGCCGAGAGCGGCAAGAAACCGCGGGGTGGTCGCCGGCGTCAGCGCCGGCAGGACAGCGCCGTTTTCATCAAGAACGCCATCCACGTCGCCGAGCAGAACGATAGTTTCTACGGGAATGGTTCGAAGAAGTTGGGCGAAGACAGCTTCGGTCGAAACGATCGTGCCGCCTATCTCGCTATCCACCGCAATGTCGCCGTGAACGACCGGCAGCAGATTCTGCTTCAAAGCCAGCGCGAGCGCGCCCGTTTCCATTCTGTCAATCCTTCCCGAAGCCGTTAGCAGCATGGATGAGGGTTGAAAGCGCAGCGCGGGCAAACCAGCTCGCAACAGTTCGCTCAGAATCAACTGACTCAATTCCGTGGCGACCGCGCCGACCTGAGCAAAACCAAGCCATTCGTCCTCGCTTTGTACGCCACTGATGGTATCGTGCTTCCGCGCCTCGTAATGCCCGAAAGAGCCGCTGCCATGCCCGATGACAAGCTGCAGGCCCGGCTGCTCCCGGCGCAGATGAAGCAATTGCTCGGCGATGTCGCGCACGATGTCAGCGTGAAAAACCTTGGCTCTGCGCTTGTCGGTGACAAGCGAGCCGCCGAGTTTGATCAGTACGGTCATGTTAGGCCAAACGCTGTCGCATACACGTTCTTGGCGCCAGCGGCCAGCAAGCCGCGCTGCACCGGTTGGCTCGTATCACCGTCCACAAGCGCAATGATGACACCGCCGCGCCCGCCGCCGGATAGCTTCGCGCCGAGGGCGCCGGCGTCTAAAGCGGCCGCAACAAGCCGGTCCAACTGCGGCGACGAGACCGCAAGCGCTTGCAGCAGCTTGTGGTTTTCCGTCATGAGTTCACCCAAGCCCGCCCAATCGCCAATTTCAATTGATCGGCCAGCGCGCTCGGCAATGGCGCCGATGGCGTCAAATGCGGCCTGCGTACGCGCATGCTGCTCATGGTAAAGCTTCCGCACGGCGGCCACAGTCTCGCGGGTCAGCGCGGAGACGCCCGTATCCGCCAGAACGAGGCTCATCGGCCGAGCGATGCGGATAAAATCCATACGGCGGTCTTTTACAAAGTAAATCGGCTTATTGTATACAACAACCGTGTTGTCGATTCCGCTTGGCGTGCCATGATGCAGCTTCTCAACTTCATATACGAGGGCGTTGGCATCATCCGGGGACAATTCACGCGCGAGCAATGCCGCGATCGCGCGGGCGAGCACGGCTGAAACAGCCGCGCCGCTGCCCAGACCGCGCGCGATCGGGATGTTCGAACGAATAGCAATCTCGCCCTTGATGGGCGCAGCGCAGAAGAATTGGCTGGCAATGGCTGTCATCCGTTCGAGGGGATCGTTGGAATCCGGCCGCGCGCCCGGCCATCTCAGTGGCGGGCGGTCAATATCTTCGGTCAGTACGGTAAGTGGCCGGTCCGTCAATCTAACTTCGGCGCAAGCGCGGATCTGAGACAGCGGCGCCGCGATAGCGGGACGACCATAGACGACGGCGTGCTCGCCAAAGAGGATCACTTTGCCCGGCGCGCTGATTGAATGTTTCATCGCCGGCTTACGCGAGGTACAGGATGGCAAAATATATTAACGCGGCCACCAGAATCGTCGCCTGGATCGGTCGGTCGGTCAACAGGACCTCGTCAGGCGCCCGGCCTTCGCCCTCGACGTGGATCAGGTACAAATAGCGGAAAAGACCATATAAGACAATCGGGATGGTAAGCAGTCCCAGGTTTTCCCCAGCCCTGACCATAGTTCCGGCTTCCACAGTATAGAGCACATAGGTGATTAATGTGGCGCTCGTGACGATCCTCAGTATGTCATCCAGGAGGGGCAGATTGTACTGGCTGAATATCGGGCGCGTTTCCCGCGCTTTTTCGCCAAGCAGGGCCAGTTCTTGCCGACGCTTGCCAATAACCAGGAATAGCGCCAGCATCCCAGCCGAAGTATATAACCAGGGAGAAACGCCCACATTGATTACCATACCGCCCGCCATAACCCGCAGCACGAAACCTACCGCCACGACAAGCAGATCCAGGAAGATTACATTTTTGAGGTAGAGCGTATAAGCGAATTGCAGCAGGAAATACACCAGCAAGAGCAGCATCAGCGGACGGTCGAAAACATAGGCGGCGGCAAGCGCCCCGAGCAAAAGCACGGTTGCCGCGACTTTGGCGACGGCGGACGACACAACACCGGAGGCGATGGGCCGCGCCCTTTTGGTCGGATGCTTGCGATCCCGGTCCGCGTCCACCAGGTCGTTGATGATGTAGACGCAGCTGGACATGAGGGTGAGCAAAATGCTGCAGACCACGACCCGACCCAGCAAATCCACTTGAAAGAGATTTCCACTGAATACGATTGCGGGAAAGACAAAGAGAAGATTCTTCGTCCATTGGCCGGGCCGCATGGTTTTGACTACGCCAAGCGCTACACTCACGACGGACTCCGCACAGTTTCCGATGGACAAGTTCCACGGCTCGGCGATAATGTCATACAAACGCGATCGAGAATTCCCTCGGTGAAAGAGCCGTATCGACAGATGCCCAATTCCAAGTATATAGCACGGGCGCGCGCGCATTCCAATATCGCCTTCATCAAGTATTGGGGCAATCGCGATGATGCGCTGCGGCTTCCGGCAAATTCGTCGCTCAGCATGAACCTGGCAGCATTGCACAGTACAACCACCGTGGAATGGTCGGAGGAGCGCTCGGCTGACAGTTTGACGATCAACGATGCGGAAGCCGGCGCGGCCGCGCTCGAACGCGTGCGAGCGCACCTGAACCTGCTGCGAGAGCGGCTCGGCACAAGCATGTTCGCTCGCGTCGAGTCAAGCAACAATTTCCCGATGGGGGCCGGCATCGCGTCGTCGGCGTCCGCCTTTGCCGCGCTGACCCTGGCTGCTGTTGCGGCGTTAGGCGTCGAGGTTCCGCAGCGTCAACTCTCGACGCTGGCCCGTTTGGGCTCAGGTTCGGCTTCGCGCTCGATACCCGGCGGCTTCGTGGAATGGCTAGCGGGAGATTTTCATGAGACGTCTTACGCCGAATCCATTGCGGAGCGCGAACATTGGGACCTGGTCGATATCATCGCGATTGTGAGCCGCCGCCACAAACGGGTCGGGTCCAGCGCCGGGCACAGAACGGCGGATACCAGCGTTTTACAGTCGGCGCGCGTTGAGACGGTGGACGAGCGCCTGCGCAAGGTTAAAGGCGCAATCATGAATCGCGACTTCTCCGCGCTTGCCGGGATCGTGGAAGCGGACAGCAATTTGATGCACGCGGTGATGATGACGAGCGATCCGGCGCTGTTTTACTGGCTTCCGCTTTCCCTGGCGGTCATGCAGGCGGCGCGCCGTTGGCGCCTGGAAGAGGGCCTGCGGGTTTGCTATACGTTAGACGCCGGCCCAAACGTTCATTGCATTTGCGTTGCCGCTGATGCGGAGCGGGTCGCGGGCAGGCTGGCCGCGCTTTCGCCGGATATCGAGATTGTCCGGTCCGGCCCGGGTCCCGGCGCCTTTCTCTTGCCACGAGCTTAAGGGCCGCTTCAGCCGTCTTGCGCCGAGATGAAGGTCGCCGCTATAATAGCCACATATGGAACTCAAACTTGAGGTGATTGCCGATGATGCTGTCCGCCGCCGCCACTGATATCGTTCTTGCTTTGATAGCGTTTGGGATAGTCCTGATCCCAGCAATCATCATTCACGAATTGGGACATTTCTTCGCCGCAAAACTGGTCGGCATCAATGTTTTGGAATTCGGCCTCGGTTTTCCGCCGCGTATCAGACGCCTGTTCACTTGGGGCGAAACGGAATTCACGCTCAACGCGCTTCCCATCGGTGGATTTGTGCGGCCGCTCGGCGAGGATATGATCGGCCCGGCAGCGGAAGACAAAGTCAAACGAGATCGGGTTGTATTGGAACGGCGCCGCTCCGGGTATGTGCGGATCGTATCCGAGCGCGAGATGCTGCGTCTGCGCGGTGTGGATGAAGGGAAAATGATGTCGGTCAGCGAAGCGCCAGCGCTTGGCCGTATATTCTTCATGGCCGCCGGCAGCCTCGCCAACTTCGCGACCGCCGTCCTGCTTTTCTTCGTCGCGGCCTTGATTGGCTTGTCGCTCCCGGTGGGCGGTCTCAGCCAGGTCACAGCCATACCGGATGGCTCTATCTTCCACAACACGGAGGTTGAGCTTGGAGATGCCATTGAAAAGATCAATGGCCAGCGCTTCGACGACTTCGCAGATTTTCACGACGCGATCGCGTCCTACGCCAGCGACGAGATTGAATTCTCGCTGATAAGGAATGAGACCGGCGAAGACTATCATGTGACAGTTGCGCCGGCGTTCAGCCAGCGGGCCGGAATCGTGCAGGTTTTGGCCGTGCTCGAGGATTCGCCGGCGGCCAAAGCCGGCATCGCCGCGGGCGACCTGGTTGTTGCCATCGCTAACAGTCCGATACCCGCCTCGGGCAATAGCGCGGGAATACTGAACGATGCGTCTCGCAGGTCGGAGGGGCGGCCGCTGCCGCTGACAATCCTGCGCGAGCGCGAGGACGGCAGCCAGGAATTTCTCAGCCTGACGGTTGTGCCTCGTATTAATCCGCCGGAAGGCGAGGGCAGGCTGGGCATCGGCATTCGCTCCATGTTTGGCTTGGCTGAAGGCACGCGTTTTGCCAACGCCGGCTTTAAAAACGAAAACATCCCGCAGAGCATTCCCGATGCGATGACGTATAGCTTGCGCACCACGGGCGAGACCTTCAGCCTCATCGCTTCAATACCGGGTCGGCTGTTGGATGGATCCCTAAGTGGCAAGGACGCGCGCCCCATCAGCATTATCGGTATCAGCAAAATCGGCGGCGAATTCCTTCAGCGCAGCTTGAACGAAGGCGCCGGCCTGATGCTGCATTTTGTCGCCCTCATCAGTATCTTCCTGGGTATTAGCAACCTGTTGCCGATACCGGCCCTGGACGGCGGACGGATTGTATTCGTCTTGCTTGAAGTCTTGCGCGGCCGGCCGGTTGACCCCAAGATCGAAGCGCGCGTTCATCAAATCGGCATTTTGCTGCTGATGACTCTGGGGCTGGTGGTCATGGTTTACGATCTAATCAATCCGCCGAGCCTCAGTTGAAGCAGCCAGGCGCTTCAATGACCGAATTTGCGCTGGACTCGGAGGACCATGCCTTCAGCAAGCCACCGCTCGCTACGGTCATCGGCGCCCTGCGTCATGAGCGAGAAGCGCCTGACCAGGTCATTTCTTCGACCTTGATTTATGGGCTCAGCGATTTGAGCCCGGAAGAACGCCAGGAAGTCGCCGCCGAGTGGCGGGTTTCGCCCTCTTCATTTAAGCATCAGGTTTTGCGCGCGCTCTATGAAGCGAGCGAAGCGATGTTCGAATTGAATTACCGTGAGATCGCCGGGCTCGGACTGCAAGACGAAAGCAGCCTGGTGAGGTCGATGTCGATTGACCTGCTTTGGACGGATGAGTCACCCAGTACGATGAGACTGCTCATGCAGTTGGCGCGGAAGGACCCGGAACAGGCTGTGCGCGCAAATGCCTTGAAGGCTCTGGGTCCCTTCATCCTGCTGGGTGAATACGGACGTGTGCCGGTTGAACTGGCGCGGGAAGCGCAGCGTCTGGCGCATGCGATTCACACTGATGTCGCGCAGCCGCTTGAAGCGCGCCGCCGCGCCTTGGAAGCGCTCGCCAATTCAAGCCATGGAAGCGTCGGCGACCTCATCCGCGGCGCATACGAAGACGGCAATCACCAACTCAAAATCAGCGCGATCTTCGCAATGGGGCGAACCTGCAACGAGATCTGGCAAGACAAACTGCAAGACGAATTGCATAGCCAAGACAACGAATGCGTCTACGAGGCGATCATAGCTTGTGGGCATATCCAGTTGCAAGACTGCGTAAAAGAAATTGGCGAACTCACGCTAAGCGATGACCGTGAGATTCAACTTGCGGCGATCTGGGCATTGGGCGAGATTGGTGGAAAAAAGTCTTTTGAAATGTTGACCAGCCTGTCGGAAACGGTGGACGACGAAGAGGGCGCGGATGCCATCGACGCGGCGCTGGATTCGGCGAGCTTCAGCCTCAGTCTAGCGAGGCTGGATCTTGAGTTTGAAGACGACTGAATTCCCGGCAGACCGCCTTATTGCCCGAACATCGTCTGCATTTTCATCGCCAAACCCATATCCCCCAGGATTTTGAGCTTGCCGGTCATAAACGCTTGCATCGGATCCATTTGTCCGGTGGCCACCGCGAACCAATCGTCAGCGCTCGCCCGCACCGTCATGGCGGCATCGCCCAGCTCGCCGATACCGGATTCGGCCAGACCGTCGGCTATCTTTATCCAAAAGAAACCGCCGCTGTCGCCTGACAGATCAAACAAGATCGTGGCGTTCACTCCACTTGCCTTCTCCGGCAAGAACCGCTCGATCATCGCCGGGAAAAGCCCTTCGATTTCTTCTAAAGTAGCCATACATCGCACCTCATGTTGATTACACAATCCAAAATACTGGATTAGTATACAGATGAATGAACGAAGACCCAAGTGATGCTTGACCTGCCTAGCTACAATTTCGGATTTGCCGCGGCCCGCCGGCTCTTGCCTGCGGCGTTAATCATTATATTGCTTGCCGCCGGCTGCGAGACCTTGCGGCCAGATGCCGATAACAATGGCCGACCCGGGAGTGAGGCGGCCACAGGCCTTGACACAATCGGGAGCCTTGCCGCCACCCCAATCGGCGGCGACTCTTCCCAATACGATGCGCCGGGCAAAGAGGAAGCGGCGCAGCAGCCATCGCCATTGGCGACGACTCCGCCCTGGATAGGGACACAAATGGCTGAGCGCGAGGCGCGCGCCGAGGACGCGCCGCTGTCCGAGCAGGCGACGGCAGCGCCCGTCTCCAGCCATACTGTTGCCGCGGGCGATACCTTGACAAGAATTGCCGAGCGTTACGGTTTTTCCGTCACGGCGCTTATGGCCGCGAATGAATTGAGCAACCCGGACTATCTCGAGATCGGGCAAGTCCTCTTGTTGCCGCAGCCGCCCGTTGACTACACATCGGCATTCCGCATTTTGCCCGACTCCAGGCTGGTTCGATCAAAAGGCGCCTCCGACTTCGACAGCGCGGATTTCATCAGATCTCAACCCGGCGTACTGCGCGCGATGACCGATATGGCGCCTACGCGGACATCGGACGGCTCCATCCAGTCTCAACTCTATACGGCAGGCCAGATTGTCGAACGCGTATCCCGTGAATACAGCGTGGACGCGCGGATTCTTCTGGCGTTTCTGGAATACAAGGCCGGGCTGCTGTCAGATGACTCGGCCGACCCGCAGCGTCAACGCTACCCGCTGCTTGGCACATCCCAAGTGTCGCCAGCGGGAGATCGCGCCGGTTTGTATCGACAGCTTATTTGGCTGGCTGATACGCTGAATCGCGGCTATTACGACTGGAAATATCGCTCCGTGCGCATTCTGGAATTCCCCGACGGCAGCCGTCTCTATTATGAGCCGTCTCTAAACGCCGGCGCCGTCGCCGTCCAATTTGCCTTGGCCAAAATGCGCGAAGTTGTGGACTGGGAGCGGGATATTGAAGAAAGCGGCCTGTACCGGTCCTATCGGGACCTGTTTGGCGATCCCTTCGCGAGCTCGTTCCCGACCGTGCCCGCAGGCCTAAGCCAGCCGCCGCTGACCTTGCCCTTTCCCCAAGGCGATGTCTGGCGCTTTACCGGCGGTTTCCACGGCGGCTGGGGCAACGGCAGCGCCTGGGCCGCGGTCGACTTTGCGCCACCGGCTGAAGCGGGGCGGGCCGGGGGCTGCTACCTGTCCTCCTTCCCGGTAACAGCGTCCGCGCGCGGTACAATCGCGCGACTGGATGTAGGCGTTGTTGTGCTTGATCTGGACTTTGATGGCGATGAAGGCAGCGGCTGGTCGCTGCTGTACCTGCATGTCGATCGGCAGGATTCCCTGCATGAGGGGCAGACCGTCGAGGCGGGAAGCATTCTCGGTTACACGTCCTGCGCGGGCGGATTCAGCACCGCCACCCATCTGCACCTGGCGCGCAGGTATAATGGCGAGTGGCTGCCGGCCGATTGCAATCGCTGCCCGCCGGAGGCGAGCGTCGCGCCGTTTGTGATGAGCGGCTGGAAAGTTGTGGGCTTGGGCAGCCAACTTTATCAGGGCTTCATGGTTAACATGCGAGACAATCGCAGCAGCGTGGCCGAGCAAGGTAGATTCACCAACATCAATGAAATATCATGGTGACGAGGGTGCCTTTGGCGCGCCACGAGGCACGATGTTTCACACTCGCCTGATCACTGCGCTGAGTGTGCTGCTGCTATTGACGGGTCCGCTTTCCGCGCAGACACGACCCAGCGCCACACCTGTTTCCGCCGTTCTTCGGTCCCCGACGCCGCAGGAGCCTCAGGCGGCCGCGCCTACGCCGGGTCCAGCTCCCAGCGCGACGCCGATCCCTTCAGCTCGCTTGCAGGCGTTGGAATCAGCCGGCGATGTCAATGTGCGCGCCCGACCTGATATCAATAGCGAAGTCCGAGGCACAATTGCATTTGGAACGGAGTACCCGGTCCTGCGCAATTATTTTCGCTGGTACGAATTGATTTATGACCCGGCAGCGAACGGGCGAGCCTGGGTCTACGGCGATCTCGTGACGATTACTGGCGACCGCTCCCTGATTGAGATCATCGAGGATCCAAACGCTATCGCGCAGCCTGAGGCTAGCGATCAGAGAAGTGGACCGGAGGACCGGACCATCGATATATTGACTGTAGACGAGGATTCAGCCCCGTCGGTCGAACTCGTGGCTGTTACGGCATTGCCGACATTTACTTACGTGCCGACGAGACCGCCATTCACGCAGCAGACCGCAAGGAATGAAGCCGCGGATAGGGCGGAAGGACCAATACCGCCGATCGTCCCGATCCTGGCGCTGGGTGGCTTTGGATTTCTTGGGCTCTTAATCAGCCTGATTCGCAGTTAAGCGCCGCAAGACTAATAGCTGCCGCAGGTGCCGCAGCCTTGCGCGTCATCGGCGCCCGCCTGAGCCGAAGATTTGAACGAGTGGCCGCAGCCGCAATTCGAGACGGCGTTGGGATTATCAATGCGGAAACCGCCGCCGATCAAGCTGTCGACATAATCGATGGTGGCGCCGCGAAGGTACATCATGCTTGTCGGATCGACGAGCAGGCGTACGCCGCCATTCGTGACAACTGTATCGCCGGACTCCGGCTCTTCCTGGAAAGCCATGCCGTATTGCAGCCCGGAACAGCCGCCGCCGGTGACAAACACACGCAGCGCGTGATTGGGGATCTCACGCTGTTCAAGCAAGTCCCGGATAATAGATACCGCGGCCGGCGTTACCGTCAACACCGCGTTATCCGTCAGAACATCAATCGACTGCTGGTCCACTAAGGCCATGCCGCATCCCTTCAACTTTTGCAGGCTAGGGCAATCTTAGCACAATGAAATAAAACTGTCAATTTTCCGCGCTGGCCGGTAGTGTATCAATTTCGGTTGAAATAGCCTGGTAGGGGCGATCCGGCGGATCGCCCGATGGGTACGAACAGGATCGAAATTGGGCGACTCACCGAGTCGCCCCTACCAAATCGTCGGTATTTGAAGAAATTCAACCGAC
>JAJDUC010000009.1 GCA_022826865.1 Anaerolineae bacterium
CATCGAAGTGGTCTACAACACCGAACGCATTCATAGCGCCCTAGACTACCAGACGCCGGCAGAATACGAGGCGCAGTGGTTAAAACGAAACCATCCCTCAAATTCTGAAATATTGTGTCCAATAATTTAGGACCACTACAGGGTGTTTTTCAACAGCGACCCTGTGAATCGCCCACTGCTTGCCTCCCGCCTCAGCCAAGACCCGCAAGCAGATTCTCCCTGGCTTGAGCGATGAATCGGCGGAAGCCCGCCTCCATGTACGGTCGGGCGAACCAGTCATCCGGGTCAATCATCGGGCGCGCGCTGGCCGCCAGTTCAAATAGCGGCAGGTCAGTCAGTTTCCAGCCCGCTTCCGCCTCATAGACCTGCAGAAAAGTCTCGGCCGCCTCCGGTATGCCTTCGATGAAATAAGCCATGCGCGCGTAGGCGACATCGGCCGCGGGATGGCCGTATCCGGCTTCCTCCCAATCGACCACGGCTGTGATTTCACGATCCTGCCACAAGATGTTGCCCGACCAATAATCGGTATGGGCGAAGCGAGGGTCGACCGGCTTCCAGCGGCCCCAACGCTCCTTCACCAGTTGCCAGACCGCTTCGCCGTCCCGGTCCGCCCGCATATAATCCGGGACCTTGCCATCCTTGATGAACCAAGCCACCTCAACGTTGTCGTCCATCAGGCAGCGCTTGTCGCTTTCACTGAAGGGCATCCGATGGATCCGCGCCAGCATCTTCGCCGCTGGCGCCGCCCGCTCCGCCCAGCGTCCCGCATCAACCGGCAACTCAATCGCCGCGCCCGCCACAAACTCAGTCACGATGCCGGGCAGCCCCAGCAATTCACCAGTTTGGTCCAGGAGCAGCGGCGGCGGCGCCGGGATGCCCCGGGCCTGCAGCATTTTCAGGGCATGAAACTCGCAGCGCTGCTTGTCATGCCCGTCGTACTTATTCGCTGGGTTGTAGCGGCGCATGACGATCTTGCGCGGCGGGCCCCGCTCAGCTTCGATTTCGATCACATGTGTAAAGTTGCTGAATGATCCGGGCGCTTCCGCGATGCGGAATGACGCGCCGGCATAACCCAATTCAGCGATTAGCTCTTTTACATTTTTTCGCGGTGGGCGCGAGGCGTCTTGGGCGGTCATTTCAGTGAGATTCTCCAGGCCGCCGCCAGATCCGTCTTGAATTCAACTTCGCTGCTGTCAATCGTCAAACCCGCGTCCGACTGCTCCCAGGCGACTGGCTGATCCGATTCCAGCCGAGTCACGCGCTCGATAGCCACGTTCGCGTTTAATGCTTCGAAGGTCAGGGAGCGCTCCGGTATGCCCAGGGCCAGGGCATAGACCGTCCGGCCGTCCTTTGATTGTGTGTAGCGCCGGTCTTCCGCCGCGCAATTGTCGTACTCCCAGAATTTGTGCCCGTTGCGCTCGACGATCAGCTTCTCGACATCGCCTTCAGCATGCGTCGTCCAGGGCACGGTCTCATAGATAGCCTCGCCGTTGAGTTGCAGCCATTCGCCCATTTGCAGCAGCGGCCGGCGCTGCCCCTCGGGGATGGCGCCGTCCGGCTTCGGTGAAAGCGAGAGCATCATCGTTCCGCCGCGCGCGCTGCAATCGATGAGTTTGCTCAGCAGCGTATGGCCGTCCGCATATTGCTGATTCTCCACCCAGCCCCAGGATTGGTCGCCGATGCGCATGTCGTCATTCCAGTGGCGCTCATATATGGGCGGTCGGTCGCGGCCCTTCTCGAAGTTGATGACGCCGAAATCGGGATGGAAGTTGTATTGCATGCTCACCGGCAATTTGTTCAGAACCAGCACTTCTTTACCCCAGGCGCTCGCCTGATTCAGGTAATGCGCCAAGGTTTCCAGCGCTGTCTCCTCATAATCGTCTTCGCGGAACTTGCCGCCATCAAACCACATCATATCCGGTTGATATTTGTCGATGACCTCGCGCACTTTCAACTGCCACTGCGCGAAGAAATCTTCGAACTCGCTCGTCTGCTGCACCCAGTAGAAATCGGCAAAGTCGGGATCGAATAACTCCCAGCCTTCCTCCATGCCACGCTCAACCGCCTCTTCATCGAATTTCTGTTCCCACTGATTCCAGCCGGGCAGGAACCAGTTGAAGCCGCGGATGATGTGGAAAGGCGCCACCAAGCGCAGATCCCGTTTCCGCAGCGCCCCCGCCAACTCGCCGTAGAGGTCCCGCTTGGGGCCCATCGCGCCGACATGCCAGCGGTAGACATCGCTATCCCACAAGCCGAAGCCATCATGATGCGCCAGCGAGAAGCCGGCATAACGCGCGCCGCTCGCCACGAAAAGCTCCGCCCATTCATCCGCGTCAAAATGTTCAGCGCTGAAGCCGTCAATAAACCGCGTGTAGCCGTATTGCGCCGGGCTGCCAAATTGCTCGACATGCCGCTGGTGTATCTCGTGTGAAGGATCTTGCATCCACTTGCCGTACCACTCGTTGCCGAAGCCGGGTACGGAATATATGCCCCAATGGGCATAGAGGCCGAACTTGCTGTCGCTGAACCACTGCGGCACTTTGTGCCGGGTCAAGGATTCCCAGGTCGGTTCGTAATTTTGCGTCATTTTAACTCCTATGCCTCTTCTTGATTTGCTCCCAGATCTCGCGGCTCCCGCACCCACCACATCAGCAGCGCTCCGCCGATGATGCCACAAGCCAGCGACGCCACGAATAGCATTTGAATGGTGAATTCCGCCGCCATCCAGCCGGCGAGGATTGGGCCGACGAAGGTGAAGGGCGCGATCAGCGTATTGGTGAGACCGATGTAGGTCGGCTGGTCGGCGGGCGCGGCGAACTCCAGCACGATATTAAAGCGCGAGACGCTATCGCTGGAAACGGCGCAAGCGAGGCAGATGAATGCCGGCAGCAGGGCCAGCACATTGGTCGCGCTCAAGGCGATGGCGGCCGCCAGCGCCATGCCCGCGGCCGAAATCACCAGATTGCGTTTGTGCCCCCAGCGGTCGCCCAGCCAGCCGAAAAGAAGGCGCATCGCCGCTTGGGTCCCGATGAAAACCGCGCTGATCAATCCGATATCCGCCCCGGTCAAACCGAAGTGGCGGTCGCCGAATATGATGAAAAAACTCACCGCCATCATGCTCAGTTTCAGCAGGGCGAAGCTGATGAGGAAGCGGCGATAGTTGCGGTGCCGCCGCAGCACAGTTGGCAGATGCCTGAAATAATGCCGCAGGGGCTGGGCCGCCTTGACGGCGTCGCTCTCCGGTTCGCGGGTCAGCGCCAGCCAGCACCAGGAGATCGCCATGAAAACGCCGGCGATCAGGAATAGCAGCGTGAAGTTGCTGGGGAAATCAAGGGCATCAAGAATGCGGCCGACAAAATAAGCGCCGGCGACACCCATGAGCAAACCGGCGCCATCGGCCAGGCCGAAGAAGATGCCGCGCCGCCGCAGGGGAATCACCTTGCCGATCATGCTGAACCAGGCCGGCGTGACGATGCCGCCGCCAAATTCGGCCGTGGCGATGCCGATGAAGAAGAGCGTCAGCGCGATGCCCGGCGCCTCGACCGCGAACAGCATTAGCGCCAGCCCAATGAGGGGATAGGGCAGGCGCTGCAGCAGCCCGTTCCAAAGCAGGACAAACGGCAGTTTCCGTTTCAGACGCTCGGCATGGCTGGCGACGAAGAGCTGCGGCAGCAGGAAGGACAGGCTGGATAT
Organism: Anaerolineae bacterium; assembly: GCA_022826865.1. GTDB lineage: Bacteria > Chloroflexota > Anaerolineae > Aggregatilineales > Phototrophicaceae > UBA6055. Next base: position 3,694 of record JAJDUC010000009.1, read on the forward strand.
GGCGGGTATCAAGCCGATGGCGACGGTCGAATCGGTGAGCTTGCTGACCAGCAGCGGCATGATCGTCTCTTGCGAGACCAAGCTGATCGCCAGCGCATAGAACATATTGTCCAGCACATTGACGCTGAAGTTCCAGTTGTTGTTCGCGCTGGAGCGAGCCGCCGCCACGATATCATCCCATCCCGTAATCCCGGTCTAGTTGGCCTGATTTTCGCCGATGGGCGTCGGCGGAATATGGCGCGGTTCCTTCACCAAGGCCAGCAGCATCAATCCGCCGACCAGGCCGCAGGCAACCATCAAGAGAAAGAGCGAATTATAGCCGGTATGGGCGAGCCAGCCGCCCGCAATCGGCGCCAGGAAGACCACCGGCGCAAGCAAGGTATTGGTCAGTCCGATGAAAGTGGGCTGATCTTCAGGCACGGCGAATTCCAGAATGATGTTGAGACGGGACACATGATCGCCCGCCAAGCCAACACCGAGCAGGGCGAATGCGGGAATTAGACCGGCGAGGCTGGTCGCGCCCAGGGCCAGCAGCGCCGCCAGCGCCAGCGCCAGCCCCGAGATCACGAGGTTCTTCTTATGCCCGTGCCGGTCGGCCAAACCGCCCAGAACAAGCTGCATGAGCGCCTGGCTTCCGATCAGGATGGCTGTCAACAGCCCGACATCGGCGCCGGTCAGTTGGAAGTTCTCGTTGCCATAGACGATGAAGAAACCGACGCCCATAGTGCTCAAGCGGCTGATCGAATAGCTCAGGAGAAAGCGTCTGAAATTGTGATTGCCGTGCAAGATCGCCGGCAAGTTGCGGAAATAATGGATCTGTGGGATATGCTTCTTGACGATCGGGCTTTCCGGTTCGCGGTTGAGGGACAAACCGATCCAGGAGATGCCCATGAAGACGGCGGCGACGAGGAAGAGGGTGGCGAAGTTCAGGGGATAGCCCACCTCATCGAGTATGATGCCGACAAAGAAGGCGCCGATGATGCCCATCAGGGTGCCCAGCCCTTCGCTGACGCCAAAGAAGATCCCCCGCCGATTAACGGGCAGGACCTTGCCGATCATGCTGAACCAGGCGGGTGTGGCGACGCCATTGCCCAGCGCCCCTAGGCCGATGACCAGATAGATGCAGAGCAAGGCGAGGGCCGGCGCATCCTCGGCAAAAAGCAGGATGGCCAAACCGGCGAAAAGATAAGGCGCCCGCTCCAGCAAGCCGCCGATCAAGCGCACGAAGGGCAATTTGCGCCGAAGGCGTTCGGCGTGATTGGCGGCGAAGAGCTGTGGCAGGTAGTAGGCGATGCTGTAAATCGCCGGCGCCAGGCCAATGGCGATTTTGGAATCCGTCAAGTTGCTGATGAGTAAAGGCGTGATCGTCTCGCGCGATATCAGGCTGAAGGCAAGGGTGATAAAACTGATATCGAGCAGGTTGACAGAGAAATTCCAGCGCAGATTGCGCTGGACGAATGAATCCACTTTTTGGGCCAAGTCAGCCACCCATGCCTTCAATCGCGATGGAATGCGCGTGAGCGACAGGCAGATCCGGCGGCAGTTGGATGACCAGGTCGCCGCCGTCTTGGCGCCAGCTTAGCGGCGCCTCTTGTCCGAGCAGCCTGATACCGGCAGCGTCCGGCGCTTCCAGGTTTTCGATACGGATATCGCTCTGCCTCGGCGTCCCGAGCAGGGTGGCGAATAGCGTATCGTCCCGGGCGGTGAAGCGGATGGCGAGACCGTCTGCGCTGACGCCTTCCGCGCGCGTCCAGGGGCGGGTATCGAAGATGGCATCGCCGTTGCGGTCCAGCCAGCGCCCCAGCCCGCGCAATCTCTCCGCTTGATTTTCCGGGATCGTCCCGTCAGCCATGGGCCCGACATTGAGCAGCAAATTGCCGTTCTTGCTCACGATATCGACGAATAGATGAATTAACTCGTCCTCGGCCAGCAGCTCTTCGTCGCCCTCGGCGCGGTTATAGCCGAAGCTGTGCCCGATTCCGCGGCAGCACTCCCACTTAACTTCCTGGATTTCGTCGAAAGTGGCGTATTCCGGCGTAATGTAATCGAAGTGAGGTCCGCGCGGCGTCGTCAGCGGTTCACCGGCTTTGGGCCTTTGATCGCGGGATTGCGTGAAGCGGTCGTTTATCAGGCCGTCGGGAACGCTGTTGTAATAATAAGCGAAGAGTTCGCCCAGGTCGGCCGCCGCCGGATAGCCGATATCATTCCACATGATCGATGGCTGGTAACGCTCGATCAACTCTTTCCAATGGGCGACGGAATACTCGACAAATTCAGGCGTCTGCACGATTGTGCCCCAGACATCCTGCACCTGCTCAATACGCGCCTCGTTGAAGGCCCAGTCCAGGCCGCCCGAATAATACAGCGCCATGCGCATTCCCTGCTCCCGGACGGCGTCGGTCAAATCGCCAACGATATCGCGCATCGTATGGTAACCCGGCTTATGCGGGCAAGGATGCGCGCTCGGCCACAAGGTAAAGCCGTCATGGTGCTTCGTAGTCAGCACAACATATCGGGCTTTGGCCTCGCTGAACAGCGCCGCCATATCATCTGGTTGCCAGCGCCTCAATACCGAGTTGAAGCCGGCGGCAAAATCGTCGTATGCAAAGTCGCTGCCATAGCGCGTGTCGTGGTATTGGCGAGTGGGCCCGTTTTCAAATTTGAGCGTATTCAAGTACCACTCGGCGTAGGAATTGTTTTCAAACCAGGCGCTCATGTCTCCGCTTTGGAAGACCTCGCCAATGTCGCCGCCGGCCGGCGCCCAGGCTGGCACTGAATAGAGCCCCCAATGGATGAAGATGCCCAATTTGGCATCATGAAACCAATCCGGGACCTCATGCGTCTTAACGGATTCAAGCGTGGGTTCAAAGCTCATATCTATATCCTCAGTATCCTCAGTTTTAACTTATGAATATGCGGGCGCGTCGCTCGATAGCCGGCATCGGCACTGGCCGTGGCAACTAAAGCCCTTCCCGGCGGATTAGTCCATCCGTCATGCCTAGCAGCAAGCTCTCCCCGCGCGCGTCCAGCGCCAGACACTCAACATCTTTAGCGATCCATATCGTCCAGTTCTCGCCATCTGTGGAACGCCAGACCGAATCCTCTATCTGCGCAAGAACCGTCCCGGCCTGCCCCAGCGCCAGCGCGTTGACCGCGCGCTCGGTTGCGAGCGCCGTCTCCCAGGTCTCGCCCCGGTCTTCGGATCGCAACAAGCCATGCGACTCTGTCCCGATATACAAAGTACCGTCATCGGCGAATGCGGGCGATAGCGCCAGGCTGAGCACGCTGGCATCGTCGGCTGGCAGCGTCATGTCCTCCCAGAGCCGTCCGCCATTCAGGCTCTTATAAAGACCGCTGTCCACGCCGGCGTAAACGACGCCATCCCGACCGAAATCGGGAGAGAGCCCCAGGCAATAGACGCCGTGGTCAAACAGGCCGTGGTTATGCGCCCGCCAACTGCGTCCGCCGTCGGCCGAGCGGAAAATGCCGTCTTCGAAACTGCCAGCCAGGATGCAGTCGCCGCCGTTTTCTGTCGAGGCGGCCAGGCAAGTCACTAGCGGCGGCGGGGAACGAAACTGAATCGCTTCCCATCTGCCGCCATTGTCGTCCGAGCGGGCGACGCCGCCGTTGATCCCGCCGAGCAGCGTCCCATCCGGGAGGATGGCGAGGGCCAAAGTGGGCACATCCTGATTGGGCATCCAGTCAGCATATAGATTTTGCGCCGCGCCATTGGCGCTCACGCGGTAGAGCCCGGATTGACGCGCGACTAGAATCGCATCGTCCAGCGCGACCAGGCTGTGACTTCGGTCCAAGACATCCACCGCCGTCATGTTATGGCTCCGTCATGGTTTCCGGTTCGCGATGCAGCACCAGCACATCAATCGTCAAGGCCAAGGCGGCGCTTGACACGGCGCGCTCAAGCGCTTCAATCTGCACATGCGCGACATCCAATATGCCGGCTTCCGCCACATCGACGATTTCGCCCCGCCTTACGTCAAATCCGCGAACCCCCTCGCATTGTTGCAGACGCGCCAGCACTTCGCTGGGATCATAACCGGCATTTGCCAGCAATTGACGAATGGGCGCTTCCACCGCCGCCGCCAAAATCAGGCGGGCGGCGCGGCTCTCCAGATCCGGTTCTTCGCGCGCTTCCGCATGCAGCCAATCCCGGCAGCTCAGCAGCGCGACCCCGCCGCCGAGGATGACGCCCTCGGCGCTGGCTCGGCGCAAGGCGCGGATCGTGCGTTCCGCCAATTCCTTGCGCTGCCGGATCTCGTCTTGGGCGATGCCGCCGACGTAGACCGTCGCCAGCCCGCCGTTCAGCCTGCCCAATCGCTCAAGCAAACGCGCGCGGTCATCGTCCGTTTCCGCCTCGCCATAAGCTCGACGCAAAATGCGGACCTGTTCCCGAAGTTGCCTTGGATCGCCCTTCCCGCTGGCGAAACCGAAATTCTTGTCGTCCGCCCAGGCCCAGCGCGTCTCGCCAAAATCGTCAATCTGCGCCTGATCCAGCGATTGGCCCGCCTTCTGCAGCAGCGGCCGGCCACCGGTCAGCAGCGCGATGTCCGCCTGCGCAATGCTCAAGTCAGCCGGATGGAAGCTGTCGATTTTGACGACGATGGTTCGGATCTTTTCGCGCAGCCGCTTGTCCAGCACGACCGACAAACCTTTGTCCGAAATCGCCCCCACCACCAGCAGCAACTGCTTGATGCCGCTGCGCAGCGCCAATTGCATCATGGGGACCAAATCGGCCGGTTCCTCGATTTCCATGTCGGTGACGAGAACGGCGGCGTCGGTCATCTCCGCGACCAGGCGCTGCGTGCCGCGCAGCATCTCCTTTGATTGGACGCCGCCTTTCCAGTAGCTGCCTTCCACGTAGTTATGTTCCAGGCCGCGCCCATGTCCGGAGCGTACATCGACCTGGCCGAAGCGACCGACAGTATATAGAACTTCGCCCAGCACATCCGCCATTGCTTCGTCATAGCAGACGGAAAAGGCCAGGGCTTTGAGCTCGTCTTCGCCGCGCAGACGTCGCGCCTCTTCCCGCATTCGGGCGCTGAGCCCGGGCAGCAGCTCCACCAATTGGCGGCGCAGGCGCATGGCATTGGCGCCGGCCGCGATATAGCGCAAGCCTTCGCGATAAATCCGCTCGTAGAGCACCGCCGCGGTGGCCGCGCCATCCCCGACATGTTCGCGCATTTGCCAAAGCGCCTGCCGCAGCAGCATCGCCCCGACATCTTCCTCCCGGTCCGGCAAGGCGATGATGCGCCGCGCGATGACGCCGCCGTCATCAAGCAATTCATATTTCGCCTGGTTCCGCGCGATTGAATGCCGCGGCAGCGGCCCCAAGGTCGGCGCGATCGCCTTCACCAATGTCTCGACGCCGCGGCGCAGGGCCTGCTGCGTTTCCGGCTGATGGATGACCCTTGGTGTCGGCATGCGGCTGCAGATTCAGTATCTGGTCTCAAACAAACGCCCGCAAGCATACCACATAAGTTTTTCAACCGCCAAAGCCCGGCGGCGGGGGTAGTGTATCCTTTTCGGTGGAAACAGAAAAAACTTTGCCACCGAGTACACCGAGAAAAACAAGAGCGTCGAGAATCGTGTACGAAATATGCCCTTTTCTCAGTAGAATCAAGTTTGCCATGCGAAATTCAGCATAAGATCGATATGTAAGGGCGACACTGTGTGTCGCCCGAAAATTCGCGTTTTTGTCGGCGGGCGATTCACAGAATCGCCCCTACACCGTTCTTCAGATTGTTGCATTACTTTCCTG
>JAJDUC010000073.1 GCA_022826865.1 Anaerolineae bacterium
TCATAGAAAACGAGCTTATCGAAATGGAAGGGCGCGTCTCTTTGGACGACCAGCGCAAAACGCTTTTCAACAATGTCGACGCGCTCGCTGCCGCCATCGGCGAGGACGGCTTCAACCTGTGCCGCCTTGTGATGAGTGCCGACGGCGTAGAAGTAGTATCGGTGCGGGATTTCCCAAGGCAAAGATTCCCAGAATGTATGCGAAATGGAATTGCTCACGCCGAACTCGCCACAGAAAAACTCCAGGTGACCGAGTATGCGCCAGCCGCCAAAGAGATCCGAATACTCTTGCGCGAGCAGGTCGCCGCTGCATTTTGAAGACCGGTAATTCGAATCCATTTGCCAACTGAATGTGATATGCGCCGCATTCAACTCATCCACCGAATTCTGGCGCGTTATCTCGATATCCGTGATTTCCGGGGCGAACTCCGGGTTGTTGTGCCAACTCGGTTCGAAAATGCGCAGATAATAACTCACCGTGTCTTCTGCCGTGCGATACCGTTGAGAGACGGAAACAGCGACCGCTGCAATGAAGCCCCCGATGAATAGAAAAAGGGCGCCAGCCGCCAACGAGACCAGGAGGCGGCGCAGCAAAAACCTAATTGACCTGCCGAACTTGGCTTTCCTGGACATCGCCTCTCCTCTCATGCTTAGGACCTAATCGAGTTAGCGGTGGACAAAGACCCGGTTAGATGACCACGATCGCTAGACCTATATACACAGCACAGGCGGACGCCATGCAAATTGGTCATTTCTTTGTGCAGTTTGTATGATGTGGCCTGGACCGGTATGGCGCTCAGCTTTTGATGATCTTTATTATCTGATGCAAGTGATCGAGGTCGTGGTAAGCGCTGAGGACGAGCTGGTCATTCAGCGTGAATCCACCGCCATCGGCCGGGCGACCGGGGCGCTCCCAGAGCTCTGCATCGTCTTTGGGCAAGGAAGCCATGAATTCTTGATAGGGCGCTTTGACTTTCAGCCATCTTTGCAGCAGGTCCATGGCGTCTTGCTCGGCATAACCGGCATCTTTGACCCGTTCGTCCACGCTGCGGCCAGAACCGGCCGGCGGGTCAACCCCTTCGATCACGGCGCGGGCCCGGGCCAGGAAGTAGCTATCGGTATCGCCGAGGTGGCCCAAGACCTCTGAAATGTTCCAGCCGTCGCCGCCATCGCGTTTGTCGAAGATCGCGGGATCGTCAATTGTCGAAACGATATGCTCAATGTTGAGCATATTCTTTTCCATCGCCATGAGTTGCCAGTTCCGGTATCGAGACAGTTGGGACATGATCTGCTCCTTTTCCAGTGTGTGGCGCGCATTATAGCATGGGGCCGCGGCGCTCGAAGGGAGGGTTTATCCGCCGCGGGCTTCCTTCAGAATAGCCAGGGCTTTGCGCGCGATGGCTTCGGTCGGGTTGGCGCTCGTGCCCGGCGCGCGCTCCACCAGGACTTCGAGGAAGAACTCCTCATCAACCATCAACGCCACCGAGCCGTATAAACCGCGTCCCAAGACATGGGGCCTCGGAAAGTCGTCCACGGTGTTTTCGGTTTCGATGCCTTCGCGGATGCCTTTCAAGCGCTCGTAATGCGCCAGGGCGTCGGCCGGCGTGACGAACTGGCCGAAGGTCATGTTGAAGACGTTGGCCGCTTGATCGCGATAATATACGCGGGCGGCTTTGCCATTGACCACATTCGGCGGCGTCTCCACGCCGTCAAACTTGGAATAATCGCGACGCCATTGCGTATCGGTGAAGATCTCGTTCGGCAGATTGTCCAAGACCGCCTGCACTACATCTATTGGGCCGGACCCGGCCGCTTGCGCGTTCGCTGCCGCTTCAAAAGCGCCGCGCTGGTTTTCAAAGAAGTTGATCGTCGCCCGTGACAATGGGACGAGCGGATTCCCCTGCGTGCTCGAGAAGAGTTCGATGCTGACCTCGATGAAATAATTGTCGATCTGGAAGATGGCGACCGAGCCATACAAGCCGGACCCGAAGATATTAGGCGCCGGGAAGTCATCGCGCGGCGCGCCAGTATCGAGCACCGAACGAATATCGAGTATGCGCTCGTAATTCGCCAGCGCCAATTCGGCATCGTCGAAAATGGCGAAATTCAAGCTCATCTTGCCGCCGGTCTGTTCGGCGTAATATACGCGCTTGCCAGCTGCTGTTCCGCGAATGCCGAGCAAGCCTTCAACGCCGTCCGCGCCTCGCGTGTAATCCCATTTCCATTGCACGGCGCCTGCCCCGATAGACTTCGGCAGCAGTTCAATCAAGGCGTCAAGCGCCGCTTCGTTGGGATTGACCGCTTCCTGATAGCCTTCGGGCAGGGGTGTTGGCGATGGCGTCGCCGTCGGCTCAGGGGTTGGCGTCGGCGAAGGCGTGATGTCCAGGTCGTCGGCTGGGCGGCAGGCAGCGAAGACGAGCAGAGCGGCCAGCGCCAGAATAAGGCCGCGGCAGCGTTGGCTTGGAGTCGATCTCATGATTAGTCTCCAACGGCTTCTTCGTCGTAGAGGCGCAGACGTTCAGGAATCTCGCCTGTGACGATCATATCGGCGACTTCGTTTTCGCTGACCTCGCTCTTGTAAAAGTCACCGAGTTTATGACCGCGTTCGATGATGGTGAAGCGATCCGCGACTTCATAGACATGCCGGATATTGTGCGTGATGAAAATCACGCTCATGCCCTTTTCTTTGGCCGCGATTGTGTAATCGAGCACCTTTTGCGTCTCGCCGACGGAAAGCGCCGAGGTGGGTTCATCCAGGATCAGCAGTTTCTTGCCGAAATAAACGGCGCGGCCAATGGCGATCGACTGCCGTTCGCCGCCGGACATGGTGCCGACGGTCTCTTCCGGATCGCGGATATGGATGCCTACATCGGCCAAGGCCTGGATCGACTCGCTCGCCATCATTCTTTTATCGAGGAAACGGAAGGGACCGACTTCATAGGTCGGCTCCTGGCCCAGCCAGAAATTGCGCGCGATGCTCATCAGCGGCACCAGCGCCAGATCCTGATGCACCGTCTCGATGCCCAATTCGCGCGCATCGTGGGGCGATTCAATGTTTACGGCATCGCCGTCAAAATAGATCTGCCCGCGCGTCAGGCTGTGGAAGCCGGTCAACACTTTGATCAATGTGGATTTGCCGGCGCCGTTATCTCCGAGCAGCCCGACAATCTCTTGCCTGTCGACATGAAAATCAACGCCGCGCAAAACTTGCACGCTGCCGAAATACTTGTGGATATCGATCATATCCACGAGGGCGTCGGGGTTTTTCTCCTGATATTGCATGATTCACGCTCCCCTAATTCTGCTGTGAGCCGCGAACGAAGGTGTTCAAGACAACAGCGGCGATGATGATGACGCCAACCGTGCCGGTAAACAGGCGCGACTCAATGCCGACGAGCACTAGACCGGTCTGCAACATGCCGAAGATCAGCGCGCCGAGCAAGGAGCCGACCACGCTGCCGTATCCGCCTGTCAGCAGAGCGCCGCCAATCACGGTCATGGCGATCACCTCCAGTTCCCAGCCTTGCCCTTTCAGCGGATCGACGCCGGGATTGCGGGCCGTTTCATAGATGGCGGCTATGCCAGTGAGCACCGCGACTATGACAAAGTTCTGCACCTTGACCCGGTCCACGTTGACGCCTTGCGCGCGCGCCGCGCCCTGGTTGCCGCCGGCGGCGAATATGCTGTTGCCGAAGGACGTATTCATCAAGATGACATGGAAGAAGACCACAAATATGAACCACCAGAGAATGGCAAGCCGCACATTGGCGTCGCGCGGGATATCCAAATGGAAGAAATCGCCTTCCGAGCCAATTGACAAAACGCGGCCATTAAAGAGATCGAAGTAACCCACTTCGACCAATTGGCCGCCGCTGGCGCTGATGTGATAACCGAAAACCGCGACCAGCCAGACCACAATCGCAGCCATAATCAGCAGGACAACAAGAAAGATGACAAAGCGGACGATTGCGCCCGAGGTGCCGAAGTCGCCGTTATCGCTGCGAATGGACCAGGCCTGCGCCGCCAAACGCCAGAGAACGGGCAGAACGCGATAGCCGGTGAAAGCGACCAGAAGCAGGCCGATAACGGACAGGACCACAAATATAATGTTGCTAATCCCGATGACGGGAAAATCGGCATAAAAATCTTTGTAACGCAGGATGCGGCCGCCCGCGATCGCCACGAGCGTGATGGCGCGGTAGGCCAGCAAGGTGCCAAGCGTCACGATAAATGAAGGTATGCCGGTGGTGATCAGCAAAATCCCGTTGACCGCGCCCAGCGCCAGCGCGACAAAAATAGCCAGGATGGCCGCCGGAATCGGATCCAGTACGCCGACTACCGGCGCGCCTTCGGTCATGAAAAGCATGAAAGACAAGGCCGTAACGCCAAGGATGGAACCGACCGACAGGTCAAACTCTCCCGAAATCATCAGATAAGTGACGCCGATGGCGATTACGCCCTTGGTCGCCACATTGCTGAGGAAGGACGCGATTGAGCTGGGCTCGAGGAAGAGATCGGTGGCCATGGTGAAGGCCATGAAGATGGCGATGAAGCCGATGATGGCCCCGGCGCTGGGCGATTTCGCCAGTTCGGCGCGGATGAATTTGCCTGGGGTCAGCGCAACCGCGCGCCGCAGCTCGTCCGATTCCTCGCGCACTTGCCGCACTTGCCGGTAACCATAAAGGGCCGGCAGAAAGATCAGCAGCCCGGCCAAGATGCGATGCTCTTCCACATCGCGGATCTTTGTGACGCCGGGGTAGAGTGGAACGGCGTAGATGCCGGCGATGAGCATAAAGACGATGCCAACGGCGAATACAATCAGGATGGCTTGGATCAAGCGACGGGGCGGGGCGACGATCAGACGAATGCCCTCGGTGTGACGCAGAACCTCCAATGGCGGAATCAGGAAGACAAATAGCGCGAGCAGCGCAAGCAGCGCCAGCACAAGCAGACAGATGCTGATCAGCCCTTCGCCAATGGCGAGCGAAGCCGCCGCCAACTGGTTTTCGTTGATCAACGCGCGCAGGTCAATGTTCTGGCCCAGGAGAAGCGAGAATTTTAAGCCCACCGGTATGACGACACTGAGCAAAATGACGCCGCCCAGCATCGCAGTGACGAAGAGCATCCATTGCGACCAGCGCAGGCTGGCTGATTCACGAATGTACAAACCGTAGGTGGCGCGCGCGCAGCAGAGCGCGTAAAGCAGCGCGGCGATCATGACGATGTTTTCGTATACGTTGAGGCCTTCGCTCCAGCGCGGGATATTGTCCCGCTCGCCCAGCGGCATCCAGCCCAAGGCGACCATCAACGCCACAAGGAGGCCAAGGACCGCCAAGCCAGACATGATAAATGTGATCAGCAGCCCGATGTTCCGGCCTTCATGCTTGTTTTCCAAATAGGCTTGCATCATAAGCATTTACTCGATAGCAACTAAGGATGCGCGATGAACTTGCCGCCTGGCCGGCCTTATGGCCAGCGCTGCCGGCTCTTCTCAGCTTTTTGCTGCTGCCGGCGTCTTGGCGTGGGCGACAGATCAATTATGCCGCGAAAGAGGCATGACCGCAAAAATTCGCCGGGAGGGTACTGTATCAAAGTCGGTTGAGTTTCTTCAAATACCGACGATTTGGTAGGGGCGACTCGGTGAGTCGCCCAATATCGATCCTGATTTACCCATCGGACGATCCACCGGATCGCCCCTACCGGACTATTTCAACCGAAATGGATACACTACCGCCGGCCGGCCCAGGACAATTGCATCAAAATCATAATGAGCCGTTCGCCACGAAAATGTGAAAATGTAGGGGCGTCTCGTGAGACGCCCCTTGAAAGTAGCCTGCAAATTGCGGGCGTTTCAGCGAAACGCCCCTACTCACTGCCGCTTAAGGATGTTCCAGGCGAAGTGGAGCGGGGAAAAAGAAATGGGTGGGAATTGTTTCCCACCCATCGTCAATACCGAAATCGGTTTAGCGATAGCCGGCCGCGGTCAACTCGATGATCGCGTCAACGTTGCTCGTGTTGATCACACCCGGTCCCGTCAGAATGTCGCCACCCGGCGCCAGTTTGTACTGGCTGTTCAGGAAGAGCCACATGATGGTCTCGAAACCCTGCAGATAAGGCTGCTGGTCGACTGCTTGCACCAGGTAGCCGCCCTGGATCATCTCATAGATCTCGGCGCTGGTATCGTGGGTGGTTGCGAACAATTCACCTGCCATGACGCCGGCTTCCTGGATGTAAAGGTTCAGCGAGCTCGAGGGGTTCGGGCCCAGCATGAAGGCAGCGTTGGCATCATCGTTGGCGCTGAAGTAATCCGCCAGGATACCGGCCGATTCGGTGACATCGTTGTTGATGGTCAAGCCATCAAGCGGGATGCCGGCTTCTTCGAAGATACTGCGGACGCCGGCGCAACGCGCTTCCAGACCGCTGTGTCCAACTTCCTGAATCGGGCAGACGCCGCGAGTGATCTCAACGCCCGCTGCGGCAGCGGCGCCAAGTACGGCGCTGGCGTTGGAACGGCCGCCAACAAACTCGTTCGCGCCGATGTAGAACAGCGTCGGCAGCGCGTCTGGCGTGCCTGCGTTCGGGTCAGCGGTGTTGAAGACGATAACCGGGATACCCGCTTCCGCGGCGCGGTTGACGCCGTCGCGGATAACCTCGGGGTTCGGAACCGTGGTGCCGATGCCATCGTTATTCCGCGCCAGCGCGTCATCCCAATAGCCGGCCATGTCATCTACATTGTCGACCGGGTCCGCGAGCCAGGCGCAATCCGCCGAAAGCAGCGCGCAAGCGTCTTCCATACCCTTGATCACGACGATCCAGAAGGGGTTCCCGACGCCGCCATGGCTGACCATACTGAAAACCAGCTGGTCCTGCGCCCCGACGCCGCCAATACCCGCAATCATGATACCCAGCGCCAAAAGCAGCACCGGGATTGTGCGAAGCAACTTTTTCATTTCTATTCTCCTTGTAGGATGAGATATGCACAATTGTCTCAGGCCAATCGCCTGTTGAGACCAAACCGCTTGCCTGGCGACGGCGCATGAATTGGCCGAATGCCAAGCGAGTGCCGAGCATTGTAGCGGGGATTCGCAAACTTGACAATGTGTGAATTTCAAAGCTCGGCGGGCGCGGCTTAGCGAATTTCTTCAACCGCCCAATGATCGCCCATCGCCCGGCGACCGCCGGCCAGTCCCTCGCCCTCGGATACTTCGCGTATCAGATCTTCCCGCCGCAGCGCCGAATCCCGCAAGTTCAGGCCCAGGCCGGGCCCGGCGGGAATGCCCAGGTGTCCATCGCTGACGGCCGGCGCCAGGTCCGTGAGCGCGGGGAAGTATTCTTTGTAGAAGGCGCGCACCGACTCGACATAATACAGGTTGGGGATGTGCGCGGCGAGGTGCATGCAGGCGGCGTGGCAGATGGCGCCGGCGACATTGTGCAGGATAATGGGCAGGCCAAAGGTTTCCGCCAGGTTCGCGATCTTGCGCGTTTCGGCGATTCCGCCATTCCAGACGGCATCGGTCATGACGATCTGCGAGACGTGTTTCTCCAGCCATTCGCGGTATTGCCAGCGCGTCAAGAGCAGCTCGGAGCCGACGATCGGGATGCTGGTCTTCTGCGAAAGCGCCTTGATTTCATCCGGATAAACCGCCGGCAGCGCATCCTCGAGGAATAAGATATCGTAGGGCTCCAGGGCGCGCGCTATGCGCTCCATGCTGACGCGATTCCAGCGAAAATGACATTCGATGCCGATGTCCATTCGGTCGCCGACGGCCTCGCGGATCTGCCGGACCGGGGTCAAGCCCTTTTCGATCTCGGCGGCACTGATGCGCTGGCCGAAACTGCGCTCGCTGAATTGATCAAATGGCCAGATCTTCAACGCGTAGATTTCATCTTCGAGCAGGCTGCGCGACAGCGCGCCCGCGTCCTCGTGCCAGGCGCTGTAATCCTGGCAAGCGCCAAAGCTGAGGCAGGTGTTGTAGGTCGGGATTTCCTCCCGCGTCTTGCCGCCAAGCAGATGATAGAGCGGCGCGCCATAGTGCTTGCCCATGATATCCCAGAGCGCGACCTCAAAGGCGGAGAGAGCGCGCGTCTCCGCCCCGCCATAGCCGTGGTACATGATGTTGTCCATAATGAAGCGCCAAATCCCCTCAATATCGAGCGGGTCCTGCGCCAGCGCCAGCGGCGCAATCGTGCCGTGCAGGGCCGCTTTGGCGCCGGGGATCTTGTCCACGGTCTCGCCCAGGCCGATCAGGCCGCTATCGGTATGGACGCGGACGGCGAGCAGGCGCGGATAAGCTTTCCATTGCAGGCTTTCGATTGCGGTGATTTTCATGGTTTCTGCCTTCTCCATAAGCTATGGCCGCCGTAAGCACAGAGGTTTATGCAAGAAAATCCCGGGAAAAGAAGAAACGGCTCTCAAATCTCTAAATCTGTAAGGTTTGTCCTGCACTATGATTCCGCATTCGCCTGCGGTTACCCCCCTCAGTCCCCCCATAGCAATGGGGGGAAGCTGGACTCGCATTAACGCATAGGGAATTCTTGTGATGCAAATCCCTCTACACGCGAAACTCCCACAGATTGTGGGCCATTATTATCGGACGTCTCACGCGACGCACCTAAATATAAATTGGCCAACTCCGGATATCGATTTGATGCGTTTGCCCTGGGCTACGCTGTGATGCGTATGGCCCGCTCCGCCGAGAGCCAGAATGGCGGCAGGCAGGCCGAAATCGGCCAGCTTCTGTTCCACCAGTTCGACGCGGCGCAAGCGCCTCAGACCTCGATGACGCTGTTGCGCAGAGTGCCGATGCCATCAATGGTGATGGTGACGAGGTCGCCCGGCTGCAAGCTAAATTCCGCATCAGGCACGATAGCCGTGCCGGTCAGCAATATCGCGCCGCCCGGATAACTGTTGCTGCGCCCGAGATAGTCGATGAGTTCGGGAATCGTGCGCTTGATTTGGTCCGTGCTGATAGTGCCCGTGAACTGCTCGACGCCGGCGCGACTGATGGCCAGGCGAATTGTGGTCGCCGGCCAGCCATAAGACGGCGCCAGCAAGATTCCCGGGCCAATGGCGCAGGACGCGGTGTAAACCTTGGCTTGCGGCAAGTAAAGCGGGTTGGCGCCTTCGATGTCGCGGCTGCTCATGTCGTTGCCGATGGTGAAGCCGAGCATCTCCATGGCCGGGTTGACGACCAGCCCCAGCTCGGGCTCCGGCACATTCCAGCGCGAATCTTTTCGAATCCCGGCCGCATCCAGGTGGCCGACTGTATTCTTGGCTGATGCCTTGAAGAAGATCTCCGGCCGTTCGGCATCGTAGACGCGGGCGTAGACATCGCCGCCATCGGTCGCCTCTTCCTGGCGCGCTTTGCGGCTGGCGATATAGGTGACGCCGGCCGCCCACACTTCCTGCTCGTCCACGGGCGGCAGCCAATGCGCCAGGTCTGGCGCGGGCCGGTTGTCCAAATCAGTTGCCGGGAAGCGGCGGGATGCGTCATCGGCGGCGCGTCCAACAGCCGCGATGAGACCGTCAACATCGCCGACCGAATCCCGGAAGACATTGACCAGCGCTGGAAAGCAGTGGCTGATATCGTGGACTGTCTCGCCGCGCAGCACGCCGACGCGCGCTCCTTCACCCGGCCGATGGTAGTGAATCAACATGGGCGCATCTGACATGTTCAACTCCTCATTCATGGGTTTACAGGCGAGCGCTTATGCCCGGATCGACACGACTTCGACGCGCCGCCCGGTTTCATGGCTCTGGACGGCGGCGCTGATAAGACGTTGCATGCGCGCGCCGTCATGGAAATCCGGCGAAAGCGCCCGATCCGAGATGATGCCGTTGATGAAGCCGCGGATCATGTGGTCTTCGGACCGGAACATGTCGCGATAGGTGTTGTGCACGGTGTCGCGGCGGGCGCCGCCCCAAATATGATCCGGGATTGGCAAGTCGCGGATCATGCCTTCGCCGACGCGCGCGCCCCGCACTTGCTGGGTTTTATCCCAGTCGGTGAAGCTGTAGAGTGTGCCCTGCGAGCCATGGAATTCCATATGATGCGTTTGCCCAAAAGGACTGTCTTCATAACAGACGGCGGTACAGTGGATCATGCCCAGGGCGCCGGCGGCGAACTCGAGCGTGAGCATGCAGGAATCATCCAGGACCTCGTAGGGATTGCCTTGTGGATCCAGGGCTGGGCGCGGCACGCTGTATCCCAGGCGGCAAGTGATGGCGCTGATTTCGCCGTAGAGCCATTCGGCCAGATGCAGGAAATGCGACCCAAGGTCAGCCACAACCCCGGCGCCGGCGATCTTCTTGTCAAAGCGCCAGAGGTAGTCGCCTTCGCGGGCGAAACCGGTGTAATAGCGCATATTGAGGTGATAGGGCGCGCCGAGATAACCGCCTGCAATCAATTCTTTGAGATAGCGCGCGGTCGGCATATGACGATAGGTGAATGGCACCAGCGTTTTAAGCCCCTTGGCTTCGGCCGCTTCCGCCATTTCCCGCGCTTGACCGTAAGTCATGGCAATCGGCTTCTCGCAGAGGACGTGCAAGCCCCGCTCAAGCGCCTTCATGGCGATGGGATAATGCGAGTCGTTGGTTGTGGAGATGACGATGGCGTCAATATCAGCGCGCTCAATCAGATCATTGAAATCAGTGTAGACCTGTGGAATGCGCCAGGCATCCGCCATCGCCCGCGCATTTTTGCGGTTGCGGCCGCAGATGGCGACCGTGCGGGCGCCGGCATGGCTATGGAGCGCGGGCAAGTGCATGGCGTCCGCCCACCAACTGGTGCCGACCACGCCAACCGCCACGAGGCCGTCACAGCTGCGATTGCGGTTTTCAGGCATGCTGCTTTAGATTCCGGCTTTGGGCGAATACAGCTTCACAGCGTTGCGCTTCGGCTGCCGGGATCGGGCATGCGGCAAGTCCAGGCCCTAAAGCGGCGACAGATCCAGGCAGGGCCGGGCGGGAAACGCTGTTGTCAGTCATCGGCATATTCCGTAAAATGAGCCGGACGCGGATCGCGTCTATTGTAGATTTTTGTGTCGCATTAGGCAATGAAGGCTTCACGGGACAAGTACATGCGCGGATTGCTCGATAAGGAATTGCTCGAACGCGTACTCTTTGCCGCGATTGTGGTCGGCATTCTGATGGCGGGTTATGCCGCCCTGCAATATGTTGATCTGTCGAATCGGCTGGCGGGCAACATGTCGGCGCAGATTCGCGAGAGCGGTGGGGAAGTCAAGCTGGAGAGCAAAAGCCAGGCGCAGGGCTTGATGGCCTCCGATATAGAACGGCGCCGTCTGGTGTCGCAGCAGTATAATATGATGGTCCTCGGCGGCGTCGGCCTGGCGGTGCTGGGTTTGGGCTGGCTGGGATATGACCTGGCGCGCGGCCGCCGCCGCAAGTCTGAAGCGGCCGGCGCAGACACAAGCGCCGACGAGGCCTAGCGCCGCAGTCGCCAACAATCGAGCGTCTCTATGAACAATTCATCATCGTTTGACGCGGATCAGCCAAGCCCGCGCGGCCGCCTTGCTTACCTGCTTCAACCGTCGGTTATCTTGCGCAGCCTGTTCGTGAGCGCCATCATCTGGCTGCTGATGGCCAGCGCGATGCCCTCTTATGCCAGGCTTGTTTTCCACGGCAAGCTGGAGGCCTTCTTTGCCGCTGGCCTGGGCATCGTCATGGTCAGCGAAATCGTCGCCGTGCTGATCACCTCGTTCTTCAGTTCGGACCACGCGACATTAGTATTAACGCAGAGCCCGACGGTTGTGATCCAAAGCCTGGTCGCGGGCAGTGTAATCGCGGCTGCCCCAGCAGATATATCCCAAGAGGCGCTCTTTGCGCTTGTGTTTCTGATTATCGCGCTGTCCGCGGCGCTTACCGGGGGTTTTCTGCTCTTGCTGGGCTTGATGCGCGCCGGGGGATTAGTCCGTTACATCCCCTATCCCATCGTCGGCGGCTTCATGGCCGGTTTGGGCTGGTTGATTGTCCATGCCAGTTTTTCCGATCTGGTTGGCCTAAGGCTGAACGCGCAGTCCCTGCCCAATCTTTTGGAAGGCGCGGTCTTCGCGCGCTGGCTGCCGGCTGTTCTGTTCGCCCTGTGCATCCTTGGGCTGCGGGCTCGCTTCAAGAGCGCGATGATTATACCGGGCTGCATCATCGCCTTTTTCCTCCTGTTTAATGTCTGGGTCTATCTTGGCCCCGGCGATGCGAACAGCTTGGCGGAGGCCGGTTGGTTCCTGCCGAAAGTGTCCGGAACGATAAGCTGGCGCTTGCCCAATTTCGCCGCTGTCGCCCAGCTTGACGCTTCCATGCTCGCGGCCAGCGCCGGCGGTATCGTGACTTTGATAATCGTTTGTACACTGAACCTTTTCTTCCGGGTTAGCGCGCAAGAACTGATCGTCGACCGCGAGCTGGATCTCAATCGCGAATGCCTGGTCAATGGCGTCGCCAATATCGCCGCAAGCGTATCCGGCGGCGGCATCGTGGCCTATCACGCCCCCATATCCTCCTCGCTGGTGACCAGTATGGGCGTATACGGGCGGCTGGTCGGCATTATTCTTGCGCTCATGTTTACGCTGACTCTGTTTTTCGGCAGCGCGCTATTCGCGCTTGTGCCGCGTTTCATCCCGGCCGGGCTCTTGATCTACTTCGGCTTGCAATTCATGAAGGAATGGCTGCTTGATACCTGGTCCAGCTTGCCGCGACAAGAGTATGTCGTAATTCTCGTCATTGCCTTGATCACGGCGCTGTTCGGCCTTTTGACAGCCATCGCCGTCGGCATCATGGTGGCGATACTTTTTTTCGTCTGGGAATACAGCCGGATGGAAGTGATCAAGCAAGAGTTTTCCGGCGGCTTCCACAGCAGCAATCTCGACCGGCCCTTCGCGCAGTACCAATTCCTGCAAATGGAGGGCGACAGGATTCTGGTCATGCGCCTGCAGGGCTACATCTTTTTTGGCACCGCTTACCGCTTCTACGAGCATGTCAAAGGGCGCGTCTCGGGGGAAGTCGGCAAACCGCTGCGATTTCTCATCCTCGACTTCAAAGCCGTGCGCGGCTTCGATTTTTCCACGACCCATGACTTCAAGAAGCTGAAGCGGCTCACGGAAAAACTGGATATCGAACTGCTTGTATCGAGCGCTTCGCCCGATTTGCAGCCCGCGCTGGAAGATAGCGGCATCGTCGGGCGCCGGCCCGAGCGGCCATCGCTGTTTGAAGATCTGGACCATGCCCTGGAGTGGTGTGAGAACGCCTTGCTGGCGGAAGCAAACCTGCTGGATAGCGCCCAAATCACGGTGGGGCAGCAACTTGCCCAACATACGATGACCGAAGGCCTCGATGTCAGCGCTCTTTACAGCTACCTGGAGCGCATCGAAACCCGTGTTGGCGATACGGTCTTCGAACAGGGCGACGAATCGGATGCCCTTTATTTCATCGAGTCCGGTCGCGTGGATGTGCTGCTACGCCTGCCGGAGGCGGGTGAGCTGCGCCTGCGCAGCATGACCGCCGGCACGGCGATAGGCGAAGTCGGCTTCTATCTGAAGAAGGCGCGCACCGCCTCAGTCGTGGCCACGGAAGCGGGCGTGCTGCAGCGGCTCAGCCATGAGGCGCTGCGCCGTATGGGAGAGACGGAACCGCGCGCCGCCTCGGCCATTCACATTCTGATTGCCTCGGTTCTGTCGGACCGCCTGTCTTCCAGCAATCACGTCATCCAGGAATTGCTGGACTGAGACTGTACCGGCGCCGGCCCTTCAGTTTTCGTAATCCTTGCCGTAATCCATATTCGGTATGGGGCTGGCGCTGGTCCAGCCGCCGTCGACCACGATCGCCTGACCGGTAATCCGGCTTGAGGCCGGCGACGCCAGGAATAGCGCCGCGTTGGCGATGTCTTTGGTCTGAATCGCTTCTCCTACCGGGATCAACTGCGACCAGCGCTCTTCATAATCGGGGTCGTCCTGCAGGTTGCGCGGTGTGATGACGGCGCCCGGCGCCACGCAGTTAATGGTGATGCCGTGCGGGCTCAACTCGAGAACGAGATTGCGGGCCAGCATCTCCAGCGCCGCCTTGGTCATGCCGTAGGCGCTGAGGTAAGGCACAGCGCGGCGCCCGGTGACGGAGGACATCAGCACGATGCGTCCGCCGTTGCCCTGCGCGCGAAATTGTCGCGCGGCCGCCTGCGCCAAAAAATAGCTGCCGCGCAGGTTGACGCCGACGACGCGCTCGAAATCCGCCGCGTCGTAGCTGAAAAAGTCCCCCCAGGAGGTCAAACCGGCATTGCAGACGCAGACATCCAGACCGCCGAACTCTTCCACCGCCCGCGCCACGAGGCCGCGAACCGTCTCGATGTCGGAGACATCGCCCGGCGCGGCGACGCAGGCCGAGCCGCTTTCGGCGGCGATTGCGCGGGCAGCGGCTTCTGCCCGCTCAGGCTGGATATCGTTCAGGATAACGCATGCGCCTTCCCCGCAGAATTGGCGGGCGACTTCATAGCCGATGCCCTCGCCGGCGCCGGTGACGATGACGGTTTGATTTGAAAATCGCTTCTGTGTCATAATCTGCTTCGCCTGATGGATTGAGATGCAGGTATTTTAACCAGCGAGTACAGCGAATTCACAGACATAGTAACATGTTAGTCATGTGAAAACTGATTGGAAGTCTATGGCTTGAGTGGGCGAGCCGCCGGCTCGCCCGTACAACTTCTCGATTGTTTTGGTAATTTCTTTCATACGGCGGAAATTTTCGTTACCGAGTTGGATACTAAGATATTTCACCGCGTACATAGACATCGCAGAGGCGAAGCGCTAGGTCGCCCGCGATTGCGCAATAGAGGAGTCAAAAACATGCAAAGCGAAATCTACGGCGGGGCGGAGCTGCTGCCGACGACGCGGACCCGGGGGCTTGGGCGCGAGGGCAAGCTGCCTTTCGACGAAGACATGCTCTTGAATGAAGCCAGCGGCAACCTCTTTGCGATGACGCAGAATGTCGCGATGGGCTGGCATCCGGAAGAGGTCAACCGCGAGCAATATGTGATTGTCAGCACCAAGGGCGGCTTGCGCGCCGAGGACGGCAGACCGATCGCCCTAGGATATCATACCGGGCACTGGGAAATCAGCCTGCTGGTCAAAGAAGCGGCTGAAACGATTCGCGCGCAGGACGCCATCCCCTTTGCCATATACTGCTCCGATCCCTGTGATGGGCGCTCGCAGGGCACAAGCGGTATGATGGACAGCTTGGCTTACCGCAACGATGCCGCGCTGGTGATGCGGCGCATGATCCGCTCTTTGCCGACGCGTGACGGCGTCATGGGCGTGGCCACCTGCGACAAAGGGCTCCCGGCCGCCATGATCGCCCTGGCCGGCTGCGGCGACTTGCCGGGCATCATCGTTCCCGGCGGCGTGACCCTGCCGGCTGAGGGCGCGGAAGACGCCGGTACGGTGCAAACAATTGGGGCGCGTTTTGCCCACGGCATGATCAGCCTCGACTACGCGGCCGAGATGGGCTGCAAAGCCTGCGGGTCGTCGGGCGGCGGCTGCCAGTTTCTGGGCACGGCGGCCACATCGCAGATTGTAGCCGAGGCCCTGGGCATGAGTTTGCCGCATAGCGCGCTTGTGCCCTCCGGCGAGCCGGTCTGGCTGGACAATGCGAAGCGCTCGGCATTGGCGCTGCTGAACTTGAAAGCGTCCGGCGCGACGATGGCCGATGTCTTGACGCCGGCGGCGCTGGAGAACGCTATGCTGGTGCATTCGGCCTTTGGCGGCTCGACCAATCTTCTGCTGCACATTCCGGCGATTGCACATGCCGCAGGCCTGACCCCGCCGACCGTTGACGATTGGATCCGCGTCAATCGCAGCACGCCGCGTTTGGTCGACGCCTTGCCCAACGGGCCGCGCAATCACCCGACGGTACAGGTCTTTATGGCCGGCGGCGCGCCCGAAGTCATGTGTCATTTGCGTGACATGGGCCTGCTGGATACGGCTGCCCGGACGGTGACCGGCGATACGCTGGCGACAGTCTTGGATTGGTGGGAGAACAGCGACCGCCGGCGAAACGCGCGCGAGCGCCTGCGCGCAAGCGACGGCATTGATCCCGACGATGTGATTATGTCTGCCGATGATGCGCGCGACCGCGGCATGACGAGCACAGTCGTCTTCCCGATGGGCAATATCGCGCCCGAAGGATCAGTCATCAAAGCGACCGCCATCGACCCGAGCGTCGTCGATGCCGACGGCAACTACCGACATCGGGGACCGGCCCGCGTCTTCACCTCGGAACGGGCGGCGATACGGGCGCTGAAGGGCTTGGAAGGCGAGCCGATCCAGGCCGGCGATGTGCTGGTGTTGAACGGCATCGGCCCTATGGGCACGGGCATGGAAGAGACCTATCAGTTGACCTCGGCGCTGAAATTCATCCCTTGGGGCAAGCATGTCGCCATCATTACAGATGCCCGCTTTTCCGGCGTATCGACCGGCGCCTGCATCGGCCACGTCGGTCCCGAGGCTTTGGCGGGCGGCCCCATCGGCAAGCTGCGCGATGGCGACCTGATCGAGATTGACATCGACCGAAACAACTTGACCGGCGCAGTCGCCCTGGTGGGCACGGCGGCGGGCGCGCTGACGCCGGAGGAGGCGAGGACGCTGCTGGACGAGCGGAGGCCGCATCCCGACCTGCAGCCCCATCCCGATCTGCCGGCGGATACGCGCCTCTGGGCGGCGCTGCAGGCGGCCAGCGGCGGCGTCTGGGCCGGCAGCGTCTACGATGTGGACAAAATCACCGACATCTTGAATGCCGGGCTGCAATCCTTGTCTGAACAGCGGACGGAAGAACAAATGCCTGAATTGTAACTCTTTATCCTAAACAGGATTCGTAATGTAGGGGCAAGCCTTGGCTCGTCCGCAAACAGAAAATAGGTCGGGAATCTATATGTCCACGCAACTGAACCAGGCGAATAAAGAAGCGGTCTGGGATTTCTGGCAGCGGCTCAATCACGCGACGCTTGATGAATTGCCGGGTCTGCTGCGATCAGCCCTTCATGCGGATGTGGATTGGAATGTATCCGCGCCGGTCGATCAAGTGATTGGCGTTGAGGCGGTGATTGCCGATTTCTGGCTGCCCTTGCGCCGCGCCTTTCCCGATCTGAAGCGCGCGCCTTATGTCTTCATGGGCGGCATTGACGCCGGCTCGGCGCTCTACGCGACGGCGGCCGGCGAGGAGTGGGTCAGCGGCTGTGGTTACTTTACCGGCGTCTTTGCAGAGGACTGGCTGGGCATACCGGCGACCGGGCGCAAAACCAATATCTGGTTCGGCGTATTCTATGTCATGCGCGAGGGCAAGATCGCGGAGACATATCTGCAAGTGGATGTGCTGGCGGTGATGCGGCAGGCGGGCTACCAGGCGCTGCCGCCGGCTTTCGGCGCTGAAGGCGGCAAGGTTCCAGGACCGCGCGCGAAAGACGGCATATTGCTGACCGAGCAGGACAGAATGGAGTCGCGCAAGAGCCAGCAGCTTGTGCAGGCGATGGCGCGCGGTATGCGCCGCTACCTGCGCGATCGCGATGGCGGCGATTTGACTTCGATGGAACAGCTAAAATATTGGCATGAAGATATGAAATGGTATGGCCCCAGCGGCATTGGCGCTTGCTTCAGCCATGAAGAATACGAGGACTTTCATCAGCGGCCCTGGCTGCATGGCTTCGGCGACCGCCATATCAGCCGGGAGGGCAGCGGCCGGCGCATGGGGCGGCTCGGCGAAGGCGCTTATTGCTGCGGCGGCATCTGGGACACCGCTTATTCGCATCATCATGGCGAATACGCCGGCATCCCCGCCACCGGTAAACTGATGACGCTGCGCGATTTTGACTGGTGGAAGCGCGAAGGCGAATATCTGATCGAGAATTGGGTGCCGATCGACCTGATCGACCTGCTGCGACAGATGGATGTCGACTTGATGGAACGGCTGCGCCTGCAAATCGAGGCGCGGCGACGGGGCGCCCCGGGGCTCTGGTAGCGAGCTGAGGCCGCCCGGGATCGGGCGGCATTCTAGCGACGTTCTTTGAACGCGGCAGTGTATCAGAGTCGGTCGAATTTCTTTAAGTGCCGACGAATTGGTAGGGGCGACTCGCCGAGTCGCCCGATTTCGATTCTGTTCGTACCCATCGGGCGATCCACCGGATCGCCCCTACCAGACTATTTCAGCCGAGATCGATACATTGCCTTGAATGCGGTTTGTTGCTTGCGCCCACAAAGCTTGTTATTCTTATATTCGCCTTCGGGCAAAGCGGGCCGCCTGCGATCAAATTCATTGACCGGAGACGAGGCTATGCGCCGGGGCCCAGTAGAGCGAGCGGAGGGAGGCGCCAAGATATATTTCGGAAACGCAAGAAAATCGAATTGTAAGCCCTATAAAGGAGTAAGAAGATGACGAAGAGAATACTGACAATAGCATTCCTTTTGCTGGCATTGCTGCTGCTGGCGGCGCCGGTGCATCCGCAAGAAGCGAATGAAGGCGGTACGCTGATCATGATGCAATCCGCCGATGTGATTGCCTGGGATCAGACCAGAACGACCTGGCCCAGCATCCGCAACGTGCGTCCGCTCTATGACACGCTGCTCACAGTGGATGAAAACGATAATCTGCTGCCATTCCTGGCCACCGATTGGGAGATTTCTGAGGATGGCCTGGAATACACCTTCCATCTGCGCGACGATGTGATGTTCCACGATGGCACACCCTGGAATGCCGATGCTGTGATCTTCAATATCCAGCGGCAACTTGATGATCCCGATGCCCGCGGCCACGTGCGCTTGAGCAAAATTCAACAGATGGAAGCCGTTGATGACCACACGGTCAAAATTTGGATCGACAAACCCAATGGCGACTTCATCTATATCGTAGCGGTGGGCACGGATGCTTATCAAATCAGCCCGACGGCCTGGGGCGAAGATGGCTCAACCTTCCACGAAAATCCGGTTGGCACCGGCGCATTCATGTTCAAGTCGCATGAACCGCAGAGCGAGATTCAATATGTCGCCAATCCGAATTATTGGCAAGGCGCGCCCCTGCTCGATGGCCTGACCATTCGCATCCATGGCGATACCACCGTGCGCTTGATCGAGGTCGAATCGGAAAATGTGCATTA
This sequence comes from Anaerolineae bacterium, assembly GCA_022826865.1. GTDB lineage: Bacteria > Chloroflexota > Anaerolineae > Aggregatilineales > Phototrophicaceae > UBA6055. The sequence goes on from JAJDUC010000073.1 coordinate 19,139, forward strand.
TGTCGATGGCATTGAGCCGGAAGACGCGGTGCGTTTGCAGGGTGAAGGCCGTTTCGTCGTGAACACCCCGGTCGGCCCCGGCGTGACTATGATCAGCATCAACACATCGCGCTATCCCATGACAGAGCTGTCGCTGCGTCAAGCGCTGGCGCACGCGGTCGATTTTGACGCGATCATCGAAGAGGTCCTCTTCGGCTTGCCGCAGCGCTCGCGCGGCGGCGTTTCTCCGAACTCGCCCTATTGGACTGATGATCTGCCGCCGATTGCGCCCTACGATCCGGAGCGGGCGGGAGAGATCCTGGACGAAGCCGGCTGGCTGCTGGCCGATGACGGCTTCCGTTATCGCGATTGCAACGATCGAACCGTAGACTGTGTGGATGGAAAAGAGCGACTGGTCGTCAATATCATCTCGGCTGACTTCGCGCTCTGGGGGCTGTTCAACGAGATCTACCAGCAATACCTGACGGACATCGGCATCGACGCCCCGATCAAGACGGCCGAATGGAACGCCATGCTGGATGAATGGCGCGAAAACCAGGGCAATTGGACCTTCGGCCACCACTCGCAGGGTTCCTTCTTCGCCGTAACATCAGCAATTGAAGCGGCCTGGGCGCCGGATTCATTCTGGTCGATCTACCAGATTGACGACGCGACCGATCCCTATCTGGTTGAGGTGGCGGAGGAACTGCAGGCGACATTCGACGCCTTTTCAGCCACGACCGATCTGGAAGAGCGCAAGCGGCTCTCGCACCAGGCGCAGCGCATCTTCCTGGAGCAGCAGTTGACGATCTGGGGTTGGCACTCGCCCTGGATTAACGTCATCAACCCTGCGGTTGAGGGCATCGAATGGGAGTTGGGCGGTCGCATCCCGCTCTTCCACAAGGCTTGGCTCAACGAGTAGGGCCAGCGATTTCGGATTGTAAAGGGACGGCAGGCGTCGCGAGGCGCTTGCCGCCCCTTCGCGCGATTATTCACAGCGAGACTCTCACCGGCCTGGCTGGCTTCTTTGGCGGCAGCGTAGAGATTAACAGGCGATGCAAAAATATATCGTAAAGCGCCTGCTTCTGGCGATTCCAACAATACTAGGCGCAGTCACCCTGGTCTGGTTTGCCATGCAACTGGCGCCCGGGGATCCGGCCGTGATGTTCGTGCCGCCGGATTTCCAAGGCGAAGAGGCGGAAGAATACCTGGCAAAGGTCAACGAGAAGTATGGCTTCAACGATCCGCTGCCGCTTCAATACTTGCGCTACATGCGCAATACGCTTCAACTTGATTTCGGCACGTCCTTGCGCACATTGCGCCCGGTGACGGAAGATCTGGTACGCCGGGTGCCGAATACCGCTCGTCTCGGTATAGCCGCTTTTCTGCTGTCGATGGCGGTGGGCATCCCCTTGGGCGTTTGGGCTGCAATCATGCGAGGGACTTGGAATGATGGCGCTTTGATGGTCTTGGCATTGATTGGCGTGTCGATGCCCAACTTTTGGTTTGCCTATGTGCTGATTCTCATATTTGGATTGCATATTCCCATCTTGCCCCCATCAGGACTTGGCGGCTTCAAGCACATGATTCTGCCCACCACCGTATTAGGTTTGTCGATTGCGGGGTCGCTTGCGCGTTATTCCCGTTCGAGCATGCTGGAAGTCATCAATCATGATTATGTGCGGACAGCGCGAGCCAAAGGATTAGCGGAACGCAAAGTTCTTATTGGACACGCCTTTCGCAATGGGCTGATCTCTGTCGTGACGATACTGGGCATAAACTTCGGTTTCATTCTGGCTGGTTCAGTCATCGTGGAGACGGTGTTCGCTTGGCCCGGCGTCGGCTTGTATTTGATCGATGGCATCAGCGGCCGCGATTTTCCCGTGGTGCAGGGCGCGGTGCTGCTGATCGCCATTGCTGTTGTGATGGGCAATCTGGTCACAGATCTGCTTTTGGTCTATATAGATCCGCGCATTCGCTATGAATGATCGGGATCCGCTGTCTGCTATGCCGGCGCGAGTTGTCAGTTGTTCGGGAGTGGCCGCGTGACAGTTTCAGGACAAGAGCAACTCTCTAAACAAGCAATCGCCCAGCTCGAAGCTGACGAATTGCTGCATATTTCTGGCGCCCGGCGCGCTTGGCACGAATTCCGACGCAACCGTTTCGCCCTGCTCGGCTCCGTTTTCATCGTCTTCATCGCGCTGATGGGCATCCTGGCGCCGGTGGTTTCGACCCATGATCCCTACAAGCAGTCGCTGCGAAAGCGAATGAAGCCGCCGTCTGCGGAGCATTGGATGGGCACTGATGAGCTGGGACGAGATTTTTACTCTCGCCTGGCCTATGGCGCGCGCGTGTCGCTATTTGTTGGCATCGTCGGCACCGCTCTTGGCGTCCTCTCCGGCACGATCGTCGGCTTGATTTCAGGGTTCTTTGGCGGTTGGGTCGACACACTGGTGATGCGGATTATCGACGTCATGTACGCCTTTCCTGGCATTGTGCTGGCGATATTGTTCGTGGCCGTCTTGGGACCGAGCTTGTTCAACTTAATCATCGTGCTGGCAATCTGGGCGACCCCAACATTGTCGCGCATCGTGCGCGGCAACGTGCTCTCACTGAAGGAGCAAGATTATGTGCAAGCCGCCCGCGCTCTGGGGGCGGGGCGGGCGCGAATCATGTTCTTGCACCTGCTGCCGAATACGCTGGCGCCCATCATCGTCTATGCGACCCTCGGCGTCGCCGGCGCCATCTTGACGACGGCGGCTTTGGGTTTCCTCGGTTTGGGCGTGCAGCCGCCGCAGGCCGAATGGGGCAATATGCTCAGCAACGGCCGGCAATATTTGCGGAGGGCGCCGCTTCTGATGATCTTTCCCGGGGCGCTGATCTCCATGACGGTGATCTCGATTAATCTGATCGGCGATGCGTTGCGCGACGCCCTCGATCCCTATATTCAAAGTTAAGGTCCCGGAGCGCGACATCACTCCCGGGCTCACAAGCGCTGAAACTCATTGCGCCGACGGGCTCCGCATGAATGGGCTTGACGCAATTATTCGCTTTTGCGAGGAATCGTTATGGAAATCAGATTGAAACTGGAGCGCGAAGGGGCGACCGCCGCTTCAAAGAATTTATGGCAGCGTTACGTCCGCGCAGAACGTCTGCTGGCGGCCAACGCCCTTGACTTGACCTCCGATCTGCTGATTCGCCCGCATTGGATCGGGGATTCCGGCCGCTTCTGGTATCGTTGGAAGTCGCTGACGGCTGTGGAATTCCTGCTCGTGGACGCGGCCAGCGGCGATCGCGCGCCCGCCTTCGACCACGATCGGCTGGCGGCGGCGCTGAGCCTGGCTACGGGAAGGCCCTGCAGCGCAGCGCGACTGCCCTTCACAGAGATCGAATTTGCAGAATCCGGCACCAGTATCGAATTTGATATCGATGGGGAAGAGCGCTGGTCATGCGATCTGGATTCTTATGCCTGCGCGCGCGTCGGGGATGTGGCGCAAACGCTGCGCGATGTTGTTCGCTCGCCCGATGGCCAATGGGAAGCCTTCAGCCGTGATTGCAACGTATGGCTTCGCTCGGTTGAGACTGGCGAGGAACGGGCGATCACGACCGACGGCGTAGAAAAGAATGGTTATGGCGAAGAATTGCTCTCGCCTTTGACGACCGGCGGCATCGCTGATCCGCCACCGCCTTGGCTGCGTTGGTCGCCCGATAGCGGCAAGCTGCTGTTCTGCCGCGTCGATCAGCGCGAGGCGCCGCAGTTTCACCTGGTGCAATCCGTGCCAAAAGACGGAGAGATTCGCCCAAAATTGCATTCATTCGCTTATCCCTTGCCGGGCGATGAAGTTCTGCCTCTGGCCTACCTGGTCTGCGCCGATTTGAGCGCGGGCGCGCTCACCACGGTTGATATCGATCCCATCGAGGTTCAGTATCATGGGCCGCCCGTTTATGGCAATGGCTTGTGGTGGTCAGCCGATTCCGAGACGATATATTTTGTGCGCCAGGGACGCGGTTATTTTAGCATTGACTTAATCATCATTGACACGAAGACCGGGACTGCTCGCATTGCCATATCGGAGGAGAGCGGCACCGGCATAGATCCCTCGGTCTGGCGCGGCACATCGAACGTGCGCGTCTTCGCGGATGGATCGCGCGTGGTTTGGTATTCGCAGCGCGATGGCTGGGGGCAGCTCTATCTCTACGATGCTGAAAATAGCGTCTTAATTCGGCAGCTCACATCGGGCAGTTACGAAGTCAGCAATGTTGAGTACATCGACGAAGCCGCCGGAATGCTTTACTTCACGGCAATGGGGCGAGAAGCCGGTCGCGATCCCTACTATCACCATCTGTATCGCGTCAGCCTCGATGGCGGCGAGCCGGAATTGCTCACGCCCGAGGACGCCGCGCATACGATCAGCTTTGCGCCGGGCGGCGGCTGCTTCATCGACAACTGCTCGACCTTGGAACAACCGCCGCTGATCCTGCTGCGGAAGGCGGATGGGTCGATCATCTGCGAATTGGAGCGGGCGGACATCAGCGCCCTTGAAGCGACCGGCTGGAAAAAGCCGGAGCGCTTCAAAGCCAAAGCCCGCGACGGCAGCAGCGATGTCTACGGCGCGATCTTCCGCCCATCGGACCTCGATCCGGAAGCGCAGTACCCGGTGATTGACTACATCTATGGCGGTCCCCAGGCTATCCAGGCGCCGGCGGCATTTGCCGACGCGGCGCGCGAGCGCGAGAAGAACTTCTGGGAGGCGCAGTCACTCGCCGAGTTGGGATTTGTGGTGGTGATGATCGATGGCCTGGGTATGCCGGGCCGCTCCAAGGCGCAGCACGATCACAGTTATCGCAAGCTGCAGGACAATGGCTTGCCCGATCATATCACGGCGATACGGCAGCTTGCCGATCGCTATGGCTACCTCGATATCTCAAGCGTGGGCATCTTTGGTCACTCCGCCGGCGGTTACGCCTCCTGCCGGGCGATGTTCACCTATCCCGACTTCTTCAAAGTCGCCGTTTCGTCGGCCGGCAATCACGATCATCGCCTGGACAAGGCCACTTGGGTGGAGCGATATATGGGGCTGCCGGTTAGCGATCATTACGTCTTTTCCGCTAATCAAAACCATGCCGAGAACCTTCAGGGCAAACTGCTGCTGATCCACGGCGACATGGATGAGAATGTGCATGTGGCATCGACGATGGTCGTCGTAGATGCGCTGATCAAAGCGAACAAGGATTTCGACCTGCTCATCATGCCGAATCAGCCGCATGGCTGCACCGCGCATCCCTACTTTGTGCGCCGCCGCTGGGATTATTTTGTTCGGCATCTCCTCGGCGTTGAACCGCCGAGCGGATACGAAATTGGGTGAAGGCTCTTTCCGCGCGGCTATTGCTCGCGCAGATTTCGCGAATCTGTGACCGGATGGGGACAAATATGTTTGGAAAACTGAATTATCCCGAAACGCCCAGAGGCGATGTGGTCGAAGATTTTTTTGGAAGTCCCGTTGCCGACCCCTATCGCTGGCTGGAAGATGCCGAGCGCCCCGACGTGCTGGCATGGACACAGCGTCAGCACGAGTTGGCGCTGGACCTGCTGAACGGCCTGGAAGGTCGCGCGACCTTCGAGCGCCGCCTGCGCGAAGTCTGGGATTATCCCAAATATGAAGTGCCGCGCAGACGCGGCGACCGCCTGTTTTATATGCGGAATGATGGCTTGCGGCAGCAGCCAATCCTCTATGTGCAAGAGGGCGACGAGCCGGAGCGGGTCTTAATCGATCCTAATGGATTCAGTGATGATGGCACGGTGGCGGTCTTCGAATGGCAGCCGACGAGCGACGGGCGGCTGGTGATGTATGCCGTGTCGGACGGTGGGCTGGACTGGGTGGAGTTCCACATCCGTGATGTGGACAGCGGCGAAGATCTGGATGACCGGCTGGAGAAACTCAAGTTTTCTACGGCAGCCTGGCGCAAGGATGCTTCCGGTTTCTATTACAGCCGCTATGCCGATGGCGCTCCGGACGAAGGCCCCGACAATCCCGAAGTGTCGCATCAGGTCTATTTTCACAAGCTTGGCACAGATCAATCCGAAGATAAGCTGATCTTTGACGATCCCGAGCGCAAAGGCGTGACATATAAGGCGTCGGTCAGCTCGGATGATCGTTTTCTCCTGCTGACGATCGACTGGGAATCGCGGATTGCCAATCGCTTGTTCTACAAACCGATAGATAGCGAGGGCGAATTCCTGCGCTTGTTCAATGATTTGGACGCGGAGTATCGCTTTGTCGGCAATGAGGGCGATATCTTTTACATCCTGACGACGAATGGCGCCCTCAATTGGCGCGTGGTCGCCGTGGACATCAACAATCCGGCGCGCGAAAACTGGCGCGAGGTCGTGCCTGAAAGCGAAGAAGCCATCGCCGGCGTATCCATCGTCAATCAGCAGTTTGTGGTGACGGCCATGCGCCTTTGCCGGCATATCATCAAGATCTACAACAAAGACGGCTCGCTCGATCGCGAGTGGCTGCCGCCGGGAATGGGCGCTGTCGACCAGCGCGAACACGCCGGCGCCCATGCCGGGGCGAATGACGACCGGATGTTCATCGCCTGGACTTCGTTTTTGCAGCCGGCGCAGATCTTGCAATACGACTTCAAGACCGGCGAGGCGCAGCCGATTTTCGAAGTGGCGCCGCCCGGGCTCGATCCCGACCAATACGAAACGAGACAGGCATTTTGCCCGTCTCAAGATGGCACGAAGGTCCCCATTTTCATCACCTGCAAAAGAGGACTGGAACTCAATGGCGACAATCCCGCCATCATGTACGCCTACGGCGGTTACCACTTCAGCCAAACGCCGAGCTACCACAGTTGGCTGCCGGTCTGGTTGGAGAACGGGGGCATCTTTGTCAATGCCAATATCCGTGGCGGGGGCGAATACGGCGACGCTTGGCATCGGGCCGGTATGTTCGCCGGCCGACAGAATACCTACGACGACATTCATGCGGCGGCGGAATGGCTCATTGAAAATGGCTATACCTCGAACAGGAAGCTGGCGATTGAAGGCCGGAGCAACGGCGGACTTCTGGTGGCGGTCTGCATGCTGCAGCGGCCGGATTTATACGGCGCGATTCTCTGTCATGTGCCGACGATCGATATGCTGCGTTTCAAATACTTCACCTCAGGTCGTCACTGGACCAACGAATATGGCGATGCCGAAAGCAGCAAGGAGCACTTCGACTTCTTGACCGCCTACGGGCCGCTGCACAATATCAAAGCCGGGCAGGAATACCCGCCGATTCTGATTCTCACGGCCGATCATGATGATCGAGTCGTGCCGATGCACTCCAAGAAGCTCGCCGCCGCCCTGCAACATGCGGACGAAACTGACAATGTGATTCTGCTGCGTGTTCTGACCAGAGCCGGCCACGCCCTGGGCAAAGCGACTTCGAAGTGGATCGAAGAGCAGGTGGATATCTTCGCCTTTCTCAACCGCATATTTGATATGGGCGTGGATTGAATGCGCGGAGGCCCCGAGAAAATCAGGTCAGTTACCGTTTCGCCACTGCCAATACTTGTGTAGATTAGTGTACGGTACGCTAGAGTCAATCGCGCGTGCCATATCCCTCGAAAGATAATTCATCCAGTAGTGATCGAAAACTTGCTCGCCTTCAGAGGCAAACGAACCGTTGCCCTTAACAAGATCGTCGATTTGCTTGATTGAGCCAATGTTTTTTGTGTTACCGCTTCCGGTCTTGTCCGATGCTATCCGCCACTTTTCTTGCAATAGAAACGTAAAGTCTTGCGCAACAGACCTTATATTTTGCAAGTCTTTGAGCTTGAATATCTCTCTTTCATCAATATCTGCTGAATTGCGAGAATATATTATGCCCAACACATAATGGTTGCTGTATTCGCCGTATGGAAACGTCGTATTTTTCTTCTTTTCTCGATCTCTAAAGTATCCTGTGTAGGCACCGAGCGTAAAACCGTTGACACGCGTCGCGCTTGTTCGATAGGTTGACTTTAAGTCAAAAGCTGTCTTGATACCGTTTGGCGCGACAAAAGAAATGTCAGGATAGTGATTCTGATGTTCAGCCAAGTGAAGCGTATAGGAATTTCTTCGGGCAAAGTCTGTAATTACGGGAAAAAGCATAAGTTCAATGAGCTTTGAAATGACCTTCGTATCAGCAGATATTGTATAGATATTTTGATAGGTATCGATAAATCCCTTAACGACCCAATCCCCAATATCGTTTGCAAGAGCCGACTTAAACTTTGGCAGATATTCCCGCATCTGACGTTCGAAATCCGACATCGGCTACTGACCTATCAATAGGATTTCATTCGAAGTCTTGTTCTTTGACAGCGCATACCGGTAGTTGCGAAACCTCTCAACTCGTACATCAGATTTGAATCGCGCGAGGAGTCTTATCAATTCTGACTCGGAGGGGATTCCATCACTCCTGTACGATACAACGATAATACTGTCCGCGTGCCTTTCAAACACTCTCTCAAATGCCCGGTAAATCCGACGTTTGTCTATCCAATCATTTGGTATTCGGATAAGCCGCCGATGCTTTGATGTCATATCAATCATTTCCGACCATCGGTCATAGTTGGCTAGACCTTCCAGGAAGTGATAGAAGTCTCGAAAATCTACACCGACGCCCTTTCCTGATATGTACGGCGGATCGAAATACACCAGGTCATATTTGCCCTCAGTACAATACACGTCCACATTTTTGGCTAGGCACGTTTTTCCACTGGAAAATACGGCCTGATTCGCTTCCATCGCAAAGTGTCGGAACCACGATTCGAAGGGGCGATCCCAACTTGTTTTGTTACCAAAGGAACGTTCTACGTCGGCAGTACGGACATACAGATTCTTTCTGTGAAAGAGATTGTAAGGCCTCTTTATGATGCAGGATTGGGCTAGGGCGAAAAACGCAAGCGCTTTCTTATACTTATTTTCAAGTCTATGGATGTTTGTGATCAACTTGTCGAGCCACCTGTTTTCCTCTTCCAGAAAGTAGATGTCCGCAAATGTATTGGCAATGAGCGTTGGATAAGACTCATCATACGAGTTGAGAAGCCATTCAACGTCGTTTTCCTGCAACAGGACATCTGAATTCTCAATAAGGGCTTGTCCAAACCAATAATTGAATTTGAGAGAATCGTTATAAGTTACCTGCTTGAATTCTCGCTTGAGACGATGCGAGATTGTTCCCGTACCACCGAAGGCGTCGAGACAGGTTTCGAATTCCAGATTTGAGATTTTTTCCCAAATCCAATTGGTGAGTTTAGCCTTGCTTCCCTGATACCTGGTTTTCGGGAATTTGATTTGTACTTGAGGGAATAAAGACAGTTGGTCAGCCATGGGTTACGTCGTCCGCTCTGTACGACTGCAAATGAATTATAGCAAGAAGGTGCAATATGGCGCATTCGCAGATGGATGCGGGATTGTGCGGTAGTGTATCGAAGTCGGTTGAAATTCCAATGAGCCAAAATCAACTTCACCACAAAGGCACAAAGGACACAAGTAACATCAGGAAAGTAATGCAACAATCTGAAGAACGGTGTAGGGGCGATTGGCCCGCAGTGTCTACGCGCGGCTGTGAATCGCCCGCCGACAAAGGCGCGAATTTTCGGGCGACACACAGTATCGCCCCTACATATCGACCGTATGCTGAATTTCGCATGCTAACTTGATTCTACTGAGAAAAGGGCATATTTCGTACACGATTCTCGACGCTCTCGTTTTTCTCGGTGTACTCGGTGGCAAAGTTTTTTCTGTTTCAACCGAAAAGGATACACTACCGATTCTGCAGGCATTTGACAGGGCGGGGCGAACCTGCCATACTTTGCGCCAATTTCACATGAAGGAACCTGGATTATGCTAACTGCTAAAGAGATCGCCTTTTATCACGAAAACGGCTATATCGTGGTCGAGAATGTGCTCAGCGATGAGGAATTGGCAGCGCTGCGCCGCGTCACTGACGAATTTGTCGAGCGCTCGCGGACGGTCAGCCAGCATACGGATGTCTTTGACCTGGAGCGGAATCACAGCCCGGAGCGGCCGCGCCTGCGCCGCATCAAGAACCCCAATCTGCATCACGAGGTCTATAATCGGACGCTGCGGCATGATGGCATACTGGATATTGTCGAGCAGTTGATCGGTCCCGGCCTGCGCTTCAACACCACAAAGCTGAATATGAAAGAGCCGGATCACGGCAGCGCGGTGGAATGGCACCAGGACTGGGCTTTCTATCCGCATACCAACGACGACATTCTGGCGGTCGGCGTCGCGATTGACGACATGACCGAAGAAAACGGCTGCATGCTGATGGCGCCGGGCTCGCACAAGGGCGAGCTGCACAGCCATCACGAGAACGGCGTCTTCGTCGGCGCGGTCAGCGAGCCCGGTTTCGAACCCGGAGACACGGCGAAATGCCAGGTCAAAGCCGGCGGCATCTCGATTCATCATGCCCGCACCCTGCACGCCTCGACGCCGAATCACTCGACCAATCCGCGGCGACTGCTTCTCTTTGAATACTGCTCGCTCGATTCCTGGCCCTTGTTGAACGGGCCCACGTTTGAAGAATTCTCCGCCTCGGTCATCCGTGGCGAGCCAAGCGTAAGGCCGCGCGCGGAGGCCGTGCCGGTGATCATCCCGCTGCCAAAGCCGGATAAAGCCGGTTCTATTTTTGAAATTCAAGAGTCCCTGAAACGCAAGGAGATGGCGCAGCAATAGCCGCGCCGCATCTCCAGGGGCATCCTGAAGCGCCCTGCTCAAGACCTTTCTTCCGCGCCCGCCGCCGCAGCGCCAGCCTTTGCGCCCATACATACGGCCTTTGCGGTTGGCGGGGCGCAATCTGTATTGACAGCGCCTTGAAAGCGCCCTAGGATAAACGCCCTGAACAAACATTCTAGGGAGACATTCAATGTACAACGTAACCAGGTACCCGCCGGGTACATTCTCCTGGGCGGATAATTCCTCCACCGATGCGGAAGCGGCGAAAGGTTTCTACTTGGACTTGTTCGGCTGGGGCAAGATCGAAGAACCCATCGGCGAAGGCATGACCTATACCATGTTTCAGAACCGGGGCCGACATGTAGCCGGTTTCGCGGCAATGATGCCCGATATGCAAGCGCAAGGCATCCCGTCCCATTGGACCAACTACGTATCGGTTGATGATGTCGATGCGATGGTGGATGTCGTCACGGCTAACGGCGGCGCCGTTGTCTTCGGCCCTATGGACGTCTTCGAGAGCGGACGCATGATTCAGATCATCGACCCGACAGGCGCCCAGCTGGGCTTGTGGCAGCCGAAAAACCACATCGGCGCCGGCATCGTCAACACCGTCGGCGCTATGTGCTGGAATGAACTGCTCACCAAAGACACGGAAGCGGCCAAAGCCTTTTATTCGGCCCTTTTTGGCTGGGAATACATCGTTGGCGTAAACGGCTACATCATGATTCAGAATGGCGGGCGCAACAATGGCGCGATGATGCAGATGGACGAGAGCTTCGGCGAGATGCCCTCGGTTTGGCAGCCCTACTTCACGGTCGCCGATATCGACGCCTCAATCGCGAAAGCCGGGGAATTGGGCGCGACGATCATCATTCCCAAGACGGAAGCGCCAGGCGCCGGGCATTTTGCCTACATGTCGGACCCGGCCGGCGCGCACTTCTACATTATCCAACTGATCCAGGCCGAGCCCTGGGAAGAATAAGTCGCCCGAGCGACATGGCATTGGCGCGCCGAAACAAACGTCGATCGCGTAAGGCGAGCAGGCGGCCAGTGTATACGGTCAGTGTCTACGCGACCTGCGCGACTCGGTGGCTCGCCCTCAGCCTCAGGCCTACAAATGCACAGGAGACAACAAATGTACACCGTAACAAAATATCCCCACGGCACATTTAGCTGGGCGGACACCAGCTCGACCAATTCGACGGCGGCAAAGCAGTTTTATATGGATCTCTTCGGCTGGGGCAATTTCGATATCCCCGTCGGCGAAGGCATGACCTACACCATGTTCCAGCGCGAGGGCCAAAATGTCGCCGCGCTCAGCGAGGCCACCCCCGAGGCGCTGGAGCAGAATATCCCCTCGCACTGGTCTTGTTATGTGTCTGTTGATGATGTCGATGCGCTCTTGCCAGTCGTCACGGCGAATGGCGGCCAGATCATCTTCGGCCCTATGGATGTCTTTGACAGCGGGCGCATGGCCTTCTTCATGGACCCGACTGGCGCGGCTCTGGGTATGTGGCAGGCGCGGAACCACATCGGCGCGGGCATCGTCAACACCGTCGGCGCTATGTGCTGGAACGAACTGCTCACGCGGGACGCGGAGGCGGCCAAAGCCTTCTACAGCGCCGTGCTGGGCTGGGAGTTCTATGGCGACGAGCATTACATCCACATTCGCAATCGCGGCCGCAACAACGGCGGCATGATCCAGATGGACGAGAGCTTCGGCGACACGCCGACCTGCTGGATGCCCTATTTCAACATCGGCGAAATCAACGCCGGCGTCGCGCGGGTCAAGGAACTGGGTGGCCAAGTGCACATGGGGCCGAATGAAGCGCCGGATACCGGCTATTGGGCGCTGGCGACAGACCCGGCCGGGGCGCATTTTTATATCATGGAGCTCTTCAAGGTCGAGCCCTGGGAAGAGTAGACTGCGCCTGGAAACCTGAAAAAAGGAAAGAAATGTAGGGACATTCTAGGTAGTGTATCGAAGTCGGTTGAAATTCCAATGAACCAAAATCAACTTCACCACGAAGGCACAAAGGACACAAGTAACATCAGGAAAGTAATGCAACAATCTGAAGAACGGTGTAGGGGCGATTCGGTCGCCCGCCGACAAAAGCGCGAATTTTCGGGCGACACACAGTGTCGCCCCTACATATCGACCTTATGCT
>JAJDUC010000097.1 GCA_022826865.1 Anaerolineae bacterium
GCGCCCTATTCTAGCGCATCTCACCCGCCAGGAAAGGTTGCGTCCGGTCGGTAGTGTACCAATTTCGGTTGAAATAGCCTGGTAGGGGCGATCCGGCGGATCGCCCGATGGGTACGAACAGGATCGAAATTGGGCGACTCATCGGGGCGCGTGGACACAGCCCGTCAGTCACCCTACCAAATCGTCGGTATTTGAAGAAATTCAACCGACTTTGATACAGTACCCTCGCCGGGTAGATTTGTACAAGGCGCAACCCTGCGATATGCTTGAAGCGAATACATATTTAGAGGTGGATTTAAGATGGCAGAAATAAGCGCAGAAAGAGACGGGCTGGCTGACGGCATGCCGCGTGACGAGCGCGGTTATTGGAAACCGGATAAAGACATCGGCGTGCCCAACCCGGTATTCACCTGGCCGCCGAATCCACGGGCGATTGCCAAGTGGGTCAAAGAGTACATCTGGCCCGTCAATCTGATCTACATGATCGTGGCGACCGTGACCTGGCTATACCTCACGCCCGAGTTGGCGCGCATGAAGGAGTTCAGCGCCGGCTGGATCCTCGAGGTATTTATCCGCAACCAAGTCATGCTGATCGCGCTGGCGACCGTATTGCATGTTCGCTTGTGGACAAACAAGGCGCAGGGCTACCAGTACAAGTGGTCGCCCAATTGGATGGGCAAGAGCAAGAAATTCCTCTGGAACGATCAGGTGCGCGACAATGTCTTCTGGAGCGTCGTCAGCGGCGGCACAATCTGGACCGGATTCGAGGTTGTCATGCTATGGGCATACGCCAATGGCATCATCCCCTTCATCGACCCGCGCCAGCAGCCGGTCTGGTTCGTCGTGATTCTCGCGCTCGTTCCACTCTGGCGGGATTTCCACTTTTATTGGGCGCACCGTTTGCTGCATATCAAGTTCTTCTACAAGATCGCGCACTACGTGCACCACAAGAATATCGATATAGGGCCATGGTCCGGCTTGTCGATGCACCCGGTCGAGCATCTGCTCTATTACACCTGCATGCTGATTCACTGCGTGGTCGCTTCGCACCCCATCCACATGATCATGAACGGGCAGCACGCCAGTTTTGCCGCGATTACGGGTCATGGCGGCTTCGACGAATTTGTCATCAAGGACGGGGTGAAGGTCCCGTCAGCCGCGTCCTACTACCATTCGCTGCATCACCGCTACTTCGAGTGCAATTACGGCGAGATGGGCATGCCCTTCGATCACTGGTTCGGAACCAGCCACGATGGCAGCGCGGAAGCGCGGGAGAAGATGCTGGCGCGGAAGCGTGCCATGCACGGGAGTTAGGTCCTAATATAGCGCTCCCCGCCGACGCCTCAGGCAGGGGAGCGCATTACTGCAACGAATCGCGGAATAGTCGCTACACGAATAGCTCAGACCGTCTGGGGAAGGATGCTGGCGGTGTCGCCGCGACAGGTCGTGATGCCGATACCGGCCAGGCAAATCAATCCACCGAAGTTTCCAGTTGCCCCAAAATAACCCGAGTTTCGCTTTGCAGTTGGCGATCGGTTGATAGGACTCTCTGTGGAACGAAAGCGCCCCCCCCCCCGCGCCAGATTCCCTGCACAATCCAGAGCGGGTTCCTGGATGGAGGGACTTCTAGGGCGATCCGCTCTTTATACAACCAGGTCTCGCGCCCGGGCTGCCATTGCATCTTACGACTCGCGATCTGATCCACACTAGCGACAGGCTCGCCGGTGACCTGATCTATCAGCTGAACGGAATATCCCAATCCAGTGTAGGCGTTCCAACTGCTTGTTGAGGCATAGAGCCACAGAGCCAAGGTGTCCGCCTCACGTTCGGTGCGGAAGGCAAGCAATCTTAGATCAGACTCAAACTCCGCAGAGATTGGCTGGGCTTGGAATTGGTATTCCAATTGAATGAGCTGGGTTGACACTGCGCGCGACAGGTGGCGCATTACGTATTGCGAAGTGAGAAGCAGCGCCGCAAATGTAAACGCGGGCACGAGATACAAAATGAGGCAATGACGACGTCTCAGCCGCGGCGCCAGCTCAGATAACTGACCAAGCATAGCAAGGAGAATCAGCCAAATACCCAGGAATTCCAGGGATTCTTCGATATGATAGCTATGGCATCCGCGAGCGCCTACCAATCCCAAACTTTGGCATACTTCTTCGTACCTCAGTTCTTCAATTCCGAAGGAGCCTGCCGCGCTAACCGCCAGGCCGGATAGCAGGCAAATGTGCCAGATTCGGCTGCGCATTGACGAGCGAATCGCGACAATCGTCGTTGCCGCCAAGATCGCTAATCCGAGCGCAATGTAGTAAATCTCCCATTTGCCGACGAACATCAAACGGCGCATCTCACTGTGCTCTTCCCATGCCAAATACAGGAAAGCAAGGGACAGGCCGACCAGATAGAGCCGGCGCCATGACGGTTGCGTGCGAGCAAGCCATGCCGTCGCTATGGCGACAAGGCTGACCAGCGCCAGTTGCGTGGATGCGAGAGCGGTAGGGAAATTGTTTTCGTAATTTAGGTCCCAGAATCGAAACCTGTTGCCATGCGCTGCCTGGTTTTCCAGCGACAAAAGAATCGCAAGCGCCTGCGCCGCGATCATGATGGTCGCAAGCAACCTGGCAACCGGGGAAAGCCGCGGAATCAGCCGCCAGTAGCATATCAAAATAACCGGGACATAGAGCAGGAAGATGACGAGACGGACTAGGGCATCAGGAGAGATTGAAATCACGCCGGTTTCCCACAACGCTTGAACAGTTTTGCAATCCTCTGTCTTATGTACGCATTTATTATTACACAATTTATTACACAATGCTACAACACAGGTAATGCGCAAACGCGTACCGTACGGACTTACGGTGCGCTGCCGTCACCATAATGTGCAGAAGCAATGGAGCGAGCGCCGCATCTCAGGCGCCGCCAACCGCGGCCAGATATGCAATCGCTAGGAGCGATGCCAGGCTATTACATTTGTGAAATACGCTTTAGCCTATAGATGTCGAATACCGCCGCTTTTGCGGGTATCGATGGCATAAAGAAGACGGGCAGGCCCGTGGCAGGCCTGCCAGATCTCCCAACTCGCTAGCCATCTCTATGGCGAGCATCCCACAATTAGGAAAGGCGGATTATTGTTCAAGCGCGCAGTGAAGCCCCTCCCTCTTTATGGGGTCGCGTAGACACAGACCCGCCGGGGAGGGGCTTGGGGTGGGGGTATTAAAGACTATTCCCCACCGGGGCGCAGCTCGACTTCGAGCGGCTGCCAAGCCTCGCCGGTGACATCGTGTCCGTCCAGCGCCAGTGCATCCAGCGCCGTCTGCGCCAGATCCGTGCGATAGGCGTCCGGGCGGGGCGCTTGGTTGATGACCTGCCCGGAGATGGCGACCGCGACGGTCTGCGCCCAAAGCGCTTCGTCCATGATGCCGATGCCGGCGGGCGAGGGCCAGATGAGCTTGCTGATTTCGTTCAGCTGCCAGCGCTGATGGCTCTCCCCCAGCGTTGATCCGCGCTCGAGCACAAGTTCAACGCATTCTTCCGGCTTGTCCCGACAATGTATCCAGCCGCGGAAGCTCGCTTTGAGGAAGGCGACCGCAATGTCCTCGTTGCCTTCTTCAGCCAGCCAATCGGCGTTGACGAAGACGTGGTCTTGCAGCATGGCGGTGCCGACATCATTGAAGTCGATGACGTTCAGGTCTTCCGGCTGATAGAGCTCGCCGGTATCGGGATTGACCGTTTCCAGCACCTGCGCGTATTCGTTGTAGGTCATGGCTTGCGCCGCGTCCAACTCGCCATTGAGCAGCAGCGACATATCGTATGGCTGCTGGATGATGGTGACATGACCGGGATTATCCGGATTGATGCCGACGGCGCGCATGGCGGCGAAGAGCTCGTGCTCGTTTCCGAAGCCCCAGGCGCCGACGCGCATGCCGCGGAAGTCCGAGACCGATTCGATGCCGGTATCGACGAAAGATACCTGCAAGGTGGCGCTGCGCTGGGATACCTGGGCGATATTCACCAGATCAGCGCCACGCTCGTTTGATTCCAGCACTTTCGGCACCCATCCAACGGCAAATTCAGCCGCGCCAGCAAGCACCATCTGCTGCGGCACGATTTCCACAGAGCCATCGAGAATCGTTACGCTGAGGCCCTCGTCTTCATAGAAACCCAAGTCTTGCGCCGCATAATAGCCGGCAAACTCCGCTTGAGTCACCCAGTTCAATTGAAGGCGCACTGGGATGAGCGCGCCCTCTTGAGCAAATGGATGCTGCGAATACAGCAGCAGGCACATCAAGAACA
>JAJDUC010000018.1 GCA_022826865.1 Anaerolineae bacterium
GGCGATCCGGCGGATCGCCCGATGGGTACGAACAGGATCGAAATTGGGCGACTCACCGGGGCGCGTGGACACAGCCCGTCAGTCGCCCCTACCAAATCGTCGGTATTTGAAGAAATTCAACCGACTTTGATACAGTACCCATTTATCCAGCAGAGCAATCGCTTCAAAATTGAAATTTCCCGTTACATTTCGTAATCTGTAGGGGCGTTTGTCGGTCAGTGTCGGCGGTCAGTGTCTACGCGACCTACGCGACCCGCTGAAACGCCCGCAATTTGCAAGCCATCTTCAACGGGCGTCTCGCGAGACGCCCCTACACTTTTACATGGCCAAAGGCGGACAATGTTGTGACGCGATTGCTCTGCTTATACAGCGGAAACTTGAGAAGGCGCGGCGGCTCAACTATACTGCGATTCGAAGAGTTCGGGGCGGCAGTATGGTTTTGCAACTTTTGGGATTGGCCGGCGCAACCGCGCTCATCCTGTTGGCCAACGGCGCTGAAAAAAGTCGGACGGGCGCGCCCCTGGCCGATCGCTTGACGGCGCGTTTCGCGCCGCTCTGGCGCTTGGTCGGGTCGCTGATTAGCGGGCTGAGCCCGGGTTCTCGGTCCGCTTTCGATCCGCGCAAACCCGTTCATCGAGTCGCCGCGCTGCTGATGATTCTGCAAGTCCTGCTGATCATTTTGTCGCTGGCTATTCACGGTCCTGCAGCCGGGCAAGACCTTCTGCCAAGCGAAACAGCAGGCGCCTTCATCAGTCTCTTTTCCTTGGCCGGCCTGAATCTGGCGCTGGCGCTACTGGGTGTTGGCTGGCTGACTCGCCGGGACTCGGCGGCGGTTCGGCGGCGGCTCGGCTTGCGACTGCCCACTCGAATGGACTGGCTGACTGGGCTTGTTATGGCGGCGGCGCTCTTCGTCTTCGCGAATATCGCCACTAGAATCTGGGCCGGCGCGGTATCGCCGCAGGTCTTCGAATTGCAGACGGGCGCCGCCCGGCATATCTTCAAGAGTTTCAGCAATTCCTTGTTCCTGGGCTTGCTCTTTGCGCTGGTTGCCGCGGTCAGCGAAGAAGCGCTTTATCGCGGCGCGCTGCAGCCGGTCTTCGGCATCGCGCTGACATCGCTCTTTTTCACGTTGATCCATGCGCAGTACGCCTTCACGCCGGCCGCGCTGATCGTCTTCGTCTTGTCGCTGGGTTTCGCCGGGCTGCGCGCGCGCTACAGCGCCGCTTCCGCCATCATCGCGCACGCGAGCTACAATGGTTTGCCCTTTCTGCTGCTTGCGCTGAACGGGGCATAGACAGGGCATCATCGGCGATCGTACTGAATGAGGGGGCATGGTCAATCTCTACGCCTTGAGCTTTGAAGAACTGAGCGAATTCGTCGTCGGTCTCGGCGAACGGCGATTTCGCGCTCGACAATTATGGGGCTGGCTTTATGCGCGGCGCAGCGCGAATTTCGAGGCGATGACTGATCTGCCGCGATCGCTGATCCTCAAACTGGCCGAAACCGCTGCGCTCGGCGAATTGAAATTGGCGGCGCGACAGATAAGCCGAGACGGAACGGAGAAACGATTGTATCGCCTGAGCGATGGTCAACTTATCGAGTCGGTTCTGATGCCCTATGCCGACGGACGCCGCACCGCTTGCATATCATCGCAAGCCGGCTGCGCCATGGGTTGCGTCTTCTGCGCGACCGGGCAGATGGGCTATGCCCGAAACCTGAGCGCGGCTGAAATCTTCGAGCAAGCGCTGCTGTTTGCGCGCGACCTGGCGGCGAATGGCGAGCGCTTGAGCAACGTGGTCTTCATGGGCATGGGCGAGCCCTTTCACAATTATGACGCCAGCCTGGACGCCCTGCGCCAATTGATGAGCCGGCTTGGCATCGGCGCGCGTCACATCACCGTCAGCACTGTGGGCTTGGCGCCGCAGATCCGCCGCTTCGCTGACGAGGGTTTGCAGGTCAAGCTGGCGGTCAGCCTGCATAAAGTCGACGATGCCGAACGTTCGGCATTGCTGCCAGTGAATCGGCGTTGGCCGATAGCCGAGTTGATGGACGCCTGCCGCTATTATGTTGAGAAGACCGATCGGCGCATCAGTTTTGAGTGGGCCGCCATCGCCGGCGAGAACGACATGGTCGAAGAGGCGCAGCGGCTGGGCCGGCTGCTAACGGGGCTGCGCTGCCACGTCAACGTCATTCCGCTGAATCCGACCGGCGCTTACGCCGGAACGCCTTCGGCACGGGCCAACCTGGAGCGATTCGTCGCGGCCCTCTGCCAATATGGCGTTCCGGCCACGCTGCGCCTGCGGCGCGGGATCGACATTGACGCCGGCTGCGGACAACTTAAGACGGCGCTTATCGGTCCGGAGCAAGTGCGCTGACCGCGGGCGGCGAGCCTGTTTTCAGACAACGCTGGACAGCGCCCGGGGCTGGCTCGACGCTTGGACATCTGTTTGCTTTCGACGATGTAAGGAAGTAAGATCAGTGTCATTGCAGCCGCAAGCCCATGAGCGATCGCATGCGCGATACACGAATGAAAATTGCGCCTTCAATTCTGGCGGCGGACTTCACCTGTCTAGGCGAGCAGGTGCAAGAAGCGCAAGCGGCCGGGGCGGATATGATCCATATCGACATCATGGACGGACGCTTCGTGCCGAATATCACGATGGGCCCGCTCGTCGTCGAGGCGGTGGCGAGGGTCGCGACGATCCCGCTGGATGTACATCTCATGATCGTGGAGCCGGGCGGCTTCCTGCGGCGCTTCGCCGAGAGCGGCGCCGATATCATCAGCGTCCATGTCGAAGCTTGCGCGCACCTGCATCGCACCGTCGACGAGATCCAGGGATTAGGATGCCGAGCGGGCGTGGCGCTCAATCCGCATACGCCGGCATCTGCCCTGGGGGAAGTGCTTGAGATGGCGAGTATCGTCAATGTGATGACGGTAAATCCCGGTTTCGGCGGGCAGGCCTTCATCCAAAGTATGACAAGGAAGATTGGCCAACTCAGCCGGATGGTGAAGCAGAGCGGCGAAGATATCGAGATTGAGGTCGATGGCGGCATTCACCGCGATACGATAGCGATTGCCAACCGGGCCGGGGCGACTGTCGCCGTCGCTGGCACCTGCATCTTCCAGCACGAGGCTGGCATCGCGGCGGGCATGGCCGAATTGCGTGAGGCGGCGGAGCGAGGTTAGCGCTGAACTGTTCCTATGGCAAAGACTAGCATGGATGGACGCGCGCTGAAGGATGCGCTGGGCGCTGGCTTGGCGCGCGTTGCCGGGGACGTCGACCTGATCAATCAACTCAATGTGTTTCCCGTCCCCGATGGCGATACCGGCGTCAACATGTATCACACACTCAATCGCGCTTGGCAAGAGATCGCCGACAGCTCAAGCGACGACGTCAGCGAGATCGCGCAGCGCTTTGCCCAGGGCGCGCTGATGGGCGCGCGCGGCAACAGCGGCACGATCCTGTCACAGCTGCTCAAGGGATTCGCCGACGGCCTGGACAGCGCGGCGAGATTAACGCCGGCGCTCCTGGTCCGCAGCTGTCGAGCGGCGATGGAGCGCGCATACGCCGCCGTCTCCCAACCCGTCGAGGGCACGATTCTTACGGTCGCGCGAGAAGCCATCGAAACATTGGAAGCGGACAATCCGGCGGCTGAAACGCTGGACGACGTTATGGCTGCGCTGGTGACCGCGGCGGAAGAGTCGCTGGCCGGCACACCGCAGAAGCTGCCCATTTTGAAGGAGGCCGGTGTGGTGGATGCCGGTGGTATGGGGCTGCTTAGCTTCCTGCGCGGCCTTCAGGGCTCAGAGTCGGTTGCCGAGACCGCCCGAGCGCGGCCAAGGGGCGCGGCGCCGGCGGGAGCCGTATCCGGCATAGACGGGGAATTCGGCTACGATGTCCAGTTTATCATGCGCGGAGCGGGCATGAATCTCAGCCTTATGAGGCGGGACTTTGAAGCGCTTGGCGATTCTGTCATCGTGGTCGGCGATGACACCACAATAAAAGTGCATCTGCATGTCGACAATCCGGCGCGCCCGATTGATTATGCCATCGCGGTCGGCGCGGCGCTTGACGATATTGTCGTCGAGAATATGCAGTTGCAATACCAGACACTGGCGGCGCAAATGCCACAGCCGACAATTTCGACAGGCCCTGAAACGGCGTCAGATGTTGCCGTCATCGCCGTGGCGGAAGGACCGGGCATCCAATCCGTATATCGCGAATTGAATTGCGCGCGGGTTATCAACGGCGGACCGGGCAAAAGCCCGGCCGCGGAAGACTTCATCAGCGCGGTGGAGCAAGTTCCGGCGGATCATGTCATCATTCTGCCCAATGACCCGAACATTGCGCTGGCCGCCCAACAGGCGGCGGAATTGATTCCGGAACGGGCGGTGACGGTCTTGCCAACCGACACAGCGCTTCATGGCATCAGCGCTATGGTCGCCTTCGGGGACGGCGTCGACAGCGGCGCGGATCTGGATACGCTGGCTAAGAAAATGGCTGAGGCCGCCGCCGATTGCCGCGTTCTAAGCCTCACGCAGGCCACGCGCGCAAGCGAGATCGGAGGGCGAGCCATAAACAAATGCGACTACATCGCCTTCATTGACGGACGGCTCGAATCGGCGGCGATTGACATGGAGAGCGCTTTGGCGCAGGCCATGCCCAAGCTTGTGACCGATGAAACGGAATTGATGTCCTTATACTTTGGCGCTGCCCTCTCGCCCAGGGACGCCGGACGCCTGATTGAACATTTATCAAGGCGCTTCGCCGCATTAGAATTTGAATTGATAGACGGGGGACAGTCTTTATATCCGATCCTATTGAGCGTTGAATAGATGATGCCCAAAATACATATCGTGACTGACAGCGGCGCGCGCTTCTCAAATCCACGGCTTGTCAGACACTTGCCGGTGACTATTTTGCCCAATGCGCTCGAAATCGCAGGCCGGCGTTACAACGAAGGCGTGGATCTTGAAACGGAAGAAGCTTTTCGGCTGATGTCTCGACTGGAAGCGCCGCCTAAAGTCAGGCCGCCGTCGGAAACCGACTATGCCGAATTATTTGCGCGCCTGTCCCATTATTGCGACGCGGTAATTTCAATACACCCGTCGCGGGAATTGTCTGACAGTTGGCGCAACGGTCGTTTGGCGGCGCAGCAAGTCAGCGGAAGCTGCGAGATTGCCGTGGTAGATTCGCAGAGTTTGTGCGCCGGCCAAGGCATGCTCATCCGGGTTGCGGCCCGCGCCGCCCAGGAGCTGGAGACAACCGAAGAGGTGATTCAAACGGTTAGGCAAGCGGTCAACCGGATCTATTCCGTCTACTGCGTCGACGATGTCAGCTTCTTGCGCGCCAACGACTTCATGAAAGCGTCTCATGCCGTTTTGAGCGCGCACTTGGGGATCAAACCCTTCATCAGCCTGGAAGATGGCAAGATCATTGTTATCGAAAAAGTGCGTTCGCGGAGCGAAGTCATCGAGCGGCTGGTTGAGTTTCTAGTGGAATTCAACGAGTTGGAAGATGCCGTTGTGCTGCAAGACCAAAAGCATATCACAGAAGAAACCCGCATCATGCAAGATCGCCTGGCGCTGGAATTCCCGGGCCAGCACTTTCCCTTCACCATGTACAGCGCCACGATGGCCAGCTTCCTCGGCACACGCGCGACCGGCGTCGCCGTGCTGGAAAAGGAAGTTGACGAATTCGACTATGACTTCTAGACGCATTCGGATCGCGGCGGACAGCGTATGCGACTTGCCGGAAGAGATTGTCTCCGCCTTCGGCATCGGCATCATACCCACCTACATCAGCGCGGGCGGCGAGAGCATTCCTGATGACGGCCATTCGCTGAGCCGGGCGCGCTTCTACCGCGATCTGCCCGGGATGCGGCCCTATCCGACCACGGCCGCGCCATCGCCTGGCGATGCCGAGGCATTTTACCGGTCCCTGGTTGAAGACGGCGCCGAGCATATCGTTTCCATCCACGTTCCGGCGCAGCTCAGCGGCACGATTAACGCCATGCGCCTGGGCGCGGAAGCCGCCGGAGCGGACAAGATTAGCATTGTAGACAGCCTACAGCTGACATTTGGCATCGGCTTTCAAGTTTGGGCGGCGGCGGAACTCGCGGCCTCGCCCGACGCCGGCGTCCCTGGCATACTCGAGACGATAGAGCGTGTCAGACGGCATACGCGGGTCTACGCCATCATTCGCACGATGGAATACCTGCGGCGCAGCGGCCGGGTGAACGCAATGGCAGCGGGCCTGGGCGGTCTGATCAAGATTAGCCCGGTCATCGCTGTGGACGATGGAGAAGTAAAGTCTATCGGCCGCGTCCGCACCTGGTCGCGGGCAGTGGCGCGTTTGCGCGAGTTGACGCTGGCGCAGGCCCCGCTTTGTCGGCTCGCCATATTGCATGTGGCCAACGAGAGCGGCGCCGAGCGCTTCCTTGACTCGATACAAGATGTCGCCCCATCTGATACACTTGTCATCGAAACGACGCCGACTGTTGGAACGCATATCGGACCCGGCGCCATTGGCGTGGCGACATTAAGCAATGACTGGAGGCGGTGACCAGTGCCATCCGCGTTGGAAACAATGGTCAAGATCTTGAAGCTCGAACGCGAGCAAGGCGGCAAGAACAGCGCGGTCGTGGGCGGCCTTGGCGCCTTCGCCGCCAACTGGCAGTCGGATGCGCGCGAGCAAGCCCGGCGCGCGCAGCATCACATCCTGATTGACGAACTCGTGGATGCGCTGGCTGAATACGACAGCATCGCCGACCTGGATGAACGCGTGCAGAGACTCAGTTATCTTCTGGACCGCATCACGAATCGCGCCGCGGCGCCGCAAGCCTACCTGGATAAACTGCCGGAATGGGAGGCAAAGCTGGAGATGCCGGGCGGCAGGCGGGACAGGCGCGCCAGCTCGCCGCCGCCGCGGGATCACAGTGATCGCAGATCTTCGCGTCAAGGGCGAGGCAACTCAAGGAAGAATTTCCAGGCTTATGACAGCGCCAATTGGGACGAAGATTTCACAGGCGGCCCAAACCGCCAGCAGCTCGATATTCCCACGATGCCGGCATTGGACCGCCCACCGCGTATGCCCCGCCCGGCGCGGACGCTCGACGATCAATTGGCCGAATACAAAGAACTTGCGGAACCCACGACCGCCGTAAAGGGGATAGGCAAAAAGTTTTCCGAGCTGCTGCAGCAGTTGGATTTGCATACGGTAAAAGACCTGCTGTTCAGTTTTCCTCGCGACTTTCGTGATTACACGGCATTGAAGTGCATCAGAGATCTTCCGCGAGACAAAAAGGCGACGGTGATCGGCACAGTGCAACGGTTTTCGGTTGTCGGCGGCAAGGACCTTGTTCTTGTGGTCAGCGACGAAACGGGCAAATTGTCGGTTCGATTCTTCCAGGGACGGTTCCTGGCCGCCCGGCTGCGGCCGGGCATGTTAGTCATGCTCCATGGCATAGCCCGCTATTTCCGCGATACGGTTCAGATGACCAATCCTGAATGGGAAGAACTGGACCTGGAGAATCTGCGTAAAATTGGAATCGTGCCGATCTATCGCCTGACAAAAGGATTGCGCGCGCGGCACCTGCGGAACACGATGAAAGCGCTTGCCGAGCACTGGGCGGAGCGAATACCGGATCCAGTTCCAGCGCCAGCGCTCGACCGAAACGACCTGGCGGATTTGGGTTGGGCAATCCAGCAGGCGCATTTTCCTGAAGGTTGGGACCACCTGCGGCATGCGCAGCGACGGCTGCGATTCGACAATTTGCTGATGCTGCAACTGGCTCTGCTGGGAAAACGGCGAGAATGGCAGGAGGCGCCGGGGCCGCAGCTGACCTGCGACGACGCCGGCATAAAGGCATTTATGGAGGCGGCTTTCCCATTTGAATTAACGCAAGCCCAGCAGCGCGTCTTTGCGGATATTTGCCGCGATGTCTCTCAGCCGATTCCAATGAATCGGCTGCTTCAAGGCGATGTGGGCTCGGGCAAGACTGCCGTCATGATTCTCGCCCTGGCAATCGCCGTAAGCAACGGCAAGCAAGCGACTTTCATGGCGCCAACCGGCGTTCTGGCGGAACAGCACTTCCGTTCCGTCAGCGCAGCGTTTGAGGCGCAGGATCAACGAGACAAACCGGTGATCGCCCTGCTAACTAGCGCGCTTTCGACTTCCGAACGGGAATCGGTATATCGCGGGATTGCCGATGGCTCGATTGACATTGTGATCGGCACGCATGCCTTGATCCAGCAAGGTGTGGAATTTCACGATTTGGCCCTTGCGGTCATTGATGAGCAGCAGCGCTTCGGGGTGGATCAGCGCGCCGCCTTGCGTGGAAAAGGGCAGAACCCACACGTCCTGGTTAGTTCGGCGACGCCCTTTCCGCGGTCGCTCGCGCTGACAGTTTATGCCGATTTGGATCTCAGCACGATCGACGAAAAACCACCCGGCCGCCAAATCATTCGGACCAAGATCATTGACCCGGTGGCGCAGGAACGCCTGAACGGTTTTGTGATTGCGCAGCTGGAGCAAGGTCGGCAAGCCTTTTTTGTGCAACCCCTGGTCGAAGCATCGGAGACGATCGAGACAGCATCCGCGACTGAAGCATACGACCGTCTGCGCCAGGTGTTCTTTCGTTTCCGGGTTTGTTTGCTGCATGGGCGCATGAGTCCGGCGGAGAAGGACGAATTGATGTCGGCTTTCGCTCGAAAAGAGTACGATGTGATGGTGACAACCGCCATTGCTGAAGTCGGCGTCGATATGCCAGAAGCCTCCGTAATTGTAGTTGATGGCGCCAATCGTTTTGGCCTGGCGCAACTGCACCAATTCCGCGGACGTGTCGGCCGCGGCGCCCATCAGTCTTATTGCTTCTTGATCCCGGATTCCGCCGCGAGTATAGATATCGACCGCATCCGCGCCTACCAGGCGGGCGAATTGGACGCCGATGCGCTGTCGACGCCTGAGCTGCGATTGTCCGCGATGGAAGAAACCGACGATGGCTTCGTCTTGACGGAAAAGGATCTGGCGCTGCGCGGCGCGGGCGAACTGCTGGGCCGGCGGCAGAGCGGCTTGAATCAATGGCAGATTTTGGAATCGCTTTCACCCGATCTCATAGAAATGGCGCAGCGTGAAGCGCGCACGCTTTACGAAGAAGATCCCGATTTGAGCATGCCCGACCATCAGCTGCTCGCGCGTTATATCGCCCAGGTCTATGCCGATAGCGGCGACATCAGTTAATCCGCCTCAATTCATACCAGGCCGGCTTGAGTCGCAGGACCGCGCAAGCGCCTAATCTGGCCGCGGATTTCTTCCCGGCGCTGCCCTGCCGAATGCGCGAGTTGCATCCTCCCGCTACATACCTTGGCTGATTAGCATTCAATTACAAATCTGCTATGGAATCGATTGGCGCTAATACAGCAGCAATACTACAATGCGCTGTTAGCGCAGGAGAAAGACCATGTCAGGAAAAGGAATTGCGCTTTATCCGGCCTCGCTTGACCCAATTCATTATGGACACATTGATGTCGCCCTGCGCGCTTCCCGCTTCTTTGATCGGCTCATTGTCGCAATTTACGAGAATCCCAAGAGCAAGCGACTGCTATTCGACATTGACGAACGAGTCGCGCTTGCGTCACAAATATTTCAGGATTACCCTTCGATATCAGTTGCGAAATATAATGCTCTTACAGTACAATATGCGCAGTCTGTTGGCGCAATCGCCCTAATTCGGGGGCTTAGAGTGTTCGGTGATTTCGAGTTTGAGTTTCGGATGGGAATGGCAAACAAAAAACTTGCGCCGGAGCTGGAAACCATTGCCATCTTGTCAGATGAGCAGTATATGCATATCAGTTCAAGCACGATTCGGGAAATTGCGGAGTTGGGCGGCGATGTCAGCGCGTTTGTGCCGCCGGTGATCGCGGAAGCGCTGAGGAACAAGTACAACGCCTGATTTACTAAGCGTTTGCACTGTCTTTCATGGGGAGGGGACAGATGGATATTCAACATTTAGTTGATCGTTTGGAAGACTTGATAGACGAGGGGCGGCATCTCTTCGGCACAAAATATACTATGGTTGATGAAGAACGCGCCTTGGAGATAATCGATCAGATGCGGATCTCAATTCCGGAAGAGATCGAATCCGCGGCGCGAACGATCCAACAGCGCGATCGAGTTTTGGCGGAAGCCAACGAAGAAGCGGCGCGGATCGTGCAGCAGGCGCGGCAGCACAGTGAAGACCTGATCGACGATCAGGAGATGGTCAAACAGGCCAAGGTGCGCGCCGAGTACGTCATTGAGCAGGCCCGCATCGAAGCAGAAAAGATCACGCGGGAGGCCGACAAATACGTCCTGGTCCAGCTCAGCCAGATGGAACAGCAATTCGCCCACACGCTTGATGAAATCCGCAACGGCATCCAACTGATGCAATATGAGCCACCGGTCGCGGTGGAGCCGGAAGCGGAGCAGCAGCCGGTTGAGTTGCCGCGCGGTGATGTCGGTCACGAGCCGATCAACTTTGAAAGACCGGCTCAGGCGCCCGTAGGCGGCCACATCTAAACTCCTCTCCACAGTTTAAGTTTCGCCATACAGGCATCACTTCAGTGATGTCTGTTTGTCTTGCAAAGTCGTAGAAGTTGGTTACAATCTCGTCACCGATTCATTAGCGCTTCGCTTCTGCCATGCGCTTGATTTACATTACAGTCGCCTGGGCGCTTGGGATCACCCTGGCGCGGTCCCTTCAGGGCGTCGAGGTTGCTTTCTGGCTGGCCATCTGCGCCGCGGCCGTGTCAATCGCAGCGCTTCTCCGCCGGCATCGCCTTCGTTGGATATTTGTGCTGGTGGCCGCTTCGGCCGCCGGCGGCGCTCGCCTGTCCGTGATGCCGCGCAGCAGCGAAATCGCGCTTTACAACGGCGCCAGCGGCACGATCACGGGTGTCGTCGTCGCCGAACCGCGGGTCCGCGACCACCTGGCGCAGCTTCGGGTCGAAGTCGAGTCCATATTTGTCAACAGCGCCGACAGCGCGATCAGCGGGCTTGTGCTTGTCGAGGTCGGGCGCTTCAGCGATGTCCAATACGGCGACCGCATTCGCGCGACAGGCGCCCTGGAAACGCCGGCCGCCTGGGACAAGTTCTCCTACGCCGATTACCTGGGCCGGCAAGGCATCTTCAGCATGATGCGCTATGCCGGCCTGCAGGTCCTTGACTCGGGAAACGGTCAGCCCTATGCAGCCACGCTCCTGGCGCTGAAGGATGTGATGCGCCGCGTCATCGCGACCGGCTTGCCCGAACCACAGGCCGGCTTGTTAACGGGCATTCTGCTGGGAGACGAAAGAGGCATATCGCCCGGGCTTGCCGATGACTTCGCGCGCGTGGGCGCATCGCATATCATTGTCATCAGCGGCTTCAACATGGTCGTCGTCAGCGCTATTGTGATCCGCGTATTGTCCAGCCTTTTCGCGGGAAACAGACTTATTGTAACCGGCGGCGCAGTTACGGTCATCGCGGTCTACTCGCTTCTTGTTGGCGCCAGCCCCGGTATTCTGCGCGCCGCCTTGATGAGCGGACTGCTCGTCATTGGCAGCCAACTCAACCGGCGAACCTTTGTCCCGAC
This sequence comes from Anaerolineae bacterium, assembly GCA_022826865.1. Lineage (GTDB taxonomy): Bacteria > Chloroflexota > Anaerolineae > Aggregatilineales > Phototrophicaceae > UBA6055. The sequence goes on from JAJDUC010000018.1 coordinate 11,614, forward strand.
TTCGCTCGCTTTTGCGACGCTGCTGCTTTCCGCAGGCGATCCGCATGTTCTGCTTGACGTTGGCTTTCAGCTGAGCTTTTGCGCAGTGCTGGGGCTGAGTCTCTTCGCCGATCCATTGTCCCGACTGTTTCGCGCTCTGCTCGATCTCTTCCTTCCAGCGCGCCTCGCCGCAATTTCGGACGGCGCCCTCAAAGAACCGCTTATCGTCTCAATCGCTGCGCAGGTTTCCACCTTGCCGTTGATTGTCTTATATTTCGATCGGCTTTCGCTGGCGGCCTTGCCCGTCAATCTCTTGATCGTTCCGGCGCAATCGTTTCTCTTGCTGCTCGGCCTTTCGGCGGTCATGTTATATGTCTTTGTTCCCGCGCTTGGCAGCATCCTGTTCTGGGCGGACTATATCTTCCTGTCCTGGACGATCTCAGTCGTGCGCAGCTTTGCCGCCCTGGATTACGCCGAGCTGGTCCTGCAATTGGACGGGCGACTTATACAGGGCTTCTACATTTTGATGATCGGAGGCGCTATGATCCACGCGGCTCGCCCACCGATGTGGCAGAGATTTTCAAGCTTTCTTTCGCGCAATGCCGTATTCTCCAGCATTGTTAGCGGCGCGTCCATCGCTCTCATTCTCATGCTGGCGATGCTGGCCAGCCGGCCGGATGGCAGGCTGAACGTCTGGCTGCTCGATGTCGGCCATAGCAACGCTGTGCTGCTGCAAACGCCGGGCGGCGCGCAGATCATGATAGATGGCGGGCGCTTTCCTTCGCGACTGCTGACCGCGGTTGGCGACCGCCTGCCCTTTTACGATCGCGACATTGAAATTCTGGTCATCACGCATCCGGACGAATGGGATATTGCCGCGCTTAACAGCCTGCTCAATCGCTACACCGTCGGGGCGGCGCTTTATCACGGGCAGCCAAACCGCGGCGAGGTATTCCAGCAGATCAATGCCGCTCTCAAAGAATCCAGGACGGCGGTCGTCGAAGCGCGCGCGGGATACATCCTCGAGTTTTCAGATGGCGTCCGGATCGAAGTATTGCATCCGCAGGCCAGACCGACCATCACCGACAAACTCGGCGATGGGGCGCTGGTTCTGCGTGTTCACTATGGGAGTGTGTCAGTGCTGCTCACATCCGACCTGAGCGCGGCCGGCCAGAAAGAGATGCTCGCCCAGGGTGTCAGCCCGGTCGCGAGCATCATGCAGATTCCCCAACACGGCGCGGCGCGCGCGCTTGACCGCGCCTTTCTCAAGCTGGCGCAGCCACAGGTTGCCCTGCTCCAAAGCGACATCGCCAATCGCCGGGGCGACCCGGATCCTGACACCATGGCGCAGTTTGACAGCCTGCATCTTTTTCGCAGCGACCAAATGGGGCATATCCACCTCAGCATTGATGGCCAAAGCGTTCGCGTATTTCACTAGCGAGCGCGAAGAGCCTAAACAAAAAGGAGGGCCTTGCGCCCTCCTCTTCGTGTCGGAATCTATTGCGAACGCTCAATAGCGAATATCCACATGGCTTCGGGACGCGGCCGAGTCCATAATCGCATCGCAGATCACCGCATTGCGATAGCCGTCGGCGAACGTGGCGCCGTAGGGCGCGACATCCTTGTCGTTCACAATGGCGTCGAAGAAGTGATGGAATTCATGCACGAAGCTATGCTCCCAGCCGATGATATGACCATGCGGCCACCAGTTTTCCCAATAGGGATGATGGGCTTCGGTCACAAGCACGTTGTGAAAGCCCTGCGTTGTATCGGGCGTTTCGCCTTTCCAAAAGACATTCAATTCGTTAAGCCGTTCCAGATTGAAGTGGATCGAGCCGTTCTCGGCATTGATCTCGAAGGAATTGAAGTTCTTGCGCCCCTGCGCAAAACGCGTTGCCTCAACTGTTCCGAGCGCGCCATTCTCAAAATCCAGCAGCGCCACGAAGCCGTCATCGACATCGGACTTCACCATGCCGCCGGTTCCGTCCGGACGTTCTGTGATCCAGGTCTGCGCCAAGCCGGAAACAGCTTTAGGTTCGCCGACAAGGAAGCGCGCCAAATCGATGATGTGCGCGCCCAGGTCGCCCAGGGCGCCGCTGCCGCAGATGTCCTTTTGGAAACGCCAGGTCGTCTCCATCTCAGGATCCATGCCCCATTCTTGCAGGTAAACCGCGCGCCAGTGATAGATCTGACCTAGTTTGCCGCTGTCGATGATTTTCTTCGCCTGCTGCACAGCCGGCACAAAGCGGTAATTGAAGGCGACCATGTGTTTGACGCCGGCGCTTTCCACGGCATCCAGCATGGACTTCGCCTCTTCCGCCGTGCGCGCCAGCGGTTTTTCGCAGAAGACGTGTTTTCCGGCTTGCGCGGCGGCGATGCAGGGCTCGGCATGGGCATCGTTGGGACCGCCGTTGTCCAGCACCTGTACGTCATCATCCGCGACCAGGTCGCGCCAGTCCGTATAGGCCTTTTCATAGCCATAGCGGACGGCGGCGGCATTGACCGCTTCTTCATTACGCCCGGCAATCGCCGTCAGGCGTGGAATCGCCACGGGCGGATACATCATATAGGGGATTTTCCTGAAGGCGTTGGTATGCGCCTTGCCCATGAAGGCGTAGCCAATCATGCCGATGCCAAGTTCCGGCGCCTCAACATCGGCGCCAGTGGTCGCCATGCTGGTGAAGGTCGTGCTCACTTGTTTTTCGTCAGCCATTTCTTATCTCCCGATTGCTGTTTCAACTCTGCATTTATTCGTCGGCGAAGGCGGCGTCAAAGGCCAGCGCCGAAGCTGTGAAATCGTTGGCCTTGACCCATGCTGCTGATTCAGTCGCGCCGAATTCGCGATCCATGCCGCTGTCTTCCCATTCGACCGAGAGCGGACCTTGGTAACCCGCCCGATTAAGCGCGCGGATCATTGCGTCAATATCCAGGTCGCCATGTCCCGGCGAGACAAAATCCCAGCCGCGCCGCGCATCGCCGAAATTCAGGTGCGAGGCGAGAATGCTGGTCACATTATCCAGCGTCACTTTGGAATCCTTCACGTGGACATGGAAGATGCGGTCGGCGAAGCGGTCGATGAACTTGACCGGATCGAAGAGTTGGTGGATGAAATGACTGGGATCAAAGTTGAAACCGAATGCGGGATGTTGATCCAGCGCTTCCAGCGTCTTCTCCGCGGTATAGATGTCATAGGCGATTTCACTCGGATGCGCCTCCAAGGCGAACTTGACGCCCTCCGCCGCGAAGACATCCAGAACCGGCGTCCAGCGTTCGGCAAACTCCTGGTAGCCGGCATCGATCATCTCGTCGGACGTGGGCGGAAAACGGTAAATCATGTGCCAAACCGGGCTCCCGGTGAATCCATTGACCACATCGACACCGAAGGCTTTGGCGGCGAGCGCGGTGCGTTTCATCTCTTCGGCGCAGCGCTCGCGGACGCCGTCAGCATCGCCATCGCCCCAGAGCCGATCGGGCAAGATGGCGCGATGGCGCTCGTCAATGAAGGCCTCGGCCACGCACTGCCCCACCAGGTGATTGCTGATGGAATAGTATTTTAATCCGTTTGCTTCCAAGACATCCTTGCGCGACTGAATATAGGCGTCGCTTTCCAGGGCCTTGTCCACCTCAAAATGGTCGCCCCAACAAGCCAGTTCAAGCCCGTCATAGCCGAAGCTCTTGGCTTTTTCAGCGATCGTCTCAAAGGGCAAATCCGCCCATTGACCTGTAAAAAGAGTTACCGGTCTCGGCATAAGTCGCTTCCTTTCAAAGCAATTGGATTGGCAAGAGTAACGGCTACAAGTATAACGAGCAAAGCCGCAAGCTCCAATACCGCGCGGCGCAACAGTTACTGTATCAAAGTCGGTTGAATTTCTTCAAATACCGACGATTTGGTAGGGGCGACTGACGGGCTGTGTCCACGCGCCCCGGTGAGTCGCCCAGTTTCGATTCTGTTCGTACCCATCGGGCGATCCACCGGATCGCCCCTACCAGACTATTTCAACAGAAATGGATACACTACCGCGCAACATCCCCGCCCAGGTTTGGGAAATGGCATGCCGATACGGTATCATGGGGCGGGTATTCGCCTGGCGCCATTGAACGGATTGAGGAGTGGGCAAATGTATAATGGACTCGAAATCATTGACTTTCACGTGCACTTCCCGACGCGAAGAGGTTCGTTGATCGAAGGGGGACCGAATCCACGCCAGCAATATGCCGAGCGTCTGGGAGAGAAGCGGACGGCGGTCGCCCGCGAACATGCCATGCGCTACAACCGGCAATGGCGGGCGACCTGGGGCTTTGATCCGCCGGAGCGCAATACCTTCTCTGACGAAGAACAAGCCGATCGCTGGGCGAGCGAAGTCGAGAAATACGGTTTGCGGGCGGTGGGATTCGTCACCGGCGGCGGCAACCGGAACCTGGCGAACATCGTAAGCCGGCATCCGGACAAGTTCGTCGGTTTTGCCCATCATTACTTGTTCAGCGACGGCGCCGATGATGAGTTGCGCCGCGCCGCGCGCGAGGACGGGCTGAAGGGCTACAAACTCCTGGCGCCAGCGCTGGATCGCCCGGTGGAAGACGAAGCGGGCTACCCGGTCTGGGAGGCTTGCGCCGAGTTGGATATTCCGGTGCTGATTCACTTCGGCATCCTGGGCAGCGGCGGAGGCGTCGCCTGGCATGAGAATATCAATCCGCTGAAGCTGCACAATGTGGCAAAAGACTTCCCGGAAGTGACATTCGTCGTGCCGCATTTCGGCTGCGCCTGGATCCGCGAGACGCTGCAGCTATGCTGGGCCTGCGGCAATGTATCCATCGATACATCGGGCTCCAATCAATGGGTGAAGTGGGTCGATGGCGAATGGGATACCAAGAAGCTCTTCCGCAAGTATATGGAGACGATCGGGCCGGAGCGCATCATCTTCGGGACGGATTCGAGTTACTTTCCGCGGGGCATGGCCGAGCCCTATCTTGCGCAGCAGATTCGCGATGCGCGCGAGCTGAATTACCGCGAAGAGGATATTCAGTTGATATTCGCTGGCAACGCGGCGCGGCTCTTCAAGATCGAATTGTGAGGAGAGCGAGATTGTCCCTTGGCCGCTCGTGCTTGACTGGTGGATAAAAGTTCGCGCAACTGAATGTTTGGTACTCTATCAAAGTCGGTTGAATTTCTTCAAATACCGACGACTTGGTAGTGGCGATCCGGTGGATCGCCCAATTTCGATCCTGTTTTATCCATCGGGCGATCCACCGGATCGCCACTACCAGACTATTTTAAGCGAAATGGATACACTACCGAATACCAGGGCAATCGCATCAAATTTAAATTGCGCCGATAAATGACTTTTTTCCCTCAAATTATGTAATCCGTAGGGGCGTTTCGCTGAAACGCCCGCAATTTGCAGGCCATTTTAAACGGGCGTCTCACGAGACGCCCCTACTTCCGCAATTTTCGTAGCGAACCGCTCATTATGATTTTGATGCAATTGCCCTGTACCGAATACTTGTCTAATTTGGAATTCGCTGGCGGATGGGTTAAAGTTCTGCTGAATGCAACAACAGTAAAGTGAAATGATAAGGAGTTGAAAAATGCGTAAACTACTCGCAATCCTTGCGCTTGGCGTCATCGTCCTGTCGCTTGGCGCTGTCGCCGGCGCGCAGGACGACATGGTCGAAATTGAGTATTGGCAGTACAACTTCGGCGCACGCGTCGATGCGATGAACATGCTCATCGAGCAGTTTGAAGCCGAGAACCCGGGCATAAAAGTCGTACATAACAGCGACATCCCCTATGCGGATTTCCGTACCGAGCTGGCGGCTTCGGCGCCGGCCGGCGTTGGACCAGATGTCGTGACCCTGTTCTACGGTTGGATTCCGGCATTTGTGGACGCCGGATACCTTGTGCCCTTGCCGGAAGACCCATTCAGCGAAGAGTTCATTCTGGAGACCTTCTCGCCGATGGTCGCCAACTCCAAGTTCGAGGGCAGCTATTGGGCGATCCCGACGGCGGTGCGTTCCCTGGCGCTGTTCTGGAACAAGGACATCTTTGAAGCAGCCGGTCTTGATCCGGAGAGCCCGCCGGCAACCCTGGACGATGTTGTCGAAATGGCGCTCGCAACGACCGTATATGACGGTGACATGCAAGACGTCCTGAGCATCACGCAGCAAGGTCATGCGCCGGCGCTGGCATCGCAAGATCACCACTGGTTCCGCGAAGTGCTGATCCGCCAATATGGCGGCGCGCCCTACAGCGATGATGGACGCACCGTAACCTACAACAGTGAAGAGGGCTGCGCGGCCTTCTCTTGGCTGGCTGCCTTCGAGACCGAACATGTGACGGGCAGCAACGACATTCTGGATGGCGCCACCAACGCCTTTGTCAACGGTGAATCGGCGATCCATGTCGATGGCTCCTTCCGCGTCGGCACGATCGCGCGCAACAATCCCGACCTGAATTATGGTGTGGCCGAGTTGCCGGTTGGCCCAAATGGCGAGCAACACACATTTGGCTCCTACTGGACGCATGGCATTACGCGCCGCGCCAATGACGATCCGGCGCGTTTGGAAGCCGCCGTCAAATTCCTGCAGTTCATCACCACGCCGGAAGCGGGCACACTCTGGGTGAACAATGTGGGCGAGCTGCCGGCGCAGTTGTCGGCCGCGAGCGACGAGATGATTCTGGCTGACCCCATCCTGGGTCCCTTCTCCGCCGGTTTGGCCTATTCGCATGCGACCTTCTTCGTCGATGAGAGCGCGCAGCGTCAGGTCCTGATCGATGCCTTTGACAATATCCGTCTGGGCGGCATGGATCCCTGCGAAGCTCTGGATGAAGCGGCGGCATTGGAACAGGAGTTGATCGACAACTTCTGGGCCGATCGCGAATAGCGCCGCCCCCACCCCCAAACCCCCTCCCCCATAAAGAGGGAGGGGGCTTTTGTGTTTTCGCGCATTCCAAATTCCGACTCCTGTCTTTGCGGAGGAAACATTGAAAGAGAAGAATGAGAACGTATATGCAGCGGGATATAACGCCAGCCTTGCCGCTGGACGCGAGCCGCGCAACCAGACCGCGTTCGTCGTGGGTCTTATCGCTGGCCTCTTTGAAATATGATGATCTAAGGTCATAGATGCAGCGCAAACATACCCGGAAATCCTCCAGTTTTCACATGACGCTCGCGCGCAAGAAAATCGTCTGGGCCTATATTTTCCTGGCGATTCCCATCGTCTTCTTCGCTTATATCCGCATTTATCCCACGTTCTTCGCCTTTCAAATGAGCCTGCACGATTACAATCCGCTGGCGGCTGAACAGCCCTTCGTCGGCTTTGAAAACTACGAGAAGGTATACGAAGAACTAAGCAAAAGGAAATCCACCACCAAAGCGGCCTTCCGAAATACCATCAGCTATGTGGCGCTGGGTGTGCCGATTCAATTGTTCCTGGCTTTGGCGATCGCCTTGATGCTCAACGAAATCCGATTCATGAGCACGCTGTATCGGATATTGTTTTTCTTGCCATTCGTCACCTCCACCATCGCCATCGCCTGGGTCTTCCGAATGCTGTATCAGCCGCGCTTTGGCTTGTTTAACATCATCTTGCAGCTTCTGTCTCTGCCGCAGCAGCCCTTTCTCACCCGCCCGCAACAAGCGCTGCCATCGGTGTTGGCGCTGGTCATCTGGCAGGGCATGGGCTTCGCGGTCATCATCTTTCTCGCCGGGCTGAAGCAGATTCCGCGCACTTATTACGAAGCGGCCGAGGTCGATGGCGCCAGCCGCTGGCATACCTTCCGCTTTATCACGCTGCCGCTGCTGAACCCTAGCATCGTTTATTTGCTGGTGTTGCAGACAATCTCGTTCTTGCGTATGTTCGCGCCGGTGATCGCCATGACGGAGCAAGGCCGGGGCGGGCCCTTGGACTCGACGGTGACAGTTGTGCTGCAAACCTATCGCGAGGCCTTTCAGAGCTTCAACATGGGTTATGCTTCGTCGCTCACCGTCGTGCTATTCGCAATGATATTGGGCGTCACCATCATTCAATTGTCGGTCACATCGCGACGAATCAACTGAGGCAAGCGCTGTGGAGTCGGTTACTCCTTCGAACATCTTCAAAGATCGCGGCGCGGCCAGCTCGGTCGGCAGAGCCGGGCAGGATTGGAAATACAAGTTCTTTTCCTATCTATTGCTGACGATGATTTCCTTCACCATGATCGTGCCCTTCATCTGGATGCTTTCCACATCCTTCAAGCCGGAAAAAGAGATTCTGCGGCGGAATGTTTTCCCGGTCGAGCCAACCCTGGAAAACTACAACGAAGTGGTTTACAGAACTGATTTGCCGCTCTGGTACAAGAATTCCTTTATCGTCGCGGTGCTAAGCACCGTCAGCGTCGCCTTCTTCGATGCCCTGGCCGGTTTTGTCTTCGCCAAATACGAATTCCCCGGCAAGCGGCCGATATTCATCCTGTTTCTCACCTCGCTGATGGTGCCGACGGAGATGCTGCTTATCCCCTGGTTTATCATGTCGTCCAATCCGCCCATCGGCGGAACCTGGGTTGATACCTATTGGGGCATTGCTTTTCCCGGCGTGATCACGGCGGCAGGTATTTTTCTCATGCGACAATTCATGCAGGGCGTCCCGGACGAGTTGCTGGATGCCGGCCGCATTGATGGCGTGAGCGAATTCGGCTTGTTCTGGCGGGTGGCGGTGCCCTTGAGCCTGCCGGCAATCGGCGCCCTGTGCATCTTTAACTTCCTGGGCAACTGGAATGCCTTCATTTGGCCGCTTATCGCCACCACGCGCAGCGAAATGTTCACCCTGCCGGTGGGCATTCAACAATTCTCGTCTGAAGCTGATACACCCTGGAATCTGATCATGACCGGCGCCTCGCTTTCCGTTTTGCCGCTCTTGATCGTGGTCATCATCTTTCAGCGCTACATCATTGAGGGGATCGCCTTGACGGGTCTCAAGGGCTAGAGCATGTCGGGCGCGCCCTCCGCTTTTCCCCATCCTCTATACGACAAGTATGTGCTGAAGCCCTTTTACGAGGACGCCAAGGCCTATTATTACGCCCCGATGCTGGCTGCTAATCGGGCGCATGTTGTTATGCTCCGGCATTGCCAAATCATCACGCGGGAGAACGCGACGGCGCTGCTCAAGGCGCTGCAGCAAGTCGAAGACATGGGACTTGACGAATTGACCTACCAGTCGGGCGTTGAAGACCTATTCTTCGCGATGGAAGGCAAGCTGATCGAAATGGCGGGCGCCGCCTATGGCGGCAACCTGCAACTGGGGCGCAGCCGCAACGACCTCGGATATGCGCTCACGCGGCTGGCGTTGCGCCCGGCAATGCTGAACGCGGCCGAAGATCTGCTGGCTCTCCGCAAGAGTCTGCACGCTTTCGCCCGTGAACATCTCGAAACTTTGATGCCGGGTTATACGCATACCCAGCCGGCGCAACCGACAACAATGGCGCACTATATCGCCGGCCTTCTGTCCAGCCTGCAGCGCGATTCGGCGCGTATCCGCTTCGCCTTCCAAACCAATAATCAGAGCCCGCTCGGCGCTGCCGCCTTGACCGGGACCGGCTTTCCCATTGACCGACATCTCAGCGCGCGTTTGCTGGGCTTTGACGATATCCTGCATAGCACGTATGACTCTATCGGCGCCTCGGACAATCTCACCGATGTCGCCAGCGCGCTCGCCACGCTCGGCGTCAATCTTTCACGCTTTAGCAAAGACATGCTGTTCTGGGCGACACAGGAGAGCGGCGCAATCCGCCTCGACAACAGCTTTATCCAAATTAGCTCAATCATGCCGCAGAAGCGCAACCCGGTCGCGCTGGAACATATACGGGCCAGGATCAGCCGCATGATCGCGCTGTCGCAAGGCATTGTGATTCAGTGCCACAATATTCCCTATGGCGATACGCAGGATATTGAAGACGAACTGATTCCGCCGCTCTTCGGCGCGCTCGAAGCAGCGCGCGCCATCCTGCAGCTATATCGCGCTGTGATTGACACTCTGGAAGTTAATGTCGAACATCTGCGTCAACGGGCGGCGGCCGGTTTCACTACCGTGACTGAACTTGCGGATACATTGGTTCGTGAATGCGACTTGCCCTTCCGCGAGGCGCACACAATCGTCTCCGCCTTGATAAGCCAGGCGCTGGAGCAGGGCCTCGCCCCGAGCGATTTGACCGCGGACATGCTGGCTGCGGCCGCCGCTGGCCAGTTGGGCATTGAGCTGAGCCTCGACGAAGCGCTCTTCAAGCGGGCGCTTGATCCGCGCGCCTTCATTGATGCGCGTGACCTGCCGGGTGGCGCCGCCCCGCGCGCTACAGCGGCAGTGCTGGACTTGCAGAATGAATCCATTGCGGCCGATGGGCGCTGGCTGGAAACTGTGCATGCCTCGCTGGCCGCAGCCGAGCGGCAATTGCGGGCTGCGGTCCAGGAATTGATGGCTTGATTTCTGCTGTCGGCCCGCAGGACGAGGATACCGTGCGGATTTGCGCAGCTAGCCTTCTTCCGCAACCTCGGCCGTCGGGTCCGGATCGTTAATATCTGATTCGCCTTCAAGCGTCATCAAGTAGGCGACGATATCGAATATCTCCAAGTCGCCGTAGATCTCGGCCCAATTTTGCGGCATGAGCTCGGGGTCAAATCCCTCAACGATATAAGCCTTGGGATCGATGATGGATTCGTAAATGTACTCGGCGGCGCTCTTTCCCTCCACCCGGGTTAGAGCGCGATCCTTCACATTCAGCAGGCCGGGCCCAAGGTTGGTCTTCTCGCTGTCGGGCAGGTGACAATTGGCGCATGAATAATTTGCCGCGTCCTGGAAAGTTTCAAAAAGGACCTTGCCGCGCTCGACATTGCGGACGGCAACCAAACGGTCTATCGGCGACAGAACCGGCTCGGCAGTGGGCTCAGGCCTTGCGGTGGGTACGGCGGTTGGCAGCGCTGTCGGTTCTGGAATTGGCGTATCGGTCGGGGGGATGGGCGTCGCGGCAGGCGGCATGGTCGGCGTCGATTCCGGCAACCTTTCGGCAACTTCCACAGATGTTGCCGTCGCTTCTTGCATGACGGGACTTGCCAGCGTACCGCATCCCACCGCGGCCAGCGCCAAAATGATACCGGCAAGATGTTTCAGTCCGCCGACCACCGAGTTTCCGCTTCGCATAGCGATCATCCATCACATCCTGTACGAGTTCGAGAAATCTATCACAAATTGCAGATCGACAACATTATCGCAAAACGGGCAAGAAGTTTGTAGGGGAATCAACCGGGCGCGGCCCTCGAGCTTGCGTGGCGGGTTCCGGCTCTAAATGAAAAATGACAGTTATTTTTTTGTTTGAAATGGGCGTCGCCGATTGGCTATGACTGGAGTGAAAATAGCCTTGTATTTGTGTCGCAGAGCGCCTGTATGGTCAATTTAATTCTCAGGAAGTTTTATCTTGTAGATTTCGAGCGGGCAAGACGATTGTGATAGACTATAGGGGATGTAATGTCATTTTCAGCCAAGTGATCAGACGCTATTGAAAGGATTGTATATCATCATGAAGAGAGTTTTCGTATTGGCAGCGGTACTCCTTCTTTGGATCGTCCTGCCGTTGAGCGCCCAGGACGCCGACGAAGCGCCGGGACCCGGCCTTGGCGGCATCGTCATTACCAGCAGCACAGCCGGGGACCCCGCCACTTTCAATCCCTTAATCGGCGGCGACACCGCGTCCAGCGACGTATACAGCTGGCTCTACCCGTCTATTATCGGCGTCAGCCCGTTCACCGGCTTGGAAGAGCCAAATTTGGCCGGGGCGATGGCCGCCGGCTGGGAATACGATGAAAGCGGCACGGTTCTCACCATACATCTGAGGCAAGATATTGCCTGGAACGATGGCACGCCAATCACGTCCACCGATTATCTTTGGGCCGTGGAAGCCACGCGCAGCGGCCAGATCGACAGTCCGCGCGCTGGCATATTCGAGACGATGGCGGACGGTACGCCGGCCGGTGGCAATATCGTGAATATCGAGGCGCCTGATGATTACACCGTCGTAGTAACCTTTAATAAAGCCGATTGCATCTCCTTCAGCGATGTCAATGATGTCACGCCCGTTCCGGCGCACGTATTCTCCGCGCTTTACGGCGACGATTTCGCGGCAATGATGGATGAGCCGCGGCGCATTCCAACCGTCTCCTTCGGCGCGTTCAAGGATGTCGAGTTTGCGGCCGGCGAGCGCATCAGTTTGCTTGCCGATCAAGATTATCCCGATGCGATGCTTGGTTTCGTCAGCCCGTCCGAAAATGTGACATTGCAGGTCGCGGACGAGAATGTCGCCACTGAGCGCTTCATCGGCGGTGAATTCAGTATCCTGGGGGTGCCGGCTACGCGACAGGAAGACTTCCGCAGCGATCCGGATCTGAAGGAGTTTCCGCGCTTCGAGTTTACCGGCAACGGCTTCACCTTCTTCGGCATGAATCACGCCAATCCGGATAATCCCCAACCCGGCCTGGACGAAGATGGCAATGTCATTCCGCAAGAGCCGCATCCGGTCTTGGGCGACGTCCTGGTCCGCCAGGCGATTTCCCATGCGGTGGATATGGACGCGCTCATTGAAGGCATCCGCGATGGCAACGGCTTCAAAGTCGCTACCCATACCATCCCCACATCCTGGGTTTACAACCCCGAATTGCAATACGAATACAATCCCGAATTGGCAATGGAGAAGCTGACGCAAGCCGGCTGGCTTGACCACGATGACAATCCGGACACGGCCCGGATCTGCCAGGATTGCCTCTTCGCGCGCGAAGTGGATGCCGAGTTTAACGGCAGCGAATTAACGCTTGACTTGCACGTGCCGGCCGGGTCCGAAATCGGCGAGCAGATGGGCCTCTTCTTCCAGGCGGAGATGAACAAGGTCGGCTTCAACGCGATTTTCGAAGCCATCGATTGGGGCAGCGCCTTCTTGCCGGAATTGACCGGCCAGACCTTCGACATGAACATGCTGGGCTGGAGCCTCGGCTTGCCGGTCGATCCCGATATCTCGCCCTTCTACTACCCGGATGTGGATGTTCCCGGCTCCGGCTTCAACTTCGTTTCCTATTACAACGCGGAACTGATTGAGCTGAACGATCAGGCGCGCGTCGTTCCCGGCTGCGATACGGAAGCGCGGGCGGAGCTTTATGCGCGGGTGCAGGAGATCCTCTTCAACGACATGCCCTACTTCTTCATGTACGTCTCCGAATCCATGACTGCGGTTTTGCCCGGCACCAAGAACTGGAACCCGACGCCGTTCTCGCGCACCTACTCGACTGACGCCTGGGTCTCGCCCGCTGTCACCCAGCCCTAAGTGACAATTCCACACTGCTTCTGGAGCGCCCCGGCGCTCTGGAAGCATTCTCTTTGCCTGGCGCCACAGGAACGCGCGCATGCAAGAATACATCCTCCGCCGGTTGTTGCAGGCTATCCCCACGCTGTTTGGCATCACAATAATCGTCTATGCGATCATGCTGCTAGTACCGGGCGATCCGGTCTCGCTGCTGGCATTTGACCCCAAGATCAGGCAAGATGAACGAGAACGCCTGGCCCGGCAGCTAGGCGTATCGGATCCCTTCTATATCCAGTATCTGCGCTGGTTAATCGGCGACGACTGGATGATGGTCGACAGCAACCTCGACGGCGAGCTTGATGCCTGGGGCGACAACTATGGCATTCTGCGCGGCGACTTCGGCACGTCCTTTAAGTTCCGCGGCTCAAACCCGCTTGAGCTCATCGGAGAGCGGCTTGGCGCCACGATAGAACTGAATACATTTGTATTGCTGCTCGGGACAAGCGGCGGATTGATGATCGGCGTCCTCGCGGCGGTTTATCGCGGCCGCATGTTCGACCGCGCCACGCGTATGTTCGCGGTCCTAGGCATTTCGATTCCCACATTTTGGCTCGGCTTCATGCTCATCATACTTTTCGGCATTGTCTTGCCGCGCTTCCTTGAGGGTTATGGCGTTGGCAGCGGGCGGCCGATATTGCCGATGGGCGGGCGCTGCCCGCCGGTGCGCGGCGGTTGCCCGCCCATCTATGAGCGCCTTCATTACTTGATACTGCCGGTCAGCGCCAGCGCGTTGGGCGGCATCGCCGGCTGGTCGCGCTTCATGCGCGCGACCATGCTGGACACAATCAACAGCGACTTCATGCGCACCGCCTTTGCCAAAGGCTTGCCCGCGCGCAGCGTTTGGTATCGACACGGCTTCCGCAATGCCATTGCGCCTTTGACCGTATTCTTGGGGCCGGCGATCTTGGGGCTCATCGGCGGCTCCGTCATTATCGAGCGCATCTTCACCTGGCCGGGCGTCGGTCTCCTGCTTTACGACGCCTTGCTCAGTCGGGATCATCCCGTCATCATGGCGAGCGTGGTCATCGGCTCCGTCCTGGCCATCGGCGGTCTCATCCTCTCAGATATCCTGCATGCCATATTTGACCCGCGCATACGCTACTAAATCCGGCGGACAACAAGACAAGAAGATGAAAGCGAAATCGCGCAACATCCGGGCGCTAGCGCCCGAGAACCGAGAGGAATACGAATTCACGCCCTCGCTGACGATGTGGCAGCGGGCGCTGAAGCGCATCAGTCGGGACCGTCCGACGTTGGGCGCGATCGTCACATTGCTCATCCTGGCCGCGTTTTCCATCCTCGCGCCGGTCATCAGCGACGCGCTGCAAATCGACCCCAACACACAAGACCTGCGCAACAATTATGCCGAACTGTTCGCCATCGGGCATCCGCTCGGGACGGACGAATTGGGGCGGGACCATCTCAGCCGCCTGCTTTATGGCGGGCAAATCTCATTGGGCATCGCCTTCGCCGCCGCCTTCCTGTCCCTGGGCATCGGCGTCGCTGTTGGCGCCTTTGCCGGGTTCTATGGCGGCATCGCCGATGATTCCATTATCTGGTTCGTGACGACGCTGACCTCCATACCCAGCCTGTTTCTATTGATTTTGATTAGCGCGCTGCTCTCGCCAAGGCCGACCACACTGGTGATTATCCTGAGCATTTTGGGCTGGACCGGCACAACGCGTTTGGTGCGCTCGGAAGCTTATGCCATCCGGGAACAAGAATTTGTCATTGCCGCGCGCGCATTGGGCGCATCCAATTTGCGCATCATGTTCCTGCACATCGTGCCCAACATGTTTTCACTCCTGATTGTGGATCTGTCCTTTTCGCTGGGCAGTTTGATCTTGACGGAATCGGCATTGAGCTTTCTCGGCTTCGGCATCCGCGCGCCCACCCCAACCTGGGGCAACATGCTCAATGGCGGTCTGGATTACGCAAGACGCGCGCCCCACCTGGTGTTTCTGCCCGGCTTGTTGATCACGCTGACGGTATTCTGTTTCTTCTTGCTTGGCGATGGCTTGCGGGATGCCTTCGACCCGAAAATCGCCGACTGAAGCGCTATAGACATCAGCGGCGGATCGTGATACTATGCTCCGCCGTGTATAAGCGCAATCGGGCTGAAGCGGCGCCGATTCTCAATAGACAAGGAGCGAGGGCAAGCGAGCCCTCCACGAAAGCAATAATATGGCAACTCACAAATCGGCAATCAAACGGATCCGCCAGAACGAAAAGCGCCGGCTGCACAATCGCACCTATCGCAATCGCGCGCGGACCTTGGTCAAAAAGGCGCGCCTCGCCATCGCAAGCGGCGACATCGACGAAGCGCAGCGGGCGACCATGACTGCTGTGCGCGATCTTGACAAACTAGTGAGCCGCGGCATCATTCACAAGCGCAACGCCGCGCGCCGCAAGAGCCGGCTTACGAAGCAGATGATGGCCTTGGTGAAGTAAGCTCAAGTCTCGCCGGATGCTTAATGCGCGGCGACTGCGATTCCGCTAGAGCGATTCCATCAGATTGAGCAGTTTGTCGATTTCGGCACGCGTATTGTATTGCCCGATGCCAATGCGAACCATGCCTTCCGGCCGATTCAGGCGGCGCATAATCTCCGGCGCGTAGTAGTGCCCACTCCAGACGTAGACCTGATGCGCCGCCAGACAAGCGGCGATCTCATCGGGCGAGCGCCCCTCTTTGACAACCGCCACAGTAGGCACGCGCCATGCCGAGCGCGCGCTGTCGGTGATGCCCGCAACCGTGACGCCGGCAATCGCCTGCAAGCCGTCGATCAAATATGTCGCCAACGGGCGCTCATAATCTTGCACAGCGGCAAGCGCCCGTTTCAGCATTAAGGCGCGTCCGCGGTATTGCGGCAATTCGGCCCGTCCGAAGCGCTCGCCAATCTCCTCCCAATAATCCAGGCAAGCGCGCAATCCGTTCCAGGTTTCGTAACTCGGCGTGCCATTCTCCCAGCGGTATGGCGCGAGATCTTTGGCTGGCCGCACTTTGTCCACCGGCAAGGCATTGAGCAAATCGCGCCGACCCCACATGATGCCGAGATGGGGCCCATAGAATTTATACGATGAACAGAGGAGAAAATCACAGCCGATTTTTCTGACGTCAATAGGCAGGTGGGGCGCGCTCTGCACGGCATCCACAATATGCCAGGCGCCGACCGCCTGCGCCATGCCCGCAATCTGCTTCACCGGGTTGATTGTGCCAACGGCATTCGACGCCTGTACCGTGGCGACGACTCGCGTCTTCTCCGTCAGCGCCTCTTCCAGCGAGCCCATATCCAGAGTGCAATCGTCCACATTGATATCAACCCACTTCAGCCCGAGCTGGCAGTCCTTTGCTATCGCGATCCAGGGAGCAATGTTGGCGTCGTGGTCCATACGCGTAAGAACGATCTCGTCGCCGGGGGACAAGGTCTTGGCGATTGCGCGGCTTAGCTTGAAATTCAGCGATGTCATATTGGGACCAATGACAATCTCGTCAACGCTGGGCGCGTTGAGAAAGTCAGCCAGGCGCTGACGAGTCTGCGCCGCCATCTCGTCATTGCGCAGACTCGTGACGAAACTTCCGCCGGAATTTGCATTCATCGTCAGGTAATAATCGGTGACCGCATCCATCACCGAACGCGGCACCTGCGTGCCGGCTGGATTGTCCAGAAATACCGGCGTCGAGCCGTCGGCGGCCGCGACACTCAATGACGGGAAACGGGAACGGATCTTTTCTGCGCTAAAGTTCATGCTAGGATCCTATACAATTGTGGCCGGTTTGCGCCAAGATGAATCCCTACTTTAGCGCATAAGGCGCCGAAACCAGATCGGCGATTGCCGCTACGGCGCGGCAGCGATGCCGAATCCGCGCTTGAGCATAAATGCCCGGCTCATCCGCTGATCTCGTCTATGCTCGCTCTTATCCGTTTTGCCAGACGCAGGAAATCGCGCTCGTAAATCATTTCCGGGAATCGGGGACGCGGCAGATCCACCCGAACATCGGCGACAAGCCGGCCCGGACGCGGCGACAATACGATGACGCGATCGGCAAGCAGAACCGCTTCACTGATGTTATGTGTCACCATGATGATTATCTGCGTAGTACGCGAGCGCAACTGCAGCAGCTCCAGGCTGAGTTTTTCCCTCGTTAGCGCATCAAGCGCCCCAAAGGGCTCATCCAGGAGCCAGACCTGCGGTTCCTGCACCATGACTCGGCCGAGCGCGACCCGCTGCGCCATCCCGCCGGACAACTCCGCCGGATAAGCCTGATCGAAGTTCTCCAATTGAAGCAATGGCAGGAGCGCGCGGACCGTCTTGTATCGATTCGCGGCCGGTACGCCGGCGACTTCAAGAGGCAATGCGATATTGTCCAGGACGGTGCGCCAGGGCATCAGGTTGGCCTCCTGAAACATGATGGCGAAACCGCGCATGGGTCGGGCAATTGGCACGCCGTCGCAAAGCGCTATGCCGGAAGTCGGCGCCTGCAATCCGGCCAGCACGCGGATCAGAGTTGTCTTGCCGCAGCCGCTAGGGCCGATGAGACATACGAATTCGTCTTCGCCTACCGCCAGGCTCACCGGCCCCAAGGCCGGAAGCAACCCGCCTTGGGGATCGCTAAAGGCGACAGCTAGGTTCTCCAGGCTGAGCTTCACCCGTCGTTTCCGGCGAGGAATTCATTTGTAAAGGCGTCCGCCAGATCGCCCAAATCCCCGTCCAGGTAGCCCATCAAGTCAAGCGTTTCGCGCATCGCTTCCCAGGATGCCAGATCGCTATAACCCAGCCGATCGGCCTCCCACAGTTCGATCGTATTGAGAAGAACATTGAACTGCGTGAGCAGAGCGGCTTCAAACTGCGCCGCCAACGCTTCCGCCAGGTCCTGCCGGCTGCGCGCGATCGCGGCGCGATCGGGATTCGCGGCCAGGAAGGCCCGCTGGCGCTCGCTGGCGGCTTGAAGCTCGGCGACGAAGTCCGCGCTTTGGGGGAGATCATCCACATGATTCAAGCTGGTCAGATAAGCGCCGGCTGGATTATCTATCGCCTCCCGCAGCGCAGCGCCCAGCGCGCCCGCCATCCGTCGCGCCGCGCCAGGCTCATCAGCCAGCAAGTCCCGGCTGACGATCATGCCATTGGACACCAGGTCCACTTGCGAGGCGACCGAGACCACATCGACATCGGCGACGGCGCCGCAGTCGCCGGCTTGGGCCCGTTCGCGAATCTGCAATGGCTCATTGTTGACATATACAATGGCGGCGTCGATCTCGCCCAGGCAGAAAACCTCGGGCGCGTTAAAGCCGATTTCGACAACTTCGATATCGTCTTCGGTTAGTCCGGCGCTGTGCAGCAGCGTGGTCAATCCGCTATAGCTGGCGCCGAAGCGCCCCGGGATGCCGACCTTCAAGCCGCTCAAATCACTGAGATCGCTTAAGTCCAAGGCGCTGGAATAGGCGAGACCAACCGGATATCGCTGAAACCATTCAAAGACGTAGACCACATCGCGCCCCTGCGCGCGCGCCAGAATCACCTGTTCGCCGCTGACGATGCCAAAGTTCGCTTGACCTACCGCGACCAGGTCCAGCACGTCCGGTTCCTGCAAATGCTCCAGCGTCACGTTGAAGCCGGCCTCTTCGAAGTAGCCGCCGTCGATGCCCACGTAGAAGGGCGAAAACTGAACATTTGGAATGAACGTCAGCAAAATGCTTTGGTCGGACGCTGAAACGGACAAGACGGAGAGGCAGACGAGTAATAAAGAGCCAAGGATGCGATTGCGCATTTGCTGTCGAATTCTCCTCATCTAATTGAGCGAGCGGCGGCGCCATGAAAGGCAGCGCCATTCCACAAGCGCCACCAGGCTGTACAAGCTGAGCGCGATGGCCGTCATGGTCAGTACGGAAACATACACGAGCGGCGTATCGTAGCGATTGCGAGCGGACGTGACCAGGTAACCCAGTCCGCGCTGGGGATTTACGAACTCGCCCACGACGGCGCCGATCACTGCCAGGGTGGAGCTTGTCTTGAGACCAGCGAGCAGCACAGGGCTGGCAGCGGGCAATTCAAGCAGGCGGAAGATTTGCCAGCGACCGGCGTCGAGCGAGCGCATCACATCCAGCAGGTTAGGGGATACGGCGCGGACGCCAGCGATGGTATTGACAAGCGTGGGAAAGAATACGATGACGGCGGTGGTCACAACTTTGCTCGCCGGGCCCGTGCCAAACCAAATGATCAAGAGCGGCGCATAGGCCACGATTGGCGTCGACTGAAAGGCGACAATAATCGGAGACAAGACATGTTCCAGGACGGGCGCCTTGGCGATGGCGTAGCCGATGGCCAGCCCGATGCCGACGCCTAGCAGCAGCCCATAGAACATCTCGCCCAAAGTCGTGAAACTGTGGGCAGCCAGGCTGCCATCCGCCAGCGCATCGGCAAAGGCGGCGGCGACGTCCGCGGGCGGCGGGACGAGAATCGGCGAAATAATCTCTCGGTCGCTTATCCACAGCCAGATAAGCAGCAGAAGCAGAACCGTGGCAAGGGGCGAAAGCCGCCGCAGCGTATTGCCGCGCGCGCTCAAGGATCGCTTTTCAATCTTCGCCGTTGCGGTCCTGGATGATTCTTGCATATCGCGCTTTCCAGGCGAAACTTAAGAAGGGCGATATGCCATTCTGCGACGGGAGCGTAACGTCGGCGCAGGAGTGCCCGCATACTGACGCCAACACGCTGCCAGAAACAGCCTGCTCACCCTTCTCCCATCCGGACTATCACCGTCGGCTTCGGTTTCTCACCGAAATCCACCTGGCAATCGCTTCGATCCCCGAAGCCTGCGGGACCGTCGCGAGTTCAGGGTCACGGGCTTGTCATGCCGAGCATGCATCACCGCCGGTAGGGAATTCCACCCTGCCCCGAAAGGTTGGCTAATATGGTCTTCGCTTGCAGTATAACAGTAATTGTTCAGGATTCAATCTGAATCGTGGGCGCCCGCGCGCGACTAGGGCAGCAGCGTGGAAGCCTTTTCGAGCGAAGATTCCTCCGGGGCCGGCATTGATGCAGCCTCGCTCTCCGCTTCAGCTTTCAGCAGGGTGAAAACAAAGCAGCCGCCGCTGCCTTGTCGATCGCCTTCCGCCCAGATGCGCCCGCCATGCGCTTCGACAATATGCTTGCAGATCGCCAACCCAAGGCCGGTGCCCTCGTCGCCGGAGCGAGAGATGTCCGCTTGGTAAAAGCGCTCGAATATCCGCTGACGCAATTCATCGGGCACGCCCGGACCATTATCGAGGACGGAAACCGAAACCTCCTCGCCCTTTGGCGACGCCGTTATCGTAATCGCTTCTTTCTTCGGCGACCACTTGATGGCATTGTGGATGAGGTTGCCAAATACGCGTTTGATTTGATCCACATCGCAGAGAACATCCAGATTTTCCGGCACGTGGCTGACGACGAGCAGATCCTTCATCTCGGCGTGGGATTCGAAACGTTCGATGGATTCGTCGACTACCTGTTTCAGCGGAGTCTTGACGAGGCGCATGATCGACTGACCGGATTCGATCATGGATAAATCAAGCAGCTCTTGCGACAGCCAAAGCAGGGCATCGGTCTCCATTGCAATCTCCTTGAGAGATTGAATGCTCGCCTTGCGTTTGGGTTTATCCGCGTCCAGGAACAAGCCTTCGATGATCAAGCGAATGCGAGTGATGGGCGTACGCAGCTCATGTGATATGTTGGCGACTAGATCCCGCCGCGCCCGGCTCAAGTTGACCAGGTCGGTAATATCCTGTAGCGCGATGGCGACAAAGCGCCGGCCGCCCGCGCGGGGCATCACTTGGCTGCGCGCGCGGAAATTGACAGAGCCGATGACAAATTGCTCTTCGAGCGTCTCCTCCGCCCGCAGCGTCAGCTCCACCAACGCCAGCAACTCCGGCGACTGCATGACGTCGGGCAAGCGCTTGCCGACCGCGCTGCCGCCGGAAACGATTTCGGCGGCCGATCGGTTGTGCATGCGGATAGTCAGATCTTCATCCAGCAAAAAAACAGGATCCAATAGCACATTGCTAACAGCGGCCAAGGCGGCCTTGTTTTCAAGCGCCTCGCCTTCAAGCGCCGTCAATTGCGACTGTAGTTGGGCGATGGTTGCTTCGCGCTTGACCGCGTCCGCCCTCAGGCCTTTGTTCGCGCGGCTTTGATGACTGAGGAAGAATGCCAGACCGAGGAGAGCAATAACTGCGAGCGTTAAAAGAAACTCCATCATCAGCCCTCGAAGCGGTACCCGACTCCGCGAACTGTGCTGATTCGTTTGGGGCTGGATGGATTCTCTTCGATTTTTTCTCGCAGCCAGCGGATGTGCACATCGACGGTGCGCTTGTCCATGGGATAATAGTCGTAGCCCCAGACGTTCGTCAGAATCAGATCGCGCGAGAGAACCGCCTTAACATTCCGCATAAAGACAGTCAACAGATCAAATTCCTTGTTGGTCAGCTTGACCTCTTCTTCATCCTTGAAGACGCGCCGGCCGGTCAGGTCAAGGCGCAGATCGCCCGATATCAATTCATCCTGTTGCAGTCCGCGGTCCATCAGCGGACGGCGCATTTGCACGCGAACGCGCGCCAGGAACTCGCCAAGACCGAAAGGTTTGACGACATAGTCATCCGCGCCGCTCTCCAGGCCGACGATCTTGTCAACTTCGGTGCCGCGCGCCGTCAACATAATGATGGGCACATCGGCGGTTCGGCTGTCATTGCGAATCATGCGGCATAAGCTTAGACCATCCAGGCGCGGCAGCATGATATCCAGAACGATTAGGTCAAAGCTGTCGCCCTGCACCAACTCCCAGCCTGCTTCCCCGTCCGCGGCGCTGAATACGTCGTAACCCTCCGCCTGCAACTTGTCCGCGAGGTTCGCGAGCAGCTTTTCTTCGTCCTCAACCAGCAGGATTTTCTTCTTGGCCATGTCTACCAATGGTATTATTGTCGTCCCCTTAACATAAGCCCTCTGCGCTAAATTCATGTTAAGACATGAGGTGAATCTCTTAAACGTCGTGCCGTGCGACCCAGTTTCTGTGGCGCCATAGGAGTTGTTTATTGAGCGGAAATGGCGCGCACGCCGGCCAGGGACGTCGCGTGAAGCGCCGCCCGGCGGATAGCCCGGGCCACCATTTCTGCGCTGTAGGCGCCGACATAGCTGGTGTCAGCCGGAATTTCACCGGTGGCCAAGGCAAAGATGGTATCGCCATCGAACATGGTATGTGAGGGATTTACGGCCCGCGCGATTCCGTCCTGCGCCATCTGCGCAACCTTTTGCGCTTGCGCCTTTGTGAGCGCGCCATTGCTGGCGACGACACCGATCACTGTGGCGTCGCGCGCCGATGCTTCCGCCTGCGCGGCAGCCATTTCTGACATTGCCCCGAGGACGGATTGAAAGCCTGCGCCATCGGCGGAGCGCAATCCGGCCAGAATTTCCCCCTTCTCGTCGATGATATTGCCGGCCGCGTTGACGGCCATGAGCGCTGCAACAATGAGCCCATTAGGCAATTCAACAGCCGCGGAACCGATGCCGCCTTTGCTGGCGCGTTCATTGCCTCTAATCGCGCCGATTCGCGCGCCGGTTCCGGCGCCGACGCTGCCCATAGCGACTGGTTCGGCGCTGGCCGCCTCACAAGCTTGCTGGCCGGCGCGGCCATCGGGATAGACGCTTGCGCCGATCGTTAAATCAAAGAGGATCGCCGCCGGCACGATGGGCACGATGACATCGCTGCGCGACCGGTAGCCCAGTCCTCTTTCCGCGTGCCAGCGCATCACGCCATCTGCCGCGCCCAAGCCGAATGCGCTGCCGCCGGACAGGACCACCGCGGTAACTTCTTCCACAAGATTCTGCGCCTGGAGCAGGTCGGTCTCCCGTGTGCCGGGCGCGCCGCCGCGGACATCAACAGCGCCGACCGTTTTTGGGGGGCAGCGTACAACCGTGCATCCGGTGGCGGCATCCAAGTCCGTATAATGGCCAACTTTTATGCCGGGTATGCGCGTCAGGGTATCATTCTTCGTCATCGTCAACGTAGTACTCCGCGCCGTCGCCGTCGTCCTGCCATATCACTTGGATCTTGTCGTTGCTGGCTTCGATCTGGTCTCTGTCTTCGGGGAATAGAAGCGCCAAAGCCCGCTCGTAATCTGGCGGCGAAACCAGTATTTTGACTTCGCCCAGGTTTCCCAAGGTGATCCCGAGCGCGTTAGCGCCCGCTTCTTGATGGATCATGGCCGGCAGCTCATGCGCCTCCAATTTGCCAAGCAGGATATGCGCTTCAGGCAGGTTATGCGTGACATATACCGCGACCCACTGTGGACCGTCGGCGGCCTGATTCGGCTTCCGAATGCTCATCTCTTGGCGAACCCAACACCTTGCAAGTGTATATGGATTTGTGCCAAGCATATAGAATCTTGCCCTGCTGGGCAAGGCGGGAATCACGCCGGCCGCAGGCCTCGATTTGCCCTGTCCGCGCGATATGATAGAGTTGTCGGAGTGAAGGGACTTCCGGCATAAGGATGGTCATGAAGCGGCTCGGGTTCATCTTGCGCGACCATATTCATTGTCTTGCGATCACAGCTGTGTTGATCCTGATAATGACATTTCCGACTATTGAATTTGTGTTCAGGACGGATGTCTTTTGGCTGCCAACCGGCAAGAGCAGCGATGTCTTCATCGAGATCTGGGATGTTTGGTACGGGGGGCAAGTGCTCAACGGATCGGCGGACCGCTTTCACAGCAATGCGCTGTTTTTCCCAGAGGGCGTATCACTGGTCTATCACCCGATCAATTTTCCTTATGTCATCGTGGTGAACGCGCTGCAAACCGTCATGCCGGTTTCAAATGCATTTTGCCTGGCTTATCTGCTCATCATCTACTTGTCGGCTCTTTCCGCTTATGTGTACTTGCTCTATCTGTTTGAGAACAAGTGGATTGCGCTATTCGGCGCCGTCATATTCGGCTGCAGCCCGCATGTCATCGGGCATCCGCATCATCCGAATAATGCGCTAATCGCCACGCTGCCTTGGGCCATCTATTTCTTCCATCGCGGCCTGGTGGAGAAGCGCTGGCCGCTGGCCTTGGCCTCCGGCGTCGTGACAGGATTAACCAGCATCATCAACATCTATGCCTACATCTGTATTCTCATGACGCTGGGCGGGGGCATCATCGCATTTGCCAGGTCAAGATGGCGCGAGCAACGTTTCTGGCGGTATGTTGCTCTGTTCCTCCTGGCGCTTGTTGTCGCCAGCTTGTGGCGCATCTTTCCGATGTTGAGCGATTCGCAATCCTTTGGCGCGGCCCTGGAATGGACGGACAGCGAACGGAATCAGGATCTGATCTCATACTTCGTCAATCACAGGAATCCGGTCGTCGGACCGGCACAGGAGTCCGCCGCCGATGCCATTTTTCCAACTGATGGCGCCAGCGCGAGACGCTTCAGCCCAACAAGTTATCTGGGATATGCGCCCCTTTTGCTCATCGGCGTCGGCCTGTTCGATAAGTCCGCTCGACGGCAAATGCTGCCTTGGCTGGCGCTGGCCGCCATCTTCCTGGTATTGCGTCTCGGCTCCTTCTTGAGCATCAACGGGATGACGTATCAGGATATTGTCCTGCCCAAGCACCACCTCAACATCTTGTTGCCCTTTATATTCGAAGCCTTTGTTGAGACGGACAACTTTATCATCGGCTGTCTCTTGCCCCTGGCGGTTCTAGCCTGCGCTGGATTATCGGCCCTGCGCAAGCGGCTGCCCGTGACGGCTTCGCGCTGGTTTGTCTTGGTGTTGATCGCCTTGACGGCGACTGAATATGTGATCCCGGTAGAGGGCAATGTCATTCGCGGAGAGCGGGTCGCCTATCTTGATTGGCTTGCGACAGAAAACAGCGAGGAGATTCGGATCATCAACTTGCCGATGGGCCGCGGCAATTCCAAGCATTACAATCTGTTTCAAGCGCTCAGCGGCTTCCCACAGGCGGAAGGCGCGATCAGCCGCACGCCTGACGAGGCCTTCGCTTTCATCCGAGCCAATTTCATATTGAGCAACTGGTACAGTTACTTGCCGGCCACGTGCGGCGGCGGCGCGAAGGAGGCTTTCATGACGGCGTTGGACGAGCTCGACGCAACTGGATTCACCCACATCGTCTTTCACAGATTGCGACCGCGGGCGGGCGAGATCGGGGAGAGCTTTCGCAATATTGCGCCGGCGCATAACGACGATTTTGTAGCAGTGTTCCGCCTGCAAGACTTGCGGCGGAGTTGCGCCTCGTAGCTAGATGCAAAAGGCTAGCTTTCGACCGAAAAACGAGCGATATCCAGCATGCGCTCGATTCTATGACCGTTGCTGACGACCATGCCCGGCTGTCTTTCTATTGTTTCGCTGTCATAAACGATGAGCTTGGCGACATATTCTGCCGCTGGCAGCGAAGCGATTTCAAATTCGAATACATCAATGGGTTCATCGCTAATGATGTGATCGACCTGTCGCAGTTTTGCGCCTTGTTCGTCGAATATCTGAATGGAAAAGGCGTAGTCTTTTCCAATGGTATGGCGCCACCAAAGAAAGAATGTAATTGTCTCAGGCTCTTCTTCGATAAGCATGTTGCCGAGTTCGGTGCCATTGTCGTAGCGGACCTTGAAGGGCTCCGCGGCCGTGACGACTTCACAAGGAATTGTCGGCTTCAAGTAATAGTCGATAATGCTGTCGTTTGATTCCAGGAATCTATGGCAATGCCGGTAATTCTGCGAGAACCAATCCCGATATACCGGCATTAGATTCAGCTCGGTCTGCTGCGGATTGAAAATGACCCAGATACCGACCGCGTTCCTGTTGATCGCGTCCAAGGATTTAAATGTTGAAAGATTGCTCTGGATAACCAGATCGCCGACGGCATCATAGGAAATGTGGACGACGTGCTTCCAGGTCTTGAGCAGTTTTCGATAGTGATCGATGACTCGGGAGCTAACGCGCCCCGAAGGGTGAAAGCTCAAAATAAGCTCGTTGTGACCGGGCAAGCTGGCCGACTCATAATGGAAATCTTGATAATGCGGGAATTCTTCCTGCCTGACACTTGATGTGATGCGATTCGTGTAAAGCAAAAAATCGTATGAATCGTTGTAGATGAAAAACGCGGCAATCCATATTCCGGAGAAGAGCAACTGCGCGATAGGGCGTCTGGGCAGCAAGCTCAGGGCGATCGCGATGATGCAAGCCCAGGGAACCGCCAAAATGATCGTGTAGCGAAGTCGCCTTGCAATGAGCAAGGGTGTGACTTCATTTCCCAGCAGCAAAAAGAGGGTTATCAGGCTGGCAAGCAGCAAGATGTAGCGCTGAAACTTAGCCAGGCGGCGGAATCCAAGCGCGACCGCGCCGATGACCAGGGGGACTATCGGGGTCAAACCATTGGTATACAGCCCTATCAGAGCCACAACAGCTTGAATAAGGGGCAGGCCTTCGTCTTCGGGCACGGTTCTGATAGCCACGGCTTTGAAGACGACCGGCAGCCAGGGCGAAAACAGGAGCCCGGCAGCGCCCATGGCCAGGCAGACGCTCATCCAGCGCCTGCCTTTTGGAGCGAATAGAAGGTGGTAGACCCCGATCGCGGCGAGCAGCAGGACGCCAAAATAATGCACCGCAACGATAGCGGCGGAGCCGACAATAAGCGTGAGCCAATTCCACCAGCGGACGCGCCTGCATTCCTGCGCGATTCTCCAATATTGCCATGCGACAATGGGAACGAGCATAGACAGCAGCGAATACATTCTGACTTTGTATGTGAAATAAATGAAAAGCGACAGAAATGAGATGGCAACCGCCGCCGCCAGCGCCAAGTCATTGTCGCGGCTCAATAGGGCTAATCGGTATGTGAAGGCGATGGCAATCAGGCCGAAATAAAGCGACAGCAACCGGTAGGTGGCCAGGTCGCGCCCGAAAATATCGCGCCAAAAGCTCAAGATTATGAAATAAAGGGGTCCGTGATCCTCGCTGCGTTCGGACACACTTGTGAGCGTTTCCGCGAGGGTGAATGATGGCTGCCAATGCGAGGCGTAGAGGTGCTTAAGGGAATGCCATTCGGAGGCCCAGGACATGGGCTTTGCCGTCAGGTTCGTTAGGCCCATGAAATAGACGATGGCGAGGCAGGCAGCAATTATGGCGAAGTGCGATGATGATCGGTTTAACTGGCTCATCCGGAATTACCGAAGGGTCGACGGCGAAAACTTGCGGAATGGTACAAAAAAAGAGGGTGGCGCATAAGAGTGAAGTGTTGGCAACGGCATACTCTCCCACATCGTCTCCAATGCAGTACCATCTGCGCTCGCGGGCTTAACTGCCGGGTTCGGGATGGATCCGGGTGTACCCCCGCGGCTCTAGTCA
>JAJDUC010000098.1 GCA_022826865.1 Anaerolineae bacterium
ATGTAGGGGCGTCTCGTGAGACGCCCGTTGAAAATGGCCTGCAAATTGCGGGCGTTTCAGCGAAACGCCCCTACGGATTACATAATTTGAGGGGAAAATGTCATTTATCGGCGCAATTTAAATTTGATGCGATTGCCCTGCGCGCGAGCGGGATTATTTTGCCGAATAGCCGCGATTGCGATACTATTCGGTAGGTTCTCTTGTTGGCATGGATTTTGAATTGTTGAGACGCCAAAATCATGTTATGTTGACGGCTGGCTGAAGTTCGCGCCAAAGAGCAATAGCGGGGCGCAGCTTCATGGTTGCATTGGTTTGCTATTTAAGGAGGTGGCTACTGACTAATGAGCAGGGGAATTACCTCGCAGGCGATTAGGATTGTTAAAGGAGGAAACATGAGCGCAGAAAAGAAAATGAGTCGTCGTGATCTGCTGAAACTGGCGGGCGCCGGCAGCGCTGGCTTGGTCATGAGCGGCTTGCCGGTTACGGTGGTCGCGCAAGATTCGGTGACAATCAAGGTTCAGACGGCTGGTCTTGATGACAATACCTTGCAGCCGGTCGCCGATATCATGATCGCGCGCCATCCAAATGTGGAAGTGGAATGGGTCGTGTTGACAGGCATCGACCATGAAGAAGTCGCCGCCAAGATCCTGGCGCTGGTCGCCGCTGGCGAGTCTATCGACGTTGGTTATGCCGCGACGGAAGCCTGCCAGCTCTTCGCCGGGCAAGGCTTGGCCGCGCCGCTTGATGATCGTGTCACTGGCGATCCCGATCAGGACTTTTGGACTGATTTCTTCTCCGATGTCCATCCCTCGCTGGTGGAAGCAATGATGTACGAGGGCAGCTTGTACGAGCCGCCGCGCGACTTCAACGCCGCCAATTTGTATTTCAACACCAACGTATTGGCTGAGAATGGCTTTGAGGTTCCGGGACCGGAATGGACCAAGGATGATTTCGTCGAGATCGCCCGCGGCACCACCAAGAAAGATGACGCTGGCAATACCGAAGTCTTCGGCTATGCCTGGACCAACCGCCTCTGGGGCAGCTGGATGCCTTGGATCTTCGTCGCTGGCGGCAACCTCTACACCGAGGAACGCGCGCCCGGCGGCGATTGGGTCTGGGACGGCTACTACGAAGGCGACGCGGCGGCAGACGGACGCGGCGGCGGCTTCCGCTGGCGCACGCCCATCGCCAACTCGCCTGAGGTGGTCGAAGCGCTTCAGTTGAACGTCGACCTCTGGCAAGAAGGCGTCACGCCCGATATTGAAATGGGCAGCGGTCAAACACTGACCGGCTTCTATTCGACCGGTTTGCTGTGCATGACGCCGGCTGGCGGCTTCTGGGCTGGCCGCCTGGGCAACGAAGGCATGGCAAAAGGCGACTTCGATGTCCAGTACTGGCCGAATTGGCGCAATCAAAAGCATCAGTTTGGCACCGGCGGTCACTGGCTTGCTACCGTAGCCACAGCCCCGGACGAAGCTTGGGAATTCATGAAGATCGAGGTCAGCCACGAAGGCTTCCAGAGCAGCGAATTCTTCAATCCGGTGATCATCACCACGCCGGCGCGCCGCTCTTACAGCCAGGCTGACGCCTTCGAATCGACGGGACCAGCCAACAGCGATGTCTTCTATGGCACGCTGGATGACCATCCATCGACTTCGCCAATCCCGGCGCCGCCCTGGTCGAACCCGATGACGACCATCTTCACCACCGGCACCAGCAATGCGATGTCCGGCGCGATGAGCCCGCAAGACGCGCTAGATCTGATGCAGCAGGAATTGGAAGATCTGACCGCTCGTCAGCCGCAGTATTACGGCGACGACTAAGATTGAGCAGCATGCAGAGCCAATGCAGATTGTATTGGCTCTACCTTTTCCCTTGATTAAGGACACGCGATGACGACAGCAAAAGGAGCAAGCGACGGCGGCGGGCTCTGGCATTGGCTGATGCAGGATACCATGGACGGCTTGCGCCGGCGCCGCGCCATTCTAGGGTATATGTTCTTATTGCCGACCTTGCTTGGCATTTTCATATTTACAGCAGGTCCGGTTTTTGTCTCCTTTGGTCTCAGCTTGTTCCGCTGGAATATCTTCAAGCCGCCGGATTACGTCGAACTGGCGAACTATGAGCGGCTCTTAGGCGATGTCCGAATAGCGATCAGCTTTGGCAATACACTCAAATTCACAGTGTTGGCGGTGGCGACTCAGGTGTCCATCGGGCTGCTGCTGGCGATGGGCGTGCATCGCATCACCCAAACAGCCATGCGTTATTATTTTCGCACCGCTTTTTTCTTGCCGCTCTTGATGTCGGGCGCGGCGGTCGCTGTCGTCATGGGTTATATCTTCCATAAAGAATTTGGACCGCTGAATTATTACCTCGGTCTCATGGGCGTGCAGCAGATCCCCTGGAAGACTTCAGCCGATTGGGTGCTAATCACGATTGTCATTATGTCGGCTTGGCGCAATCTTGGTTTCACCTTTGTGCTTTTCCTGGGCGGCTTGTCGAATATTTCGCGCGAGGTGCTTGACGCGGCGGATGTTGATGGCGCGCAAGGCTTCCGGCGCTTGTGGTCGGTGACGATTCCTCTGCTAAGTCCGCAGATACTGTTTGCCGCGGTCACTGGCGTCATCGGCGCGGTTCAGGTGTTTGAGGAGCCCTTTATCATGACGCGCGGCGGACCGGGCAATGCCAGCCGCACGGCGGTAATGGTGCTCTATGAAGCGGCTTTCAAGAATATTGAGTATGGCTACGGCTCCGCCATTGCCGTGGTGCTCTTCCTGGTCATCCTGGCTTTTACCTTGGTGCAGATGTGGATGAGCCGGCGCTGGGTTTTCTATCAATAGGCGATTCCGGGAGATACTTGATGACCGCTAACGTTATGCGCGATCCCGGCGATGTCAGCGCAGCGCAACACAGGTTGCATGTTGTTTCCTTTGTCGCCGGCAAGTATGTGCCGGTCATATTCTTATTCCTGCTCAGCATCGTCATCATCGCGCCGATGGTATGGACATTCTCGACATCTTTGCGCAAAGGCAAGGATTCTTTCACCGTGCCGCCGAAATGGCTGCCGACGGATTTCGCGGTTGAAAACTACGCGGAAGTCTTTGAAAAAGTGCCCTTTGGGCGGCAGATCATCAATAGCACGCTCATCACCTGGGGCACGGTCGTCGGGCAATTGATCTCGGCAGCGCTGGCTGGCTACGCCTTCGCCCGGCTGGATTTTGCGGGCCGCGATCTCTTGTTCTGGGTGGTGCTGGCGACCATGATGATACCGATACAGGCGGTGGTGATACCGGTATTCATCTTCCTGCGCAATATGGGCTTGGTCGACACGCTCTGGTCGCTGATCTTGCCGGCCGTGCCGACCGCCTTCGGCACTTTCTTGCTGCGTCAATATTTCCTGACGATCCCGATCGAATTGGAAGAATCGGGCTTGATGGACGGCGCCAATCAATGGCAGCTCTTCTATCGGATTTATTTGCCGCTGGTCAAACCGGGGCTGGCGGTGCTGGCGATATTGAGCTTCAACTTTCATTGGAACGAGTTCTTCCGTCCCTTAATCTTTCTAATCGACAACGAGAACTTTCCGATCACGCTCGGGATCTTCCAACTGCAAGGCTATATGATGACTGGTTCCATTGCGGTGGTGCTGGCGGGCGTGGTGATGTCCTTGGTGCCGGTCATCCTGATCTTTCTGGTAGGCCAGCGGTACCTTATCGAAGGCATCATGCGCGGCGCGATCAAAGGCTAGCCCGCCCTTGCTTTCGCTGCCGCCACAATAGCGCCATGAGTGAAGAAAAACCCTTTCCCTCGCGCAAGTCCTATCGGCCGGGCCTGGTTTTCCAGCCGAGCGCGCATCAGCACATTGGGCGCGGCATCGAAAAACTGGTGGCGGCCGTGCGCCCGACATTGGGGCCGACGCCGCGCACCGTCGCCGTCAGCCATCTCGACAACGACAAGAAAACACCTGATGTCCTGGATAATGGCGGCATCATTGCGCGCCGCGTCATTGAATTGAGCGAACGCGACGAAGATATCGGCGCGATGCTGGCTCGGGCTTTGATCTGCCGTCAGCACGAAACGATGGGCGATGGCAGCGCTACCGCCGCGGTGCTGCTGGGCGCCCTGTATGCCGGCGGCGTGCATTATCTGGCGGCGGGCGGCAATGCCATGCGCCTGCGGCATTATCTGGAGCGGGCGCTTGCGCTCGCGCTGGAAGGCTTGAACGGGCAGACGACGCGGGTCGAAGGCAAAGAGGCGCTGGCGCAGGTCGCCGAATCGATTTGCCATGATCGGCCGCTGGCGCGTTTGCTGGGCGAGATCTTCGATATCATCGGCGCTTACGGTCAATTGGACATCCGCAAAGCCCATAGCCGCGAATTGAGCCGGGAATACATCGAAGGCATGTTCTGGAACAGCGGCTTGTTCTCCCGCGATATGATCGAAAATCGCTGGGAATTGCAGACCGTTTATGAAGAGCCGGCTATCGTGATCGCTGATTTCCAGGTGAACGACCCGCGACATATCATGCCGATGCTGGAAATCGCGGTGGAAGAAAAGATCGAAAAGCTCCTGTTGATCGCCGGCGAGTTGTCCGCCGATGCCATCGCGGGTTTGATGCTGGCGAATGGCAAACTCAAGAACTTCCGCGTGATGGCGGTGCGCGGGCCCGGCGCCAATCCCGATGATCGCCAGGCGGCAATCGCAGACCTGGCGGTCTTGACCGGCGCAACACCGCTGCTAAAGGATGCGGGGCACCGCTTGAAAGACATCGAGCGCGCCAACTTCGGTGGCGCGCGCCGCGCCTGGGCCAGCCCGCACAACTTCGGCATCATCGCCGGCAAAGGGGACCCGCGTCAATTGCGGCAGCACGTCAGCAACTTGCAGATGCAGTACCAGCGGACGGAGGATGCCGACTACCGCGACAAGGTCCGCGCGCGCATCGGCAAACTGATGGGCGGCTCGGCAACGCTTTGGATCGGCGGTCTTTCGGATACGGAGATCGACCGGCGCAAGGCGCTCGCGGAAGCGACTGCCGGGGCGATGCGCGCGGCGGTGAAAGACGGCGTTCTGCCTGGCGGCGGCATGGCCTTGCTCAATTGTCGCAGCGCGCTTGAGACCAAGCTCAATGGCGGCGCGGACGCCGACGAACGCGCTGCCTACCGCATCCTGTACGACGCGCTGGCGGAACCGGCGCGGGCGATCTACGAGAATGCCGGTTATGAGCCGGGCGAAATCTTCGCGCGGCTGGCGCATGCCGACGCCGGAAGCGCCTTTGATGTGATCAACGGACAATTGACCAGCGAGCGCAATCAGTTGGATAGCGCCGTATGCCAGGCATCGGCGCTTCGGAACGCTGTCCTGACGGCCGGCATGGCGCTGACGATTGACGTTCTTGTGCGTCACAAGACGCCGGATATCGCGCGGTCCCCCGGTTAAGGCGGCCGAATGTGCCAAGCAAGCTATAGCCTCAAATTCGACGACCCGGCGGATACGGTCTATGCCTTGGCCGCTTCGCCGGGCGGTGTCTGCTTCGCCGCTTGCGGCAGCGGCCTGTACCGCTCCCTTGACGGCGGCCTCAGCTGGGAGTTGCTGCGCATTTCCCAAGAACAACTGACTACAGCCGTGGCGGTCTCTCCCGACTTCGCGAGCGATCGCTCGGTCTTCGCCGCTGTAAAGGGCGGCATCTTGCGCTCGAGCGACGGTGGCGATACCTGGTTCACGGCGGCCTTCCCGGCGCCGCCGCCGGTCTTTTCCAGCTTGGTCGCCTCGCCGGAATTCGAGCGTGATGGCGTCCTGCTGGCGGGCACGCTGGAGGATGGCGTGTTTTCCTCGGAAGATCGCGGCGTCCATTGGCAGCCTTGGAATTTCGGCCTGTTTGACCTGCATGTGCTCTGCCTGGCGCTTTCACCGAATTGGGGCGCCGACGAGACGATTCTGGCCGGCGCCGATACCGGATTGTATCGCAGCGGCAATGGCGGGCGCGCCTGGCGCGTCGCGGACTTCCCGGCCGAGCTCGCGCCTGTCTTGTGCCTGGCGGTATTCGGCGCGGGCGCAAGGGGCGGAATGATGCTCCTGGCTGGTACAGAAGATAACGGGCTGCTGGCCTCGCAGGACGAGGGCCGGAATTGGCGGCGCTTGGCGGCGGATAGCATCGATTCCGCCGTCAATCAGTTGCAAGTGGTCGAGGGCGCGGCCGGGCGCGGCGCTCTGTTTGCGCTCGTGGATGGTACGGTGTTGCGCTCCTTGGATGGCGGGCGCAATTGGGAGATCGCGCTGCGGGCCGACGGCGCCGCCAGCGCGATGCTCGTCCGCGATGATGTCATTCTAATGGGCGTGCAAGGCCAGGGCATCCTGCGCAAGCCGATCGACAGCTAACTGTGGAGCGAACTATGGGCGAAAATGTCCTTCGTTTTACCTTGGGCGACTTCCAATGCGTATCCATCAGCGATGGCGTACAGCCAATCGACGCAGTGACTCTGCCGACATTCTTCAAGGGCTCATCGCCGGGCGAATTGGCGGATGCGCTGCAGCGGCACGGGATGGCGCACGATCATTACGATCTGCAATGCAACTGCCTGCTCGTCGACACGGGCAGCGAACGCGTCCTCATCGACAGCGGCGGCGGTCCTTTTTTTGATGCGAGCCTGGGTCGTCTCGTGCCGGGTTTGGCGGCGGTCGGTTATGGGCCCGAGGATATCGACTTCATCATCATCACGCATGGTCACCGCGATCATGTCTGCGGCGGCGTTGCGCAGAACGGCGACATGATCTTTCCCAACGCGCGGCATGTCATGGTCCGCGGCGAGTGGGATTACTGGACGCGGGAGGCTGACGCCGCTGCATTGGGCGAAGAAGTCATCGAGGATCTGCGCTTTGCGCGCGAATGCATGTTGGCCTTTAAAGATCAACTGCAGTTGATCGAGGCGGGCGATGAAATCGCGCCTGGCATCCGCAGCATCCCAACGCCGGGCCACACGCGTCATCATATCTCGGTGGCGGTTGCTTCCGGCGACGAGCGCTTGATCGGCGTCGGCGACACGATGGATCTGCCGATTCACATTGAGCGGACGACCTGGCATCCCGCCTGGGACGAGCTGCCGGAGCGGGGCATTGAGTCGCGGCGCATGCTGCTGCGGCGGGCTGCCGAAGAAAAGGCGCTGATTCACGGTTTTCACTTCCCCTTTCCCGGAGTGGGTTATGTGCGCGCCGCGGGCGCCGGCTGGCGTTTTGATCCGCTATAAGGAATGAAGGCGCAGGAGCGATCATGAGGCGTTTGCAAGACAGAGTGGCGATCATCACCGGCGGGGCATCCGGCATCGGCCGGGCGACGGCGCTGCGCTTCGCCGCGGAAGGCGCCGCCGTGGTCATCGCCGACATTGACCGCGACGGCGGGCAAGCCTGCGCCGAAGAGATTAGCGCGGCCGGTGGCAAGGCCAGGTTCATCGAGACCGATGTCGGGCGGGAGAGCGACCTGCAGCGCATGGTCGACGGCGCTCTGCGCGAATATGGCGGCTTGGATATCTTGTATAACAACGCTTTCCGCAATACGCCCGGCGCAGCCGCTGATATCACGGATGAGGACTGGGACGGGACCTTGGCGGTGACATTGCGCGCGGTATGGAAAGGTTCCAAACTCGCGATACCGCATTTGTTGAAGAGCGAAACCGGCGTTATATTGATCACGGGGTCGGTGCATAGCATCGTTGGTTTCGCCGGCAGCGCCGCTTACCAGGCGGCCAAGGGCGGCGTGCTTTCCCTGACCCGCGCCCTGTCGCTGGAGCTGGCGCCAAAAGTGCGCGTCGCCGCCATTCTGCCGGGCGCGGTAAAGACGCCGGGGCTGCGCGCTGTGCCTGCGGACGAGCATGCGGAGTTCTTGCGCCAGGTGCCGCTGGGGCGCAACGGTCAGCCGGAGGAAATCGCCAGCGTCGCCGCATTTCTGGCCTCCGATGATGCCAGTTACATCACCGGCGCTGGCATCGTCGTTGACGGCGGCTATACAACGCATTAGATTTCAGCAGATTCAAGTCTCATAAAGAAATGACTTGTTACGCAGAGAGAGAGAAATGAGGCAGCAGTGAGCGAGACAAGTAAACCGGATTACCGTTCGAAAGTACCCAAATACCATTTCTCCGACACGCTGGCAGAGCAGGAAGCGGAGCTGGCATCCAACCCCATGCTGCAGCGCTTTGCGGATTCGCGCCGCGCCCTCTCGGGCGAGCGGCATCGTCCCTTCTATCATTTCGTCAGCCCGGAAAGCACGCTGAATGACCCCAATGGTTTATGCTTTTGGCAAGGGCGCTGGCACCTCTTTTATCAAGGTTATCCACCCGATGACCAGCGCCAGCACTGGGGCCATGCCGTCAGCGATGATCTGATTCACTGGCGCGATCTGCCCTATGCCATTTATCCCGATCCGGAGGACTGTTGTTATTCCGGCACGGCGTTGGTGGAAGAGGGCCGCGTCATCGCGATGTATCATGGCACGAAGCTCGGCAACATGGTCGCGCTATCTTCCGACCCGCTTTTGCTGAATTGGGAGAAGGTCGGCGAAGGCGCCGTGATCCCGATACCTGGTCCCGACGAGCCAGTGCCCTACAGCGTGTTCGACCCCTGCATCTGGAAAAAGGGCGAGGATTATTATGCGCTCTCCGGCGGCTGGCTGCCACGAGGGCCGGCCAACAAGTCGGCGCGCGCCAATTTCCTCTTCCGCTCGCGCGATTTGGAACACTGGGATTACCTCCATCCCTTCATCGAGGACGATCAATACACGGTCGTCGGCGATGATGGCGCCTGCCCCTATTTTTGGCCCATCGGCGAAGACAAACATATATTTCTCATGTACAGCCACATGACCGGCGGCCAATACTTGCTCGGCGATTATGACGAAGCGCGGGACAAGTTTGTTGTGACGGACGGCGGCTTGTTCAACTTCGGCCCGTCAACGCCTTCGGGTGTGCACGCGCCCTCGGCCGCGCCCGACGGCAAAGGCGGTGTCGTCGTCATATTTAATATGAATCAAGGCATTCCCACGCGCGGTTGGAACCAGATCATGACCTTGCCGCGGCTGCTCACGCTGGACGCGGACGGGCGACTGTTGATGGCGCCGGCCGGCGATATCGAGTCGCTGCGCGGCGAGCATCGCGCGCGGGAAGGGCTGACGCTGCCCGCCAACGAAGAAATCGTTCTGGACGAGATCGCTGGCAATGCGATGGAACTCGCGCTTGAGTTGGATCCCGGCGATTCACCGCTGGTGGAGTTGAATGTCCTGCGCTCGCCGCAGCGGGAAGAATATACGCGGATCGCGTTTTACAAGCATCGCGGCAATCGTTACCGGCAGGGCTTGTCAACATCGCAGGCGATGAATGCCAGTTCGGCGGCGATGGCGCTCTTGCCGCAGCGCTATGAGAGCATGATCACGATCGATACATCCTACAGTTCGACCATGCCGGAAGCGCTTTCGCGCGCGCCGGAAACCGCGCCCGTATTCCTGGAAGATGATGAGCCGCTGCAGTTGCGCGTATTTATCGACCGCAGCGTGGTGGAAGTATTTGTCAATGGCAAGCAGTGCGTCGCCGTCCGTGTCTATCCGGAGCGGGACGACAGCATCGGCGTCTCATTGCGGGCGCAGGGACGGCCGGCGGCGCTGAAGCGGCTTGATGCCTGGCAAATGAGCAACATCTGGGAATGATGTTCGTCGGAATAACCGGCCGCGCCGGGCGCTCAAGGATGCGATCATCCGACCGGCCGAATCCACCGCTGTAGCGCTGCGCGAAGAGTGGCTGCGACAGAAGCCAACTATCGGGTAGTGTATCGAAGTCGGTTGAAATTCCAATGAACCAAAATCAACTTCACCACAAAGGCACAAAGGACACAAGTCACATCAGGAAAGTAATGCAACAATCTGAAGAACGGTGTAGGGGCGATTCTGTGAATCGCCCGCCGACAAAGGCGCGAATTTTCGGGCGACACACAGTGTCGCCCCTACATATCGACCTTATGCTGAATTTCGCATGACTAACTTGATTCTACTGAGAAAAGGGCATATTTCGTACACGATTCTCGACGCTCTCGTTTTTCTCAGTGTACTCGGTGGCAAAGTTTTTTCTGTTTCAACCGAAAAGGATACACTACCACCAAATCTGTTGCAAAGCCTTGCGCAACAGACTATGCTATCTTGACGATAGTCTTTCATAGTTTTGTCCACGAAATTGAACCATGAATCGCTCGCCTGTTTGACGTAATGTGAGTTTTGCTTAGGCATGGCAGAATCAAACTTCAAGAACCGCACCCTCTATCACGGTGACAATCTCGATTTCCTGCGCGGCATGAACAGCGAAACCGTGAACCTTATCGCTACCGACCCGCCTTTCAACAAGAATCGTGACTTTCACGCCACGCCCGACAGCCTGGCGGCCGGCGCCCGTTTCAAAGACCGCTGGCGCTGGGACAATGATGTGCATGAGGAATGGACCGACAGCATCAAAGACGACTGGCCCGCCGTCGAGGGCGTCATTACGGGAGCTCGATTAGCGTATGGCGATGACATGGGCGCGTTTTTATGTTGGCTTGGCGTGCGCTTGATGGAGATGCATCGAATACTTCGAGTAGATGGAACGCTCTATCTCCATCTTGATCGTACAGCAGTCGCTTACGTCAAATGCCTCTTGGACGGCATATTTGGACGGAAGAATTTCATAACCGAGATAATCTGGAATTATGGTACGCCGTCCGGTGGCAGGGCTGGCGGGAAAAAGCCGATCAAGTCGCACGAAACTATATTGGTCTACGCGAAGCAGTATAGCAAGCACATTTATAACAAGCAGTTTACGCCCTACTCGGAGAATTATCGGACGAAGTGGTTTAGACACGCGGACGCGGACGGTAGGAAGTATCGCACGAGAAAACGAAAAGGGAAAATAGTTAAACAGTATCTTGACGAAAGTCCCGGCGTACCCTTATCGGATACCTGGACGGATATTAGATCGCTCTATGGCTCGTCGGGATGGTTCCCCAACAACAGAGGAGAGATTACTGGCTATCCTACGCAGAAACCCCTCTTGCTCTACCGCCGCATAATCGAAGCCAGCAGCAACAAAGGCGATATTGTGCTCGATCCCTTCTGCGGCTGTGCCACCACGCCGGTCGCCGCTGAGCAACTGGAGCGGCAATGGGTTGGCATAGACATCTGGGACAAAGCGCATGAGACCGTCCTGAACCGCCTTGCGGAAGAAGGTATGCTCACTGCGGAGAAGAAATCGCTGCAGTTTTGGACGAAAGTCGTCCACTACGAAACCGAGCCGCCGCGACGCACAGACGACAACGAATTGGCAGCGCCGGGGCTCAAGCTGAAGACGCCCCGCGCCATTGAGCCATGGGAGAAGCTGACGCATCGGCAAATTGTGCGGGTTCTGGAGTTCGCGCAGCGGAGCAATGGCAATGTCATCTGCGCCGGTTGCGGACGCGAACTGGAACGCGAGTTCATGGAATTGGATCATATCACTCCGAGGGTGGACGGCGGGGAAAATCATATCCAAAACCGCATCCTGCTCTGCCGCCCCTGCAACGGCAGAAAGGCGCAATACTTAACCTTGCGCGGACTAATCCGGGAGAACAAGAAGGTGAATTGGATGAAAGACGAGGGCTTGGCGCAACTGGCGCGGGAAGCTGCGCGCGAGCGGGCGGAATGGCTGCGCGACTACTTCGATACGCCCGAGTGCCAGACGATGATTGAAGGCAGCCGGCACTTAGCTTAGCTTTTCTCTGTGTACTCTGCGTCCTCGGCGGTTAAATTCAGCGCTGCCGCGAGAATCCCAGCCCCCGCGCCGCTTCCCAGAAGCGCTCCACATTGCCCAACTTGACCTCGTCGTAGCCGCGGATCATGTCCGGCAGCTTCGCCAACTCAACAGCGCGCGCATGGTTTTCCGCGTCCAGCGTTTCCACGACCTCAAAGACTAGCCGCCGATACTGGACAATCAAGTCTCGTTCCACGCGCCGGACGCGATCGTATCCGAAGAGGTCGAAGGGCGTGCCCCGCAGGAAACGAAGCCGGCGCAACAAGTGATAGACCAGCTCAAACCAGCGCCCGACCTTGATTTTGCGCTTCAAGCCCAGCGCCTTCAGGAACGGCGGCTGCAAGTGATAATGCCTGCGCGCCCGCTCGCCAAACTGCGTATTGAGCGCGTCCCGAACTTCCGGCTTGAGGCTCAGGCGCGCCACCTCGTATTCGTCTTTGTATGCCATCAGCTTGAAGAGGTAGCGGGCGAAAGCTTCACTCAGGTCCGTGGCGCCGGGGCGAGCCGCCGCTTCCGCCGCGAATACGCGCTTGACGTCATCGACATAGCGCTGCGCATAGGCCTCATTCTGATAGGCGATCAACTCCGGCGCGCGGATCTCGACCAGGCGCTTCAACTCGCCCGTTGCCGGCACACTGTTGACAAGAGCTTGCGCTTCAGGGGAGAGCGCGATGGTCGTTTCAACCGCGTCCGCTCGCTCGATCTTTTGGCGGGCCAGCCAATCCGGCTCGGCCACCGCCAATCTACCGGCGCGAAAGGCCTGTTGATTATCCGCGACTTTGACGCCGTTCAACTCGATGGCTCGCTCGATAGCTTCCGCCGCCATCGGCAGGGTTCCGGCTTGATAGGCGGCGCCAATCACGATCATATTCGCCATCATGTGGTCGCCGAAGAGCGCCTCCGCCAAGCCGATTGCGTCAAAGAAGACATTGTCGCCCGCCCGTGTCTCGCGATTGATCAACTCCAGCAGGCGGTCGGCATCCGGGTACTCGACCGTAGTATCCCGCACCATCGCGCCGGTCGGCACTTTGCTTGTGCTGACGATGGCGATGCTGCGCTGCGGATGGGCGCGGATGAGGTTCTTGCTTTCGGTCGCCGTCAGGACATCAAAGACGAGAAAGGCATCGGCCGCGCTCGCCCCGATCTTGGGCGCGAAGTCCATGGGATCGGCCGTGATCTTCAGGTTGCTGACGACCGGACCGCCCTTTTGACTCAGACCGGTCTGATCCAGCGAGCGCACGTGGAAGCCATCCAGCGCGGCGGCAGTGCCCAGAACCTGATTGGAGGTGACGACGCCGGTTCCGCCGATGCCCATGAAAAGGACATTCGCCCGGCCGTTGACGCGCCGCTGCGGCTCCGGGATTGGCCGCTCGCTGCGGAAACTGGGCGCGGCTTTTTTCGCCGGCATCTCGGCCGGCACGACGCTCATGAAAGCCGGGCAATTGCCTTCGAGGCAGGTGTAATCTTTGTTGCAGGAGGACTGATGGATCTGTGTCTTGCGCCCGAATTCGGTTTCAACCGGCTGCACGCTCAGGCAGTTCGATACGGCGCCACAGTCGCCGCAGCCCTCGCAGACGGCTTCGTTGATGACGATGCGCAGGCTGGGGTCGGCGGCGTAGCCGCGGCGGCGTTTGCGCCTGAGATTGGCGGCGCATTCCTGGTCGTAGACCAGCGCGGTCACGCCCGGCGTAGCGCGCAAGAGCAGTTGCGCTTCTTCCATCCGGTCCCGGTCCCAGACTTCGGCGTTAGGCGCCCAAAGGGTATCGGGGGGAAACTTCTCCGGATCGGCCGATACGACAATGGACTTGACCACGCCTTCGGCATAAAGCAGGTGGGTCAATTCCGGCACGGGCATCAGGCCATCGGCCGCTTGACCGCCGGTCATTGCGACGGCCGCATTGTAGAGGATCTTGAAGGTCATGTTGGCGCCGGCGGCGCTGGCTTGACGGACGGCGAGCGAACCGCTGTGGGCGAAGGTGCCATCGCCGACATTTTGGAAGATATGCTCGATTTCGGTGAAGGCTTCGGCGCCGACCCAGTTGGCGCCCTCGCCGCCCATCTGCGTGACGCCGGCGGTCTCGCGATCCATCAGAATCGCTAATGTATGGCAACCAATGCCGGCCGCGGCCATGGAGCCCTCCGGCACTTTGGTCGAGCGATTGTGCGGGCAACCGGAGCAAAAATAGGGCTGCCGCGCCACAATCGGAATCGCGCCGAGCTCCGGAACGCGGTTAATTTCAGCGAGCCGCCTCTCTAGTCGCGGCGTCTCGGCCCGCCCGCGGAGCCGGCGAGCCAGCACCCGTGTAATCTCGTCGGCATCAAGTTCGCCCTCGGCCCGGACGAGTTTGCGGCCGGCTTCATCTTTTTTGCCAACGATCAGCGGCCGGTGACGGCTGTCGTATAGCGCTTCCTTGCAGAGCATTTCGATAAAGGCGCGTTTCTCCTCGATGACCAGGATCTCGTCCAGGCCCTGCGCGAATTCAGTCAGAATGTCCGCTTCCAGAGGGAATATCATGCCCAGCTTGAGCAGGCGGATGCCAGCGTTTTGCAGAGCGTCGTCATCCAGGCCCATATCCAGCAGGGCGCCGCGCAGATCGTAGTAAGTTTTGCCAGCGGCGATGATGCCCAGCCAGGCATCGGCGCTGGGCACGGTGATTTCGTTGATGCTGTTCGCTTTGGCGAAGGCCAGAGCCGCGCCCAGCCGTTCATCGTGAATCTGCTGCTCCTGCTGCAAGCTGTAGGGCGCGATCAGGTTGGGGTTCTGCCGCGGCTGCCAGCGCCCCCCGTTCAGCCGGAAATCCGGCTCGGCGATGTCGGCACGATCCAGCCCGACCTCGACGCTGCTGTATTCGTCGGCGACATCGGTGACGATCTTGAAGCCGACCCAAAGGCCGCAGAAACGGGACAAGGCGAAACCGAGCAAACCCAGATCGAGCATCTCCTGCGCGCTGCCCGGGTAGAGGATAGGCATCAGGGCGTCATACAGGGCGACCTCCGAATGCGAAGGGATGGTCGACGATTTGCAGGACGGGTCATCACCGGCCAGGGCCAGCACGCCGCCGTGCCGCCCGACACCGGCCAGGTTGGCGTGCTTGAAGGCGTCGCCGCTGCGGTCGACGCCCGGCCCTTTGCCGTACCAGATGCCGCAGACGCCGTCATATTTGGGTTGGGGCAGCAGATTGACTGTCTGGCTGCCCATGATGGCGGTGGCCGCCAACTCCTCATTCACGGCTGGAATGAAGCGGATATGATGTTCTTCCAGCAGATGGGGGATGGTTTCCAGCACGAAATCCAACACGCCCAGAGGCGATCCGCGGTAACCGGTAATCAGGCCGGCGGTGCGCAGGCCGCGCTGTTTGTCGGCGCGATGTTGGTCCAGGGGCAGGCGCGCCAGCGCTTGAATCCCGCTCATGATGACCGTGCCCGCTTCAGCCGTATAACGGTCTTCAAGCGTAAATTCCGCGAGTTTGGGCGCTGAGGATTGCGTTTCCGGCCGCGCCTGAATGTCTAGCATGCTCGTCCTGACTGTTGCGAACGCTGGATCTGTCTCCTGCTTCCTTTATAACAGATTACGCCGGGGATGGCATGTTTGTTCGCGGATTGTGGTTTTCTTTAGAGATCATATCGCTGTCAACCAAGCGCTCACCGCCAGAATCGACAGCGCCAGGAGAGCGACCAGCCGCGCCAGGACTTGCTCCCGGGCGCGCAGCCTGTGCCAATTCGCCTCGTTGCCGCCGCCCCGCTCCAGCAGCAAGCTCGTCCGTTCCAGCGCAGGCGCCAGGCCAAACTGTAAAATCAAGCCGGTCGCCGCCATGACGATGATCAAGATATGCTTGAGCAGCAGCACCTGGCTCCAGCGATTGTTAAAACTCAGCAGGCCGTCGTAGTTTGCGTCGTTCGACATCTGCAGCAGGCCGGTGACGATCAGCGTAGCCAGGGCCAGATTGCCAACAATTGTGAAGCGCCGGCGCAGGCGTCGCAGCAGTTGGTAGCGCGCGGTATGCTGTTTCAGGGCGCGGTTGAACTCGGGCAGGACCAGGAATGTGATGAGCAGGATGCCGCCGATCCAAACTGCCGTCGCCGTGATGTGCAGGAACAAGCTGAGCGCCAGCGCCGCTTCGGACACAGAAATCATCCCTCCCTGATGCTTCGGATAGCGCAGGTCGCGCAGACACTGACCGCCGACACTAACCTCCGAGGGGGGCCGGGGGTGGGGTGGATTGTTCCCGCAGCCAAGCCTCGTATTCTTCCTGCGCCTCTTCGTCCAGCGGATAATATTTGGAAAGCAAGCCGCCTTCTTCCAGCTTCATGCGGGAGAAAACTTCCCATTCCGCTTTTTCCGCCGAGTCAGCGGCAATCTTGCCCGCCAGTGCAAATGGCAGGACCAGCGCGCCGTCTTCATCGGCGACGATGATGTCGCCCGGGACGACAAAGACACCGGCGCAGGCGATGGGCACATTCACGGCGTGCGGAAAGATGTCGGTCTGCGTATGGAAATTCGGCGTCAGGCCCCGCAGCCACAGACCGAGGTCGAGCTGTTTCACTTCGGGATAATCGCGAATGCAGCCATCGATGACGACGCCTTCACCGCCACGCGCCTTGAACGAGGTCAGCATCATTTCGCCGAAGATGCCACTGCTCAAGCTGCCGCGGGCGTCAACGACCACGACATCCCCGGGCGCGCAAGCCATGATCGCCTGCCGATGCAATTCTCGTTCCGGCGCATGGCTGTATTCGTCGCCCCAGTGCACATCCTCGCGCTTGG
Organism: Anaerolineae bacterium; assembly: GCA_022826865.1. Lineage (GTDB taxonomy): Bacteria > Chloroflexota > Anaerolineae > Aggregatilineales > Phototrophicaceae > UBA6055. The sequence continues at coordinate 16,558 of JAJDUC010000098.1, forward strand.
GCATGAATTGCAGCGTAACCGCCTGCCCGCAAACCAGGGCGCCGGGATTGAAGGCGGTCAAACCGACCATGTGCGGGTTGCGGATGCCAGCTTTTGCCAGGGAACCGGCGATGGTCGCCGTGCCAATATCGCGCAATCTGTCCAGTGTTTGCTTGTCAAGTCGTTGAAATTGGGCGGCTGGGCTCATGGCGATCCTGTCATTGTCGTCACCTGTATGCTCGTCCGCGATTATACCACCGTCGCGCCGGCAGGCATTGTCCGCCTGCGCCTTCGCTTGTTCTCCCCGCATAAAGCCTTCCGCCAACTGATGCTTAATGCGGCCGATTCGCGCTAGCTATGCCTTCCCATCTCGGCGATAGCCGGCGGCGCCACTCACAGTTTTGCCGGTTTTGCCCTAATATAAAGCGCAGAGTGACACAGCGAGGACCGTTATATGAGCTTGAGCATCGGCATCGTTGGTTTGCCGAACGTCGGCAAGAGTACGCTCTTCAATGCTCTGACCCGCGCCCAGAACGCCGTGGTCGCCAACTATCCCTTCAGCACGATTGAATCCAATCACGCGGTCGTGCCGCTTCCGGATGAGCGTCTGACGCGGCTGCAAGCCTGGGTCGAGGTCGATCAGGCGATTCCTGCCCGCATCGATTTTGTGGATGTGGCGGGTTTGGTCAAAGGCGCGCATAAGGGCGAGGGTTTGGGCAATCACTTCCTCGGGCATATCCGCCATGTGGACGCCATCGCTCATGTCGTACGCTGCTTCCATGACGAAAATGTGGCGCATGTCAATGCGCAGCCGCATCCGGCTGATGACATCCTGGTGATCAATACAGAACTGGCGCTGGCCGATTTGCTGCAGCTGGAACGCCGGATGGAGAAACTGGAGCGCGAAGTCAAAGGCGATCGGTCGCTGAAACCACAGCTGGAGATGGCGCGGCAAGTCGAAGCCCATATCGGCGCTGGCGCGCCCCTGCGGGATTTCGCTCAGCGAAACGATCCCGACTTCGCGGCCCTCGACTTTGAATTGCGCTTTCTCACCAACAAGCCGGTCATTTATGTCGCCAATATCGACGAAGACAGCCTGGAGAGCGGCAATGCCTGGCTCGATTCCGCCCGCGAAATCGCGGAGGCGGAAGGCGCTCAACTCATCACTGTCTGCGCGAGCCTGGAGTGGGAATTGGCGGCGCTCGGCGATGCGGAGCGCGCTGATTACCTAAGCAGCTATGGTTTGGCGCAGAGCAGCCTGGAGAAGTTTATCAGCGAGAGTTATCGCCTGCTCGGTTTAATCAGCTATTTTACCTTCAATGAAAACGAGGCTCGCGCCTGGACGATACGCCGCGGCTGGACCGCGCCACAGGCGGCCGGCGTCGTGCATACCGACATGGAACGCGGTTTCATCCGCGCCGAGGTCATCCCTTTCGCCGTCTTCGAGCAGCATCAGGATCGCAACGCCGTCCGTTCGGCCGGTCTGCTGCAAGTGGAAGGCCGGGATTATGTGGTGCGGGATGGGGACGTGATCTATTTCCGCTTTAATGTCTAAAAGCCTCAGCGGCACAGGGCAATCGCTTCAGATTTTTCATAAACTACAGAGAACGCAGAAGTAAACGCAAGTAAGTCGTGCAAAATCTGCTGGGCATTTTGAAGCAAGAGTGGGCGAGCCACCGGGTCGCGTAGACACTGACCGCCGCTCGCCCGTACACCGATTCTCCTCTTTTGCCGTAGGGGCGAGCCTTGGCTCGCCCGCATGTATGTCGCGAAAGACGGTGCACATTTTTTAATGACTTCTTGCGTTTACTGAGAACGCAGAGAACACAGAAGGAACGCCAAGTAAGTCATGTGAATTCGGCGTAAGGTCGATATGTAGGGGCGTCTCGTGAGACGCCCGTTGAAAATGGCCTGCAAATTGCGGGCGTTTCAGCTACAGGCTTGAATGGTACTGCGTTCTGTGATCGCGGCGGATGTCAATTTAGAAGCGATTGCCCCGTCAGCGGCAAAAATCGGCGATGAAGTCGCTGTAAATCGCCCGGCAGTGTTCGACGCTATCCAGGTCGACCCATTCCTCGCGGGCATGCGCGCCCGCCCCGGCCGGGCCCAGCACCGCCGTCGGGATGCCCTGCTCGGCAAAGAGCGCTGAATCCATCCACCAACTGCTGCCGATGAGCGGCGCGTTCCGCTTGAGGCGCGCTTCGGCGATGCGCCCCAGTTGACGCACAAGCGGATGCGCCCGATCGATGGCGAAAGGATCGCGCGCGAAGGTCGCCTTGACCCCGGCCTTGAAGTCCGGGTCGGCAGCGGCGAGTTCGTCGAGCATGGCCTGCGCTTCTGCCTGGACGCTTGCCAGTGTCTCGCCGGGGATGGTGCGCCGCTCGACTTGCAGCTTGCAATGGGCCGGGTACATCGAGACTTCTTCGCCGCCACTGATGATGGAGGCATGGAGGGAGCCGCTGCCCAGCAGATCGTGGGTCGGCCGCGCGCGCATGGCCCGGTCCTGCGCCTCCAGCGCGACCAGCGCCGCCCCCATCTTGGCGATGGCGTCCACGCCCAGATGAGGGCGGGAACCGTGGGCGGCGACGCCGAAGGTCTCCAGCTCCAGCCAGACGAAGCCGCGGTGGGCGATGCTAATCGCCAGTTCGGTCGGCTCGGCGATGAGCACGGCATCCGCTGGCCAGCGCTCCCATTCCGCCAGCAGCGCTTCCGTACCGAGGCTGCCATATTCTTCGTCGATCACGGCGCTCAGCATGGCATCGCCGGCCAGGCGCATGCCCCGCGCCGCCTTCAGCGCCAGCATGGCAGCCGCCATTCCGCTTTTCATGTCGTAAGCGCCGCGTCCATACAGGCGGTCCCCGCGCAGGACCGGCTCGAAGGGCGCCTCCATTCCCTCCACGCCGACCACATCAGTGTGGGCGTTGAGCATCAGCGAGCGGCCGCCGCCGCCGCTGCCGCGCGCGATCAGGACGACGTTGGGGCGCCCGGGCGCGGCTTCCTGCACATGGACCTCGAGGCCGGCTTCACGTCCCCAATCGGCGATGAAGGCGGCCATCCGGCCTTCGCCCGCGCCGCCTGGCGCGAGATCGGGATTGACCGAGTCGATGGCGACGAGCTCGGATAAGAGATTGCTGAGTTCTGTCATGGTTCTTCCAGATATGAGTTGGCGACAAGACGCAACATGATCTTAGCGCGGCCGCGCATTGGAGGGCAAATTGGCTCTTTTGCTCCTGCAATTTCCCCAAGTGTCTCCTCAAGTAAACGCAAGCAAGTAATTGAAAAAATGCGAATCGTTTTTCGCGGCATATTTGCGGGCGACCCTTGGGTCGCCCCTACGGCATAAGAGGAGAGTCGGTGTACGGGCGAGCGGCGAGGCGGACGCCAGATCTGTCGCCGCGCTCAACAATCTGCTGCGAAGCTAAAGTTTGCCGGATCGTGCCACCATTGGCACTCTGGTCGGTGCATGTTGGCGAGTAAGCTGTTGAACCAGGCGATATCGCCCTGCGCGCCCGGGGGATTCGCGGCTTGAAGGGCGTCGCGCCCGGCCGTTACACAGGCGCTCTCCTCGGTTAAAGCATCGCCCTCTTGCCCGGACCGATGTCTATGGACATGGCAGGCCTCGTGCGCCAGACTGCTGATCCAGCTCGTCGTGGATCTGTCCGCGCGATGCGGGGGCATTACCCAGACCGCAGTGCTAGGGTTTATCCCGGAGTAAGTTGCTTCGGTGGTCACGCGAATCTTGCTGAGCCCGCTGGTGACATAGTCATACCAGTTTGGCGCATGCGCTTGCAGCAGATCCAACGCGCCGTGAACCTGTGCGACGAAGCCCTCCGGCCCTTCGATTGCCATACCGCGGTGCTTGCATCGGTTTTCCTGGTAGGCGTGAAAACCTTGTTCCCAATCTTGGTCGCTGTTGCACTGCCAGCCAATAAAGCAGCAATTGTCCACTTGATCGGCGGCAGTGCCGGTCGCTGGCGGGGAGACGGATGACAGCGCTTGCGTCGGCGCGCTGCATTCATTGTTCTGGAAAGCCCAATAGCCGGACTGCCATTCCGAATCGCTCCCGCACTGGCGGTCGACGAAGCAGCAGTTGTCGATGTCGGCGGATACCGTGTTCACAGATACGTTCTGGCCCTCGACGCGGCTGTGGCTCACCCAACTTGCTATCCAGGCTTCCCCGCCGCCGCGGTTTACCTTCAGCCAGCGGTTGAAACTGCCGACCACCTGCAGCGTCGTGCCGGCCGGCACGGTTTCTATGCGCCGGCTCTCGAGACTGTAGGACTCTCGCAAGTTAGTATTGTTTGTCACACGGATGGAATAGGTCTGCGCCGAGGCCGTCGCGCAGATCAGAAAGGCGAGAACGATGAAAGTAAAGGATTTGAGTTTCATTTCGTCATTTCTTACTTTTGCGAGGCGGACGCTGAGAGTGTAGCCAGTGGTTCTCGCCGCCGCAAATGGATGCGCCGCTTGATTTTGCCGCTGCAATTCGAGCAGCCCTGTGTCTCTGTGAAGGCGGCGGGAAGCCGGGGCGCGACTGTCTGGGACGCTAATGAGAGTTGGAGCTGCCGCCGCGTATCTGGCTTTTCACATCCAGCAAGCCGAGCAGGAAGGCGCGCGGATCTTCGACCGCGGGCAGGGGCAGTTGGCGCAGGGGCTCGATGAAAGCCACCGGCAGATCGCCCTCGCTGATAATGCGGTTGATCAGCTTGCCGACCTCATTGTGCTGCATGATGATGGCGTTCAAATAGTGATCGTTCTCGGTCACTTTCCAGAGTTCGACCGCGGAAAGCAGAGCCTCGAGATTGTGCACCAGCATGCCGATTTTGTAGCGGTATTCGGGCTCGTTGGTGACGCCCCGCGCTTGAATCGCATCCATGATGGCTTCGCTGGCCCGGGTTAGCTGGCGGACGTCCATTGCGATCGGCGGCGCGCAGCGGTCGACATAATCCGCGTAATTGAAGAAGGGCGGGCGGCGCGTCTCGCGGCTGCTATTGAGGATCTGTTTGCCTTCGCGCGGGATATAAGCATTCTCGCGCAGGCTGCGCATTCGTCCGGCAATATCGCCTTGGGCCGCCGCCGTCAGGTAGCGCCGCGCGTGTTTGTATGTGAGCAGCGTGTTCAGCGTATAATGCCCGTCGAAGACCGGGTAGACGAAGGAGTCGATGGCATTGCCGCCGATGTTGGATGCCTTGAGAAAGCCTTTGGAACCGGTGACCAGCAGATTCTGCGAGAGGACTTCGTTGCATTTCAACAGCAGCCAGGACTTGAGCATGATGCCGTGAAATTGCAAGAAGGGGCTATCGCTGAAAGCCAGGGCGCGGAAGAAGGTGAAATTGATATGCGCCGCTTGCTGCGCCAGGTTGTAAAGCTGGCGGAAGACGTTGCTGAACCGAATCGGGTTGTTACCGAAGATGTTCTTGCTGGACAGATGGTCGATGGCGGCGGGCAGGGAGTCGTCCACCATTTTCACGCCCATATAGGCGCAGTGATACTTGGATGGCAGCGCCATCCGCTGCAAGATTTCCAAGCCGCGCCCGACTTGCCCGATGAGCGTGCCCGGGCCATCAATCTCGAACTTGGTGAGCACCATGCTGCGCAGAACGTGGGTTTCCAGCCGTTCCCAATTCCGGGTGCTGCTGTGCGGGACGGCGAAGATGGAAAGCGAGCGCGGGCCGTCAGCGGCCGGATCGACCTTGGCGATCACCGAGTGATAATCGGCATGGTAAGAATTGTTGATCAGCCACTTGCGCCCTTTGATGTGGTATTGCTTGCCGGAGGGGTCATCGGGCAGGGGCGCCGCTTCGGTGCGGATGCTGAGCAGGTCGGTGCCGGTATGCTCTTCCGTCCAACCGAGGGTGAAGATCTTGCCTTTGAGTTTGGCTGCCAATTCATATTCTTCCGCCGCGACCAGCATCATATAGGCGAGTCCGCTGGCGGCGCAAGCTGTCATATAGCTGGGGTTGTTGTGGAAGTGGCGCGTGGCTTCCAACATGGAGCCCATGAGATTGAATTTGGGATAGACGTTATCGAGCACGTCCATCATGCCGGCGCGCAGGCGCTGGTAATCGAGGATGTCGCCGAAATGCGCGTCTCTGATGGTGTCCATTAGAACCTACCCCCCTTCGGTCCCCCCATTGCAATGGGGGAAGGCAGGCCGCGCCCGCGGCGGCTACCTGACGCGGTGACGCTGCCTCTCTCCGATGCTTCGGCTAGCGGGCGTGGGGGCGGGCTAATATACGGCGGATTGCGCATAACTTACTGATTCCTACTTGGCGGCTTTCTCGAGGTTGCACTTGCGGCAGAGCATTTGGCAGTTTTCTTCGACGGTTTTGCCACCTTGCGACCAAGGCCTGATATGATCGGCTTCCATGCCATAAATGTCAAATTTTTCTTTGCAGATGGCGCAGACGCCGTCTTGTTTTCTATAGACTCTGCGCTTCATCCGCTTGTCAAAAGCGCGCAGATTCAGGTGTTTCTTGTCGCGCGTGAGAACATACGGATATATGCCTGATTCCCGCTGGACTTCATCGTCATCAAGCAAGGTCGAAACTTCGGCTTCAATTTTCATGGGGTCGAGAGATTTGTTTTTGAAATTGTTGTACAGGCTGCCCCAATCCACGCCCTTCATAGACGACCGGTATTCAGTGAAAGCAGCTTTTATCCAGGCAATGACCGATTGAAAATACTCCCATAGCGGCTCAGCGCTTTCTTCATCCTGATGAAGCCGCATATACTCTTTAATGTTATTTTCGCTAATCCACTTGATCGCTGTCTCCAGGTATTCTTGCCGTTCAACTTTTACCGAGTTTCTTAGATATTCCCTGCCAATTTGATATGCCGGGCAGCCGCGCTTGCTGAAATAGCGCTTGGCGTCTGTCACCCAAGACCCGGAGTAAATGGCGTTGAGCAATTCTTGATTTGACAGCTGCTTCCCCGCGATATTGATGATCTCAAACCATTCCAGCTTCTCGCTATCTGTGCCAGCGCACACATAAACCATTAACTTGTAATTGAGGATCTTCTGCTTGACATCGGATTGCTGATTGTCAAAGCCCAGACCCTTGAACGAGAAGCCGGGTTTTTCCGCCACATATTGCGCGATAGAGATTGTGCGCTGCTGCCCGTCGATGATTTCATAAGCGCCATCGCCGCGATCCGCCCAATACATGACATTCAAGGGGAAGCTCTTCAAAATGGAGTCGATGACGGCGTCTCGCTCTTTGGGGGCGTAGATGAACTCGCGCTGAAATGGCGGGCGAATATCCAGCCTGCCGCCATAGCCGACCACGCCGCCCTCGCCGTCGTCATGGTAGCCAGCGACCAGATCGCGGATTGTGAGGTCAATGAGTTCGATTTTCACGGCGACTGCTTTTTGCGGGGAGTCACAGTGCGGCGGATGCTTTAGCTATTCCCTAGCTTGTCCACCTTGTCATCAACGCGCTTTATCTGCGATTGTATAGTGTTGAATCGCTCGTCCACGGAGTTGAATCGCTCGTTTACGGTGTTGAATCGCTCGTTTACGGTGTTGAACTTCTCCGTATGAGAAGCGAGGATTTCTCTAATTTCAGCGTGGGCGTTAGCGGACGCTCTATAGATTCCAAATGCGCCGCCTACGATTGCCGCGGCAATCGCCAAAGCCCCTTCAATGCTAATAACCAAGTGCGTAGCTTCCACGGCCTGTTGCCTCGACGCTGATTGGACATATCATAATGCTACCATAATTGCGCCATACTTCAAAGATTGCTTTCCAGGGTGGGCGGATATTGAGCCGCCCTCGCCGTCGTCATGGCAGCCAGCAACCAGATCGCGGATTATGAGGTCAATCAGTTTGATATCTATTGCGAAAACCTATAGCGGGGAATCACAATGCGGGGGATGCTTTAGCTATTTCGAGAAAACAGCGACAAGCGCAAGGGCGTAGACGAGACGGGGAAAACCTCAAGGTCGCTGAGACTTGAGGGGATTAGGCGGGTTTCTGTCAGGCAATTATTTCTATCCAGCAAAAGGCTGCAACCATCCGAGGTTAACCGCAAGATTGCCAAAGCCTATCGCCAGCGACAATATGAAGCCAATGCCAACCGCTACGCCGATAGCTTTAGTCTGAGCGCTTCGAATCCCTTTGATCTCGTCAGTCAACTGGCGGGTTTGTTCGTCAATTTTCTCCGCGACGTATTCTTTGGTCGCCAGCCCTTCCAAACGCCCTTCAATATAGCCAAGCGCTCGCTGTTCATTGGGATTAGTTTTCTCTTGCATCTTTAATCCTGAGCAGACTCGATTGTGACTTTATGAATTGGTCAACTCATATTTTACAGGAATTTCGCCGCAACCTCAATCAGTTCACGTTCTTGTTCTTATGGCGGCCTGGGCAAATGGTCGCCGTCATGAGGTTGCGCGCGGTGAGGTCAAGCTGTTGGATTTTCAATGGAGGTCTCCTAGTAATTCTCTAATACGAGAATTAGGTAAACGCAGACTAGAGAGGTATGTGCGTAGCTCCATATGACGCTTAGTCGCAAGATGACCTAGTCTATACGTTTTATCTCTGCCTGTAAGTGAATCGTGATTCGAACACAGTCTACATTCACCAACCGTCATAATATCTGCGTCATACTCATTCCAAATCTTGGTGTCATTCCCGCACGATTTGCACGTATACCTCTCAACAAAACATGGTTGCCATCTTGAGAAATCCTCAGTTGAAAATAATCCTGAGAGTATAAAGGGAATGCTTGCATTATTCTTTCTAAAATCATTTAGCATAAACGAAAAGTCTTTACCGGTTGTTCGAGGTGACCAACCGGATGTTACTCCCCAGTTAATAAACATACGTAAAGCCTCGTATTCTTCTCTATTTCTCAAATGAGGTATCTCGCGTTTAACATCATTGATGTATTTTCGATAAAACCTGTCTGACCTTCTAACATTTTTTATAAATCTTCGACTATGTGGGATTAAAGAGACTGGATTGTCTAGCTTTCCAACTATGACGTTAGCCTGATTCTGAGATAAATATAGAAACGCGGAGTCGATGAGAAATGTATCGTAATCAAATTTCTGCTCCCTGTCTTGCGAATGTTCTTGCATAATATGTAGTGCCATAGATTTTCTGTCTTCCGACGATACAGCGATCCGATGTGATTTCCATCGCTTGTAAGATCCGCTAAGTATAGGCATGATGTAAAGGGCTAATCTTATACACCAAAATCGAATAGTAGAACACGCTCTTTGGTGTTCGTACGGTTTCGACCAAGTGAATACTTGCGTAACTAGCCAATTCTCAAGTATTGGAAATACCATTTCTTTTGCTATCCACCCTATACTTGCAAGATAAAGAATAAGACCAGTTACGCCCGACTGTACACAGGCTATAACTGCGACACATATTACTAGGACTATCGTAACGGCTAGTATCGTAAGTCTTGCAATTGTCTTGATGTTTCCCCTCACAATTATCCGCCGTGTTTCAGCCGAATAACGATTCGGACATATTTCGGCTTGCCGTTGATTGTCCCATCTTTATCTTTGATAAGTCCATGTTTCTTGATAGGGACACTGTCATTTAACCGGATGTCATTCGCACTCAATATCTCAAACTGCTCTGGATTATGTTTGTTCAGGAATGTAATCGGCACACCCATTGCGCCTTCATAATCTTTCGGTATCTCGGCGACCTTATCGACATTGATGGCGTCGTAGTTGTCGTAATGCGGATACTCCTCCGGGCTGTAGCTCTTATACAGAATCAGTTCTTCGTGCCGTTGCCGGTAGTCCAGATTGGTATACCAGCAAGCGCTGCCCAGCCGGCCGTAAACGACTCCATCGACGATCCGGTAGGCGCTGCCTTCTTTCTTCGTCGCCAGCAATTCCGTCGCGTAATCTTTCGGCACGTCAAAGAGCATATCCTTTCCGCGCGGCGTAATGCCCAGCCATAGTTTGTTCTCTTTAATCAGCGGGAAAATCTCTTTGTAGGTAATCGCGTTCTGGTGCCCGATAATCAGAAACTTCTTGTCCTGATCAATCAGTTGCGCCACATATTCGCGGAAGAGCGAAAAGGGCGGGTTTGTCACCACAATATCGGCCTGCTTGAGCAGATCAATGCATTCCGCGCTGCGAAAATCGCCATCGCCTTCAAGGTAGTGGATGCCGATGTCTTCTACTGAGGGAACGCCGGTCTCGTTCTCCGTGCCGTCGTATTCCAGCCATATCGCCTTTTCCGCGTCGTGCTGGCTGAACATGTCCATTTGCTGGTTCTTGTAGCAGGTCGTAATCAGCTTCTTCAAGCCGAGCACGCGGAAGTTGTAGGCGAAGTAATGAAAGAAATTGCTCACTCGCGGATCATCACAATTGCAGTAGACTACCTTGCCGCGAAAGTGCTCGGTGTAATGGCGCAGTTCATTCTCTATATCGACAAGCTGTGTGTAGAACTCGTCTTTTTTGTTGGACTTGGCTTTATGCAGATTCCGATTTGCCGCCATAGCGCCCGTCGCTTTCCTTGGACGAACCAAAGCTCGCTCCTGCATTGCGTTGGCGGGCCGCCATTATTCCGCCACGACCGCTTCACGCGGGGCGGCGAATTGCTGGGCGAGGGCGTAGAGGCGCAGCAGAAAATCCCGCGGCGCTTCCAGACAGCGCATGGGCCGCTGCCGCAGCAGACCCAGGAAGCGCGTGCGCAAGGCGCTCTCGCTGATGATTTGATTGAATTGATTGACGAAGGCATTGTGCTGCATGATCACCGCGTTGAGGTATTCTTCTTCTTCGGTGGCTTTCCACATTTCGCAGGCGGCCAGCAGCGCCTCCATCCAATGCAGCATAGTGCCCAGCTTGTAGCGGTGCTCCGGGTCCATCAGCAGGTCGCGCTCCCCCAATTCATCCGCCAGGGATTGCATCGCCGCGACGATGCCGCGCGCGTCCAAATCAACCGGCAGGTCCAGATCTTCAATGTATTGGGCGTAGTCGAAGAAATCCGGGTTGCGCAGCTTGCGCGAATGGGCGCGGATTTGGTCGCCGGCGCGGGAGGACGAAATGCCATGGCGCACAATCGCCATGCGCTCGCCGACATCGGCGCGGCGGCTGGCGCCAAGATAGCGCTTGGCATGCTTGGCCGTCATCAGCGTGTTGATGGTGTAGTGGCCGTCAAAGACCGGCAGCACGAAGGAATCGATGGCGTTGCGGCCGATGACCGAATCCGCCAGGAAGCCTTTCGAGCCGACCACCAGCAGATTCTGGCCCAGCAATTCATTGGCGCGCAGCAGCAGCCAGGACTTCAACATGACGCCGTGGAATTGCAGAAAGCTGCCGGCGCTGAATGCCAGCGCTCGGTAATAAATGAAATTCAGCACCGCCGCTTGCAATACGAGATTGTACATTTGCCGCAGGACATTGCTGAAATTGATCGGGTTCTCGTTGAAGATGCGCTTCTTGGCCAGATGTTCGATGCTGGCCGGGATCGCTTCGTTGAGCAGCTTGACGCCGACATAGGCGCACTGGTATTTGCTGGGCATTGCCATACGCTGCAGGATCTGCAAGCCATGCCCGACCCGGCCCAGCAGGCGGCCGGGCCCATCAATATCGAATTTGGTCAGCACCATGCGGCGCAGGACATGCGTCTCCAGCCGTTCCCAGTTCTTGCAGCTGCTCTGGGGCACCAGGAAGATGGACAGCGAGCGCGGCCCGCTGGATTCGGGATCGGTCTTGGCGACAATCGTGTGATAATCGGCGTGATAAGAATTGTTAATCAGCCATTTCCGCCCTTTAAGATAATAGTCGACGCCGTCGCGATCGTCGTTGAGCGGAGTCGCGACTGTGTTCGCGCTGAGAAGGTCCGAGCCGATCTCTTCTTCCGTCCAGCCCAGCGTGAACAGGCTGTCTTTGAGGTCTTCGGCGATTTCGTCTTCGCCGGCGGCGATGATGGTCATCCAGGCGAGCATGCTGGCGCCGGCGGCGATCATCAAGTCGGGTTCGTCGCCGTAAAGATCGTTGCCGACTTGCAGCGATTTATGCATGTTGAAGTCGGGCAGGAGCGCGTCGTAGAGATGGCGTATCGACTGTCGCAGCCGAGCGAAGTCGACGATGTCTCCGAATTTCGGATCGTTCACAAACATATGGGCGGTTCCAAGACTACTTCGCGCGCATCAAGCGACCAAGTATAAGCCCGATGCGTCCATAACTCAATATGAAGCCGCGCCGACGGCCATGCGATTGATTTCACAATAATTTGCTGTATACAACACTGCCGCAGCTAGAAAGCTACGGAGCGCCGCAATTGCGCTCTAGGCCTCGCGCACTTGCTGAACGATATCCCGCAGTTGGCGGTCGAAATTGGGGTCAGCCGCTTTGAATTCTTTCCCGCTGATGACGAGGGGCGCGCCGAAAACGACGATTTCCGCGCCCAGGGCAAGCGTCTGAATCGCTTGCGGCACGCTCAAACCGCCGACCGCCTGCACCGGGATATCGACCGCCGCAAGCACGTCCTCGAGGTCATCGAGGGGGCTGAGACCCGGGATCATATTGCGCTCGTCGAAGCCGGTATGCACGATGATGTAGTCGACGCCCATGTCCTGGGCCTGGCGGGCGCGGCCGGGTTTATCCGGGCAGAGCATCACATCGCACATCACTTGTTTGCCGTATTGCGCCGCCATCTTGACCTGTTCGATGATGCTGGCGTCATGCGCCTGGCCCATGACGACGACCATATCGCCGCCGGCTTTGAACATCATCTCGGCTTCCAGGCCGGCGCCGTCCATCGTCTTGAGGTCAACCACAACAGGCGTATCCGGGAAGTTGTCCCGGAAGGCGCGCACGGCGTGCAGGCCTTCGGCCAGCAGGAGCGGCGTTCCGACTTCCAGCCAGTCCACGCCGGCCTTGACCGAAGCCCGGGCGAGGTCCAGCGCTTCCTGCATGTCGATCACATCGATTGAGATCTGTATCTTTGAGTCCAAGCACACTCTCCCTGTAACTCATCCCTCGGATAAATTTGTAGGGGCGACTCTGTGAGTCGCCCGCATAGATATAGAAATACACTTGGACGCCCCAAGGGTCGCCCAAGCACGATTTCGTTTATGTAGCCGGGACCAAGACTGACTTCACATTGACCCCCGCTTCCATCCGCTCGAATGCTTCTTCCCATTCGCCCAGCGGATAGACGCCGCCGATGATCGGACTCAGGTCGATCTGACCGCTGGCCAGCAGCGCCAGCGCCCGCTCCCAGGTTGCATGCAGATGGCTGAAGCAGCCTTGCAGCGTCACCGCCTTCTGCACCAGCGGATCCAGGTTGAAGCCCAGCGGCTGCGGACCCCAGCCGATCTTGGTGATGGTCCCATTCGGGCGCGCCATCTCCAGCGCCGATTGCAGAGCGATGCTGACGCCGCTGCAGTCGACGATCAAGTCGGCGCCATAGCCGTCGCCGAGCGAGCGGACGAGTTCCAGCGGGTCGTCCGCGTCGATGTTGAGGGTGTGCGTCGCGCCGATCTCGCCCGCGACCGCCAGGCGCTGCCGGTCGACGTCCGTGCCCAGCATGACGATCTGCGAGGCGCCGCGCAGCTTCGCTACGAGCAGCGCCATCATGCCGATGGGGCCCGGGCCCTGTATCACGACAATGTCGCCGGGGCGGATGACCGGCGTCTTCTCCACCAGGGCGTTGTAGGCGACGCAGATCGGCTCGGTCAGCGAGGCTTGTTCAAAAGTGACATTGTCCGGGATCTGATGCAGAATCGCCTGGCGCGCGGTCACGTATTGGGTGAAAGCGCCATCATATAGCGCGCCATAGCCCAGGCGATGCGGACACTGATTGTAATCGCCGGAGTGGCAGAAAGCGCAAACCCCGCAAACTTCGGCCGCCGTCTCCACGGCGACGCGGTCGCCGACAGCGAAGCCTTCCACATCCGCGCCGACAGCGGCGACCGTTCCGCAGAATTCATGACCGAGCACCAGCGGCAGCTTGATCGCCCAGCTCTGATGATTCCGCCACATGTGCAGGTCGCTGCCGCAGACGCCGGCCGCGCCCACTTCAACGACAACATAGCCGGGGGCGGGGTCGGTCGGCTGCGGGATATCGCGCAGTTCGACGTTCTTGTCTTCGCGTCCGTATTTGATGAGCGCGTGCATTGGTGTCCTTCGCTTGTCTGGATTTATCAAAAGACGGGCAATTGTTAACAGGGTTTTGATGGCTGGGCGGCGCTCAGGAATCGGGAAACAGCAGCTTGAGCTCCAATTCGAAGCCGGGCAAT
>JAJDUC010000126.1 GCA_022826865.1 Anaerolineae bacterium
ACATTTCGTAATCTGTAGGGGCGTTTCGCTGAAACGCCCGCAATCTGCAAGCCATTTTCAACGGGCGTCTCACGAGACGCCCCTACATTTTCACAATTTTCGTGGCGAACGGCTCATTATGATTTTGATGCAATTGCCCTGACGACCACCTACGTCGCTCTTGCCCGGCAACCGGCCCTATGCCACAATGCAACTGAGTTCCGGACATCCGGCCAGGGGAGTGAACGGGTAAAACGGCGTGGAACTGCGCTTTAGACTCATAATGCTTGCGCTTGTCGGTCTGGTGGCCGTTGCCGTCTGGACCTTTCCCGCCTGGCGCGGCTACTTTCGCCAGCGCGGCGAAATCGACGCCTTTCCCGGCCTCGAACTTGACCTGCAAGACGATTTTCTTGCCTTGGCGCCGGACGTGCGCGAAGCGCTGCTCGACATGCAGGAGCGTAATCCGGAAATGGCGCTGGAGATGGTCCGCGTCTCGATCCGCGGGAAGGAATCGGCGCCACAAGACGAGCGCAGCAGCCTGAATGCGGCTCGCGCCCTGGCAAGCGGTGAATTTCAAAGGCTTGACTCCCTGCACTGGGGCGAAGGCACGGCGACCATTTACGAATTGACGGATGCGCGGCGGATCCTGCGTTTCGAGAATTTCACATCCGCGCCGGGCGGCGATGTCCGTGTTTATCTCGCGCGAGATCCCCTGCCGCTGAGCGCGCTGGAATTGGGCAATGACTTTCTTGATCTCGGGCGACTCAAGGGCAATATCGGCGATCAGCGCTATTTTCTTCCGGCCGACCACGACCTGAGCGTCTACAATTCGGCAGTCGTCTTCTGCCGCCAATTTGACCAGGTCATCACCGTCGCGCGGCTGCAATAGACACGGCTAAAAACGCAAGAATCTCCCCGCATCAAGACGCGGCTGCGGCCTGAAGGCGCCACCGGCGCTTATACCGGGAAGACCGGATGCGCCTATACTGGTCGCCCTTGATATAAAAAGGGCGCTCGCCCGTGATGATGAGTCAGGAAACCACAAGACACCCAGAGGTTTTCCTTAGTGCTGCTGCCGTTAAGCCCTGACACGGTTCGGAATTTTCTGCCGCAAGGGGCCCGACTCATCATCACAGGCGAGCGCACGGTGCAAACAGTATAGTCGTCGCCTTGGGCCCAGTCAATATGACAGGGCATCGCCGGCAGAGCAATCGCATCAAAACATTATCCGCCGATGGCCATGTAAAAATGTAGGGGCGTCTCTTGAGACGCCCGTTGAAAATGGCCTGCA
The DNA here is from genome assembly GCA_022826865.1 of Anaerolineae bacterium. GTDB lineage: Bacteria > Chloroflexota > Anaerolineae > Aggregatilineales > Phototrophicaceae > UBA6055. The sequence goes on from JAJDUC010000126.1 coordinate 1,271, forward strand.
AATTGCGGGCGTTTCAGCGGGTCGCGTAGGTCGCGTAGACACTGACCGACAAACACCCCTACAGATTACGAAAACAGAGGTAGTGTATCCATTTCGGCTGAAATAGCCTGGTAGGGGCGATCCGGTGGATCGCCCGATGCGTAAAACAGGATCGATATTGGGCGACTCGCCGAGTCGCCCCTACCAAATCGTCCGCATTTGAAGAAATTCAACCGACTTCGATACACTACCGAAAACTGAGGCCGATTGCGGAATCCGCAGGCATTCGACATAATACGCCATATTCAATCTTCGCGGAGAGATCTTATGTCCGACCCAATTCGCTTCGACCTCCCACAAAGCGCGATCCCGACGCAGTGGTATAACGCGCAGGCGGATTTGCCCCGGCCGCTACCGCCCGTGCTGCACCCCGGGACGCGCCAGCCGGTCGGTCCCGACGACCTGGCCCCCTTGTTGCCGATGGCTCTAATCCTGCAAGAAGTAAGCCAGGATCGCTGGATCGAAATCCCGGAAGAAGTGCGCGAGATTTACAAGCTCTGGCGGCCGACGCCCCTGCTGCGCGCGCGGCGGCTGGAAAAGGCTTTGGATACGCCGGCGCGCATCTATTACAAATACGAGGGCGTTTCGCCTTCGGGCAGCCACAAACTCAACACCGCCACCGCCCAAGCCTATTACAACAAGCAAGAAGGCATAAACGGCCTGACGACCGAAACCGGCGCCGGCCAATGGGGCACCGCGCTGGCGCAGGCTTGCAGCTTCTTCGATATGGAATGCATCGTTTATATGGTGCGCATCAGCTACGAGCAGAAACCCTATCGCCGCGCCATTATGCAGAGCTTCGGCGCCAGCGTCACGCCCAGTCCAAGTGATACGACCAATGCCGGGCGCAGCATTCTGGAGGGCGACCCGGACAGCGCCGGCTCGCTCGGCATCGCTATCAGCGAAGCCGTGGAAGTGGCGGCGACCAGCGGCGGCGCCTGCAAATACTCGCTGGGCAGCGTTCTGAATCATGTGCTGATGCACCAGACCGTCATCGGTCAGGAAGCGCTCCAGCAAATGGAACTGGCCGGCGATTACCCCGATGTGGTCGTCGGGCCGACCGGCGGCGGCAGCAACTTCGCCGGCATCGCCCTGCCCTTCTTGCATCAAAACCTGACCGCTGGCAAAGAAACCAAGCTGCTCGGCGTGGAGCCGGCCGCCTGCCCCAGCTTGACGCGCGGCAAATATGCCTATGATTTCGGCGATACGGTCGGCATGACGCCATTGGTCAAGATATACACCCTGGGACATGGTTTCGTACCGCCGCCGCTGCACGCCGGCGGCCTGCGCTATCATGGCATGGCCTCGATCATCTGCGAGCTCTGGGACCAGAAGCTGCTGTCCATGTATGCCATCCCGCAGATGGAAACCTTCAGCGCCGCCATCGCCTTCGCTAAAGCCGAAGGCATAATCGCCGCGCCGGAAGCGGCGCACGGCATCGCCGGCGCCATACGGGAGGCGCTGGCTGCGAAAGAAGCGGGCGACGAGCGCGTCATCCTTTTCAACCTCTGCGGGCACGGTCACTTCGACATGAGCGCCTACGATGCCTATCTCGGCGGCGAACTCAGCAATTACGAATATCCGCAGGAGGCGATCGACCAGGCAATGCAAGCGCTGCCGCAAGTCGGCTAAGTCGACTGCTGGCCGTCAGCGTCGCCCACCTTCTATTCGATCCATTATCCGATCCGGCCAAGGCCCGCTTGCCATTAGCCTGAAGGCGGTCTTCGGCGGCATCAATTGTATCGCGCCGATTTTTGATTCTGCGCCGCGCGGGGGCTGTTGTCAGCCCCCTGATATGATCCCGTCTCCGTCGGTCGCGGACACCGGCGCCAAATTCTCGCCCAGTCGATTAGCCCGCCATTCCTGACTCCTATATAATGAGTTTGAGTCTTTCAGTTGTGCGCGAGGGTTGGAGCCAATGAAGCCAAGACTACTCATTTCGTTAACGCTCTGTACGTCGATCTTGGCATCTTGCTATCGCCAGACCGAAGAACCATTTCAACAGATCGACAGCGCCGAAGTCGTGGAAGTCACTGAGCCGACGATTGAGGTGGAAGTGATCGGAGTCAGCGGCAATACCGTTGCGGAAGGGAGCGGCGAGTTGGAGTCCGCGACCATCGAAACCGGCTACATCACGCCCGAGGTCGCGCCCGGCCAAGTCGAGCAGCCAACTCTGTCTTTTCCCACCGCCGCCGCCCTGCCGGCTACGTCCGAATCCTTGACGATTACGCCCTTCGTGATCCCCACTGATACGCCTACCTTCCAGGAACAGCTTGACCCGACGCATGAATGCGTTTATGCGGTGCTGGCGGGCGACAACCTGTTCCGCCTCTCGCTGAGCTGGAACACAACCGTGCAAGAAATTATGGACGCGTCTCAGATTGACAGCGACGAGTTGTCCATTGGTCAATTGCTTTTGATACCCGGCTGCGACTACGCGACCGCTGCGCCAAACCCGACCGTGACGCCGGCGATCGCGGTGAGCGAAACGGAAGCGGAACCTGATGCGGCAACTGAAGTGGTCGCGGAAGGATTGGGGCAGATTACCGCAACCCCCCGGGTGGAAGCGCCAGCTGAGGCGCTAGAGACGCCGACGCCTGGCCCGCCAATACATGTCGTTTCGTCGGGCGAGACGCTCGAAAGCATCTCATTGCATTACGGCGCCGATATCAACGCGATCATCATTCTCAACAATTTGGCCAATCCGGATCGGCTGAATGTCGGGCAGGAATTGCTCATCCCCGATTGAGCAAGCGGCCATTCACCCCCGCTGAAAAGTGCTGGCTGTAATGCGCCGCAGTATCGCCCGAGACAGTTTCAGCGTGTTGTCATAGTCATCAAAATTCAGCAAGGCAGTCGGCGTATGCACGTAGCGGCAAGGCACGGAAATAGTCATTGTGGGCACACCGGACTGCGCGGTGTGAATTGCGCCGCCGTCCGTGCCCCCGCCCGCAACCGTCTTTAGTTGGTAGGGAATGCCGTTCTCCTCCGCCGTTTCCCGCAGGAAGCTCAAAACCCGCGGATCGGTAATCATCCGAGAATCGGATAAGGTCAATACGACACCGGCGCCAAGCCGCGTCGCCGGATTTCTGGCCAAATCACCGGCGTCAATCTCGCGCTTGGGGTCGGGCAGATCAAAGGCAGGTGTGCCTTCCAGCACAATCGCCGCATCCGGGGCGATGCGCTGCGCCGCCACCGTTGCGCCGCGCAGGCCAATCTCTTCCTGTACAGTGAATGCGGCCGCCACAGTCACCGGGTATGGCCCATTTCGCAGGATATCGACAAGCAGGGCGCAACCCACCCGATCATCAAAGGCCTTGCCCCGCGCCACTTTATCGCTCAATCGCGCATAAGAGCCATCAAAAGCGATGCGATCGCCAGGTTCGGCCGCGCTCCTGTCCCCAGCGCCGACATCAATGCGAAGATTCTCCATAGCCACAGCCTTCATGTCGCGCCCGTGGTGAATCGGTTTCCACAAGATGACCCCGGGCCTCCGCTGCCGCCCAACTTTGACGCGCATCCCCGGCAATATGCGCGCGTCAATGCCGCCAACGTTGGTGAACTGAATCAAACCATTAGCGTCCACCGCCGTCACCATCATGCCGATCTCGTCCATGTGCGCCGCAATCATCACGCTGTATTCCGGATGCGCCGTCCCCGGCTGCACAGCCATAACATTGCCCAGCGCATCCACCGCGATATCCACGGCCGCTTCCTTGATCGCGTCCAGGACTATCTCGCGGACTTCATCCTCTTCCCCGCTGACGCCGATCGCGTTTGACAAGTCTTCCAATATCATCGGCTAGCCTTTTCATATTGTTGAGCCTGATGTGAAATAAAGCTTACCGCCCGCCGGACCACCCCTCCGGCAGCGCAAGTATAACATCGGCCAGCGAAGATCGCCCCCTAACCGCAAGCTGGAGATGGGCCGCCACCGCGGCGCGGCATAGGCCTGCGCAGCAAATGTCAAGCAATCAAAAAGCGGGCGGCTTCATAACCGCCCGCCTGGGATTGCGCAATGTGGCGCTTCAATTGCCGTTCGGGGTGGGGGTCGCGGGCGCAGCCGGATTCAGATCGCTGATGATCTCGGTGAAGAAATCTCCGATAGTCGGTCCCAACAGTAGCAAGACCACAATGACAACAACCGCTGCCAGAACGAGGATTAGCGCATATTCGACGAGACCCTGCCCTTCTTTATTGCGAAATCTGTAAGACATGAGACGACTCCTGCGATTGAAGACTTAGCGATATGAAATGTGAACGTTCGCCTGGAATCAATATAGCATAGCCTGCGCGGCGCGGCAATTTGTTCAGGCCGCCTCGGGTGTCGGGCTTTCCGGTTCATCGGGCAAACGAAGGTTGAAGAATCAGGCCGGTCGCAATCTGTCCATGAAGGGTCGAATGAATTCTTCAAGCGCCGGGCCCAGCGCGACAAGCGCGACAAGAAAAATGACGGCGACCAAGACCAGTATCAAGATATATTCGACAACGGTCTGGACGGCGCTATCCGCGGGCGGATGCTTCATGAGGACTGGCTCCTGACGCTCCATGCAAGTGAGCAGCGAATCGGTAGTCGAATGACAGCGCGAAAATATATCAGGTCCGCTTGGGACTTGCAAGCGCAATTGCCGCGCCGTATTGCCGCCGTCGATGTCGGTTCAATCGTAACGCAAGACGTTCATCACCCGCTCCTTCAGCGCAACGCGCGCGCTGAGAAACGTCGCCGCCCAACCGATGCCTATCGCCGCAAGCAACAGCGCGAAGGCAGTGATTCGCGCATCGGCGGGCAGCGGAATCGCGATGCCGCCCGCGGCCGAAAGCAGGCTGATCAGCAGGGCGCTTAACCCGATGCCGATAACAGCGCTTAGCAGACCTATCGCGCTCGACTCGATGAACATGACCATGAGCACCCGGCGCGCCTTCAATCCGATCGCCTTCAAAATGCCGATCTGCCGCCGCCGCTCCAAAGTCGCCAGCGCAACAGTGTTCGCCATGATAACAGCGGCGGCGAAAAGCGAGAGCAAGCCGACAATGGTCGGAATGGCGGTGAACTGATCGATCAAGCGCGCGATGAGACCATCGATGAACCGCACATCAATGGACAAGGCGAATATAACCGAAGACAATTCTGCCAACGCGCGATTTAACTCCGCCTCCGGCACCTGGTATGAGTACAAGGTAAAATCGGACTTGAAAGAAGCCGTAAGCGCATCAGGCGGGACCAGGGCCGACTCTGCCCCGCCGGCGAAAAAGCCATCGGCGCTTTCCATTAGGCCCACCACTTCCAAATCCAGCCCCTCAAGCGCCAGGCGATCACCGACCGCGATGTCCAGGGATCCGGCGCGATCCGCTGGCAACACGATGACCGCCGCGCCCCGATCTTCCAGGCTCAGCATGCGGCCGGCGCGAAGCGCGGGCTGGCCGCTATAGATATCGCTTTTGTCCGAATCCCATACGCTCAACTCCAGTTCATTGTCGCCATCGATCTCGGCGCCGTTGTGGCCGGTGATCTTCGCGCTGTATGATTCGATTGTGCTGCGATATTCGATATCTACATCGGCCAGCGCGCTGTCGATGGCGCCTTTGATGAGGCTCTGCGGAAGGCCGGGAAAGGGAAAAACCAGCACGTTGCCCCCGAAAGCGCGGCCGAGCTGAAGGTTGAGCAATTCCCGCGTGCCCTCGCCGACAAATGTGATGGCGCTCAAAGCGAGCATGCCCGCGCTTAAGGCCAGAAGCGTGATGGCGGTGCGCAGCCGGTTGGTTGAAAGATTGCGCAGCGCCAGTCGCAATGTCACCAGGCCAAACGACGGCAGCTTTCCAATTAGAAATATGACCAGCCAGAGCAGAGCAATGAGCAAGGCGAATATAACAAAGGTGGCTGCCACGCCGATAACGCCGGCCACATAAGGCGAAGGCAGATTGAAGCTCTCCGCTTGCCGCAAGGGACCGGGACGGCCGGGCCCGCCCGATTCCGCGCCGACCGCCTCGAATTCGCCCCCGGATTCCTGTGCCGCAGCCGCATCAAGGCGGCGCGCCGTCAAGTCGAATGAGGGCCGCACGATATGACCAACGACCAATCCCAAACTAATCGTCACGAAGACCAGCAGCAAAGCCGATTGCAATAGGCCCAGCGCCGCCAAATGACTTTCGTTGGGCCGCAGGATGATGCTCGGGCGGACCTTGACCGCTGTGAGAATCGGCGCGACGCTGAAGATCGCGGTGACAACCATGCCCAGGGTGAAACCAAAGGCCAGCGCTTCCGGGTAGATTTTCCAATCCAGCGCCTGCCGCAGCGCGACCGAACCAAAATCATTGACGATGACGCTGAGGCCGACTCCAAGCACAATGCCCAGCAAGCTGCCGATGCCGCCCAGCAGCAAACCCTCGCTGAAGAAAAGCGCCGCAACCTGCCGGCCGCGCAAGCCAAAGGTCTTGACGGCGGCTATTTCATTCGTGCGCCGGCGCACCAAAACCAGCATGGTATTCATAATGCCGACACCGCCGATCAGCAGCGCGCCCAAACCCATCACTACCACAAAATCGCTCAAATACTGTGAAACCACCTCGTATCGTTCGAGGAAGTCATATATATCGGTCGCGCGCGCGCCCGGCGCCAGCGCTTCCATCTCTTCGCCGTAACGCGCCAACTGCTCTTCATCGATCCCCGCCGGAAACAATACGCCAATGCGGTTTGGCGCGAATTCTTCGTTGATCACGGCTTTGGCGTTCTCGAGATCAAAATAAGCGAAACCAAAAAAGGCATTCAGGAAATTGGTGACGCTGCTCTCTTCCGCCACGGACACGATGCCGCGTACCGTGAAAGGCGCCTGCGTTCCGCTGACGCGCACGACATCGCCGATCTTGATGTCGCCTTGCGCGGCCAGGTTGTCGCTGATGACCACATCGTTCCCGCCGCTGAACAACTCGGCGAGCGGTACACCAGGGGGTTCAAGCGCGAGTATCCTGTGAGTCGGCGGATAAGTGGCCGGATCAATAAAATTGCTGCCTATGAAACTGGGACGTCCGAAATCATTCGCTTCGGTTTTCGTGATCTGCAGATTGCGACCGCTCATGAAGGCGGACGTTACCGCGCCCTTTGCTTCGGCCCAAGCCAGAAGCGCGGCCAAATCTTCGGGCGCGAAGGGCGTGGGATCATTGCTGCCGAAGCCCCCAAAAATGGGATCATTGCGTACCAGCAGATCGCCCTTGACCTCGATGCGCACGTTGCCAGTCAAGGTATCGCCCACGGCCAAACCGAGGGAACGCAAGGCGACCACCGTCGCCACGCCAGCGGTGATGCAAAGGATAGCCAGCGTCGTCCAGCGTCCGCCGCGCCGGATATTGCGCAGGGCATACAAAAAGTAAAACCGAAGCCGATCGATCATGGATGCTCTCTTCCTCGGGCAGGCACAAGTGTACGGGAAATCATTGTTCGCTGGCAACCGCGATCTGGCGCCGACGTGCGGGCTTGCCCGCCAAAAGCTTACCTGCCGCGCCCAGCCACGCCAATTGCGACTGTTGCGCCGGCCGCAAGTCGTCTATATTTGGCTCATTCAAAGCATCGGGGATTCAGCAATGAGCAAAGCGGTCATCGGCATTACCTCAGGCGGACGCCGCGAAGAGTACATCAAATCGCGGCATTATGACGCCTTCTTCAGTACACCGGCGCCCTACGTCGATGCTGTGCGGCGCGCCGGCGGCGTCCCGCTTCTGATACCGGCTGGCGACGTCGAGTGGGAAACAATACTGCCGATATTGGACGGCGTCCTTGTTACCGGCGGCACCGATATCGATCCGATTGAATATGGCGGCGATCGCGCCAACCCGCATCTCCATCCCGCCGACCGCGAGCGCGACCACAGCGAACTCGCCCTTGTGCGGCATCTGCTCGACGAGCGGGCAACACCGCTCTTATGCATCTGTCGCGGGCTGCAAGTACTCAATGTGGCCGCCGGCGGCACGCTTCACGAACACATCCCGGACATCCGCAGCGAGGACATCCATCGCAACGAAGCCGGTCTCTGGGCCATGCAGCAAGTTCAGGTGGAGCGCGACAGTTTGCTCGCGGCGGTTATGGGCTTGACCAATCTCAAAACATCTTCGGGGCATCATCAGGCGGTTAAAGATCTCGGCGACGGTTTGCGCGTCTCGGCAGTCGCGACCGACGGCATCATAGAGGCGCTTGAAATGCCCGGGCATGCCTGGTTGGTGGCGGTGCAATGGCATCCGGAAGTGACGGCGGCGCAGGACCCGTCCCAGCAAGCGATCTTCGACGCCTTCGTTGCCAAGGCGGCGGAAGCGCGGCCAGCGCCCGTCTACGCCAAATGATGGGCCGCGGCTATTCCAGGCTCAACTGCGCTAAATCCAGTTCGCGCTCGAAACGCTGGTCGCTGCCGGTCAAGCGCCCCGGCGCGCTAGCCAGCGTCTCGAAGTTGTACAGGATCAGCTTGGCGACATATTCCCCCGGCGCCAGGTTCGACAGATCGATCGCATGGCGCTCCAGTGGCTCGTGGCCGATCACGAAGTCCTGGCCGCCGACCCGAGCGCCTTCGCCATCGACGAACTGAACGGATATCGAATGCGTTTCCTCCGGCAGCGACCGCCACAGCAGCCGCAATTCCAGTCTGTCGCCCGCTACCTCATAATGCATATTGCCCAGCTCTATGCTGTTTTCGTATGCAACTTGCCGGGGCTGGCCGTCCATCAGGAGCGAGCAGGCAAAATCTGCACCCACAAAATATTCAAGGACGACATCGGCGCCATGCGGTTCCCGGCCGCATGACTGCAAGCGCCCGCTCAGCCATTCGCGATAAGTCTCCAGCCGGTCAGGGTCGCTGCGGCGCGGATCGTAAACCAGCAAGAAGACACTGCTGTCCTCAAGAATTGTATTTGGATCATAACGCCGCATTTCTCGATTGAGCTGGCGGCCAGCCCGCAGATCCGCAAGCGCCACGGGCAGGAGCTGTTGCGGGCGCTCCGCCGCCGCTGCGTAGTAGTCGGATAAACCGCCGGCGCCGGCGTTGTTGGGATGAATACTCAGCACGGCCGCGCCAGTTTCCGGCAGGTTGGAACCCGGCGCCAAACCGTCCTGCAGAATGAAGCGCGGGCCCAGGTCAACCAGCGCCGTATTCTCGCAGCCGCCGCGCAGATCTTTCACACGATAGATGGTGACAAAATGATCATCGTAAGCCGGCGCCACACCGGCAAAGCGATGCAAATGGACCACCTTCAGCGCGCGCCACTTATGCAGCAAGATGTGACTGAAATCGTCGGCGAGAAGTTGATCGAGCGCGGCATGATAGTCCTCCCGATTGCCCGGCAGGCAATGATAACTCAGTTGCCCCCGCCAAGCCGAAAGCAAGGCGTTATCTTCGATGTACTGAAAAGCGCTATCCGGCGTGCGCGTCGGACGACCTTCCGCATGTGGATAACCGTTGTAAGTCTGAAAGAAAGCGTAATATTTTGAGTTCTGACCGCCCATCGGCAAGTTGATCAGGCGGATCGCATCTTGATCCTCTTCCTGTTTCAGCCAATCCAGAAAATCAAATTGCGCCTCGGGAATGATCGTTGGCTCGACCGCCCGGAAGTGCTCAACCCCTAAAGCCACAACCAGAGCCAGCGATACAAGCGCGCGTCGCCTGCCCCGAAGGGATCGCAATACCCGCGTCATTCCGTAACAAGCTAATATCGCGAGCGGCAGCAAAGCGCCGGCATGGAAGTTCTGCGTATTCCAGAATGGCTTAAACAGATAAGGGAACACTTCGTCCAAGACGAATTTGGGCAGCAGGACGCTTTTGTACGCAACCCCGCCAACCGTCAACGTGGAGCCGAGACGAAGAACAAGAAACATGAGCAGCAGCAGCAGCCAGAAGATGGTGTCGCGACGGTTTCTCCAGGTAGCCAGGCCAATTAGGACCAGAATGAATGGAAGATAACCGAGGTAGGTCGAGCTGTATAAGCGGTTCGGTCCAAACGCGGCTTCAAAAGCCGGGCCCGTGAGCGGATTTGCGTAATTGGCAAAGAATGCGACGAGATCATTGTCGTACTCGCGTCCCGCGGTCTTGCCCAGAGCATCGGACAGGCCGGCCGCATCCACCAACATCGGATAGACACGCAGGAGGAGAATCGCCCCGGCCACGAGCGTCAGGAGCAGCAGGTTGAGCCAGAAACGCCGATCCCGCCACCGGGACAATGCAAAGTAAAGCACACAGACTCCCAGCGTGAGCAGCATGCAAACAACTGTATACATGCTGATGAAGCCAGAAATGCCAAGCAAGGCGCCCGCGACAATCATGAAGCGGACGCGCCCCTCCTGTATTCCCCGCTGCATAAAGTAAAGTGACAAGGGCAAAATCGCGACAAACCAAGTGTAAGGGTGTGCCGGGCGCGAAGTCACAAATCCTGAGCCGCCGAACACAAGCGCGCCGAATAAGCTAATCCACTTGTCCTGGAACAGGTAATGGATATAGGTGTAACCCGACAGAATCATTAGGAAAATGAGAATCAAAAACGTCAGATTGTATGCGTTTGGCGCCGGCATGATTGCCTGCGAGCCGGCGAAGAGGACCATATGCGGCAAACTGAAATTGTGAAACGCCAGCGACACGCCCTCGGGATGAAACAACAAGTCCGTGAAAAAGTAATCCGCCTGGCTGGCAAGCAGACGCTTGAAGTACCAGGCGTCCCAGAATAGCATGTTCGTATCGATATCGTTGCCGGCGAGCCAGAATGTCTGGGTTTCAAACACATAATAGAGCGTCGGCCAGGTCATCACAAAGATGATCAAAGGAACGATGACGAAGAATTGAAGCTGCTCGCGCAGAATGCGCATAGTCGAATTCACTGCTCAACTCAATCTATTGGCTGGCGCTCAAACTGCGCTAATTCCAGTTCGCGCTCGAAACGCTGGTCGCTGCCGGTCAAGCGCCCCGGCGCGCTAGCCAGCGTCTCGAAGTTATACAGGATCAGTTTCGCGACATATACCCCCGTCTCCAAGCCCGACAGATCAATGACATAACGCGCCAGCGGCTCGTGGCCGATCACGAAGTCCTGACCGCCGACCCGGGCGCCTTCGCCATCGACGAACTGAACGGATATCGAATGCGTTTCCTCCGGCAGCGACCGCCACAGCAACTGCAACTCCAGTCTGTCGCCCGCTACCTCATAATGCATATTGCCCAGCTCGATGCCGTTTTCGTAGGCAACTTGCCGGGGCTGGCCGTCCATCAGGAGCGCGCAGGAATAATCGGCATCCAGAAAGTATTCAAGGATGGCTTCGGCGCCTGGCGATTCCCGGCCGCAAAGCTTCAAACGCCCGCTCAGCCATTCGCGATAAGTCTCCAGCCGGTCCGGGGCGCTGTGGCGCGGATTGTAAACCAGCAAGAAGACGCTGCTGCTCTCCAGGATCGTATTCGGATCATAACGTTGCATTTCACGATCGAGCTTGCGCCCCGTCCCCAGATCTGCATCGGCAATGGGCAAGACCTGTTGCGGGCGCGCCGCCGCCGCCTCATAGTATTCGGAAAGACCGCCAGCGCCGTCGGGATGAATGCTCAGAACGGCCGCGCCAGATTCCGGCAGGTTTGACTCCGGCCCCAACCTATCCCAAAGAATGAATCTTGGGCCCAGGTCAATCAGCGCCGTATTCTCGCAGCCGCCGCGCAGATCTTTCACACGATAGATGGTGACAAAATGATCATCGTAAGCCGGCGCCACACCGGCAAAGCGATGCAAATGGACCACCTTCAGCGCGCGCCACTTATGCAGCAGAATGTGACTGAAATTGTCGGCGAGAAGTTGATCGAGCGCGGCATGATAGTCTGCCCGATTGCCCGGCAGGCAATGATAACTCAGTTGCCCCCGCCAAGCCGAAAGCAAGGCGTTATCTTCGATGTACCGAAAGGCGCTATCCGGCGTGCGCGTGGGCCTGCCTTCCACTTGCGGATAACCGGTCATCGTCTGATGAAAATCATAATATTTCGAATTCTGTCCGCCCATGGGCAGATTGATCAAGTGGATGGACGCCTGATCGGGCTCCGTCTTCAGCCAGTCGATGAAGGCGAACTGCCGCTTGGGGATGATTTTGGGGTCGGGCCCATGGTAATACTCAATCGCCACGAGCGCGAGAAGAATGAGAATGACTCGCCGATGGCGCTCAAGCATAAAGGATCGCAAAATGGTGGTCAAGCCAAAAGAAGCCAGGACTGCGAGGGGCAACAGAGCGCCCGAATAAAAATCGTCGGTCGACCAGAAAGGATAAAATAATTGTGGTAGCCACTCTGTCAAAAAGTATTTCGGCAACAGGATATTTTCGTACTGAACACCGTTTATTTTTAATGTCGAGCCCAGGCGCATCACGAGAAAGAATATGAGCAGCGCCAGCCATAAGAGTTTCTCATTCCGATGCTGTCGTCCCGCGATCGCGAAGATGACCAATAAAATGACGGTATATCCCAAATAAACCTCGCTCAAGCCCGGATCGGGACCAAAAACCCGTTCAAAGATTGGACCTGTGATTAGATTGGGATAATAGGCGAAATAGGCAAGCAGATCGTTGTCATACTCCCGGCCGCCAGTTTTGTTCAACGCGTCCGCCAGCCCAGCCGGATCGGCAACCATCGGCACGATGCGAACAAACGTCAAGGCGGCAGCGATCAGGCAAAACATAATCATGCTTTGCCAAAAGCTGCCGTCACGCCAGCGGCTGCGCGCGAAGACCAATGTGAAAATTGCAAGGGTGAGGAGCAGGCACACTTGTACATACAAGCCAATGAAGGCGGATGCGCCGACAAGGCATCCGGCAATGAGCATGTAGAGTCGCCGCTCTTCCAGAATACCGCGCTGGAAGAAATACAAAGTCAATGGTATGCCCGCGATAAATGAAGTGCTGACCTGCCCCGGCCGCATCAGCACAAAGCCGCCCGCGCCGAATACGACTGCCCCGAACAGCGCGATCCATCTGTCGCGAAACAGGTAATACAGGTAGATGTAGCCGGACAGAATGGTCAGGTAAACCAGTATCAAATACGTCAGATTGAAAGCGTTGAACGGCGGCAGGAAGGCCTGCAAGCCCGCGAAGAGCGCCATATGCGGCAGAGTGAAGTTGTGATAAGCCAGTGAGGCGCCCTCGGGATGGAACTTGAGATAGGTGTAATAGAAGTCCGCCTGCCCCGCCAACAGACGCTTGAAATACCAGGCGTCCCAGAACAGCATGTTGATATCGATGTCGCGGCGCGGCAGCCAAAGCTCGCTGGTATCAAATACTTTAACGAACGTCGGCCAGGTCATCCCGATTACGAGCAGCGGCACGATAACGACGAAGGGCAAATGCGGCCGCAAGACGCGCATGAACTGGGTCGCCACAGCAAATCCTGTCGAGGCGGCGCGGCGTCAAGCCTGCTCCAGCCAGCGAACCGCATCTTTGGCAAAGTAACTCACGATCATATCAGCGCCGGCGCGCTTGATGCAGATGAGACTTTCCAGCGCCGCCCCTTCCAATTCCAGCCAGCCTTGCCCCGCCGCGCCATGTATCATAGCGTACTCGCCACTCACCTGGTAGGCAGCCAATGGAAGATCGTATTTGGCTCGCGCCGCGCTCAGGATGTCCAAGCTGGGCATAGCCGGCTTCACCAGCAAGATATCGGCGCCCTCTTCCACATCCAACGCCACTTCCCGCAGCGCCTCCCGCCGATTCGCCGGCTCAAGCTGGTATTGCCGGCGGTCGCCAAAGCTCGGCGCGCTGTGGGCGGCATCGCGAAAGGGACCATAGAAGACGCTCGCGTACTTGGCGGCATAACTCATCAGCGCGACCTCATGGGCGCCTTCCGCATCCAACGCGGCGCGAATGCCCGCGACCATCCCGTCAATCATGCCCGAGGGGGCGATGATATCGGCGCCCGCCCGCGCATGCGCAACTGACGCCCGGCCGAGCAATTCCAAGGTCGGGTCATTCAGCAGATAACCCAAGGGCAGTCTTGGATCAAAGTGTGGATTCTCAGGCGCGTTGACGACGCCGCAGTGTCCGTGGTCGGTGTATTCGCAAAAGCACATGTCGGAGATCACGAGCAATTCCGGCGTCGCCGCCTTGATCGCCCGGATCGCCCGCGGGATGATGCCGTCGTCATTAAAATTGTCGCTGCCGCGCCAGTCTTTTTGCGCCGGGATGCCGAACAAGATGACGGCCGGAATACCCAGAGCGGCGATCTCCGCCGCTTCCGCCGCCAGTTGATCGACAGTCATCTGGTATTGCCCGGGCAAGGACGCGATCGGCAGGCGCTGGTCATCGCCGTGCCGCACGAATAGCGGATAAATGAAATCGTCCGGACGCAGCTCCGTTTCCCGGACCAGCCGTCTGATAGAGCGCGACAGGCGCATACGCCGCGGACGCACCTTCAAGCTCGCGCCCCCAAGGCCTTCCATCGGCTCGGCTTGCCTTCCGAGCTCAGTCAACTCCATTTCGCTTGCCATCGACGCCGCCTCGCCCGCCGGCTACCAAGTCTCCCAATGCACGACATCATCATAGCTTCTGCGCCCGCCCGCTTGCAACGGCTGCGAAACCAGCTTGTCGCTAGCCGGGTAGCCGAATGATATCACGAGCCGCGTCTGCTGATCGCCCGGTATGCCGAGCAGTTCATTCGCCGCCCCCGGTTCATAAATGGTGCCCAGGCAGGAACCGATGCCAATCTCGGTGGCGGCCAACTGCATATAGGCAGCGCTCTGGCCAGTATCGAAGAAGTGCCAAAGCGTGCGCTCATTTTCCGTCGGCACAACGATGACAACGCATAAAGCCGCGCCGGCCACATGCCCCATGCCGGCGCCAAGCTCCGCCAATTGCGCCAGCCGCCGCTTGTCCTGCACCGCAATAAAGTGCCAGGGCTGGCTGTTCTTGGAACTCTGCGAACGTCTGCCAGCATGCAGAATGCGCTCGATATGGGCCGGCTTAAGCCTCTCGTCTCGGAATTGCCGGATCGCTCGCTTGCCTTGAATCGCTTCCCAAACCTGCATCATTTCCCTCTTTCCGTCGAAAGTTTCTCATTGCCCCGGCCATTCAAGGCCCGGCCTTTAGTCGTCCACATGACTTGCGTTCGCCAACTCCAATTCACCTATGGGCCGGCCGGATTGTATCTCTTGCCGCAGCATGTCGTTGATCTCCGCTTCATAGGCGATTTGCGCCTCGACATCCGCCTCCAGCGCGAATTCCAGCATGACTTCGGCGACCGAATTCTTCACCGTCCGCCTGATCAAGTCCTCCAACTCACGCACTGTCAATTCAGCGATGCTCCGCTTGTCCATATCGGTCGGGCAATGCAGTCGATGTGCGACTGGCCTGCCCAGCTCCTTTCCTCTAGCGCTATTGGGATTTTAGCCTTGAATGCGCCTGACCGCCCTGCATCTCTTCGGATTTTACACATTTCTGATGCTCAACAGCCTCTACAGCTTATACGACTCCAGCTCAAAGAAGTATCAGAGAACGCATCCGCCGGCGTTCTATACAATTCACGTCATAGTGCAGAGCAAGCGCAGCAAATTGAAATTGTGCTGATAAATGACAATTTCCCCTCACATTTCCTAATCTGTAGGGGCGTCTCGTGAAACGCCCACAATTTGCAGGCCATTTTCAACGGGCGTCTCACGAGACGTCCCTACATTTGCACATTTTTCGTGGCGAACGGCTCATTGTGATTTTGATGCGATTGCCCTGGGACTGCGAGGCAGCCTTGCGGAACGCTTGCGTCTATTCTGTTATACTGTGATTTGCGTCAGCCCAGCGCCTCTGATATTTTTTGGGCGCGGCGCGCAAATCCGCCGCCGAGGAGCGGCCTCGCGACCGGGCCAGGGCCCAAACAGAAGTAAGTGCAAGTAAGTAATTGAAAAAAATGCGCATCGTCTTTCGCGACATACATGCGGGCGAGCCAAGGCTCGCCCCTACGGCAAAAGAGGAGACTCGGTGTACGGGCGAGCCGGTGGCTCGCCCACTCTTGCTTCAAAATGCCCAGCAGATTTTGCACGACTTACTTGCGTTTACTGAGAATCGGCAATGGAAAGCACATCCTTAATCCTGGCCGGCATCATCATATTCGCCGGGAGCGTTGTACAAGGCGCGATCGGTTTCGCCCTTGGTATGATCGCGGTGCCGCTGCTGGTCGAAGCCGGCTTCAGCTTGTCGCAGGCGGTCGCGCTGAGCAGCTTGTCCATCGGCATCCAGGTGATCTTCGGCGCCTGGAAACTGCGCGCGCACATCCCCTGGAGCGATGTCAAGCTGGCCGCGGTCGTCCGCTATTTGACCCTGCCCATCGGCATCGGGTTGCTGCTGAGCATCGAAAACCTGAATGTGGCTGATGTCAAGCGCCTGGTCGGCCTGGGCCTGCTCCTGGCGGTCGCGATTCGCGCGCTTGCCCAAGACCTGGCCCAGCGTGAATTGCCGCTGGCGGCGTCAATCGCCGCCTTTGGCATCAGCGGCGTTTTGCAAGGCCTGATTGCGATGGGCGGCCCCCCGCTCGTCCTGTGGAGGACAATGCGCGACTTTCGGGCCCAGCAGGCGCGGGCCTTCACCTTGATGGTATTCCTTCTAAACGCCCCCGTTCACATCTTGCTCCTGCTCATTCTGTCGCGGACTATGAGCGCCGATGTCTTGCTGATCGCCGTTATCATCACGCCGCTGATTTATCTGGGCACGGCCATCGGCGTCCGCATCGGCGACCGTTTCTCCAAACCTCTGCTGAACCGGGTCGCCCTGGCTCTGCTCGCGTTGATCGCGCTCAACGCGATCTTCTAGCTCGGTATCCGCCGCTCAGGGAGGATTCTATGGCCAAGGAGACGCTGGATCTCAGCCCGGAAGAAATGCGTGAATTCGGCTACCGGGTGATCGACTCTCTCATCGAGTATTACCAAGGCCGGGCCGACCGACCGGTGGCGGAAAAGCTGGACGAGGACGCTCTCGCCGCCATCCTGGAAGAACCGCTGCCATACCAGGGCATGGCCTGGCGCGACGCCCTGGCGCAATTCGAGCGGCAAGTGGTCGATACAGCCAATCATGTCGATCATCCCCGTTTCTTCGCCTTTATTCCCCTGGCCAACAATTTTGTCAGCGTCATGGCGGACGCCCTGGCTTCCGGCTACAACATCTTCAACGCCGTTTGGCGGCAGGGACCGGGCGCCGCCCAGGTCGAGCGGCTGACAGTGGACTGGCTGCGGCAAATCATTTTATTCCCGGCCGGCGCCGGCGGCACATTCGTCAGCGGCGGCTCGGTGGCGAATCTCACTGGCCTGGCGGTAGCGCGGCAAATCCGCCTCAATGGCGACATGCGCAACGCGGTCGCCTATTGCTCAGACCAGATCCACTTCGCAGTTTCGCGTGGCATGCGCATCCTGGGTTTCGCGCCGGAGCAACTGCGCAAACTCCCGAGCGATGAGAATTTCCGACTCTCGCTTGCCCGGCTTCAGAGGGCGGTCGCCGCCGATCGCGCCGCCGGCAAACGGCCTTTCTGCGTCATCGCCAGCGCCGGAACCACCAACACCGGCGCGATAGACCCGCTCGAGCAATTGGCGGCATACTGCAAGCGCGAGAATCTCTGGCTGCACGTCGATGGCGCTTATGGCGCGCCCGCCATGCTCACGGCTGAAGGCAAGACAGCCCTGCGCGGGCTCGAGCAGGTCGACTCGCTGGCGCTGGACGCCCACAAGTGGCTCTTCCAGCCCGTGGAATGTGGCGTCGTGCTTCTGCGCGACCGGCGCTGGCTCAGCCAAACCTTCAAGGAGACGCCCGAGTATCTGAAAGATATGGAGCAAGAGGGCGAAGAACTGAACTTCATGAACCAGGGCATCCAACTGACGCGGCAGTTTCGCGCCTTGAAATTGTGGCTGAGTTTTAAAGTCTTCGGTTTGGACGCCATAAGTCGCGCGATCGCCGTCGGCTTCGAAAATGCGCGGTTGGCCGATGCCTTGCTGCGCGAGGCCGGCTGCTGGGAAATCGTGACGCCGGCGCAAATGGCGATTGTCACCTTCCGTTACCGGCCCGCCAACGGCGATGAGGCCCTGGCGAACCGCATCACCCACGATCTGGTAGGCGCGCTGATGGCGGACGGCTTCGCTTTTGCCTCGGGCACACAGCTGAGGGATAAAACCGTGCTGCGCCTGGTCACCAATAATCCGCGCAGCACAACCGATGACCTGCGGCGGACTGTCGCGCTTCTCGGTCGGCTGGCCGCCGAACTGGAAGCGGCGCTCAGAGGCGCGCCAGCGTCGGATTAGGGCGCACGTATGAAAATAGCCATAAGCCGCTAAAATACGAACGCCTTGCTGACACATTGTTTTGAACACGCTGCCCTAATTGAAAGGAACTGACATGCGGAATATGAGCCCCCGAGACCAAATAAAGCTCAGCGCTGATGAGATGCGTGAGATGGGCTATCGCATCATCGACATGCTGGTGGATTACACTGGGGCGCAAGCCCAATTTCCGGCGACGCGAGCGCTGGATCCAGTGACATTCAAGGAAATCCTGGAAGAGCCGCTGCCGGAGAAGGGCGCGCATTGGGAAGATGTTCTGGAACAATTCGAGCGCCAGGTGCTGACGACCATCGACCACCTGGATCATCCACGGTTTTTCGCCTATATCCCCTCTCCCAGCAACTTCGTCGGCGCCATGGCGGATACGCTGGCTTCCGGCTACAACATCTTCAACGCCCTGTATCCGCTAGGGACGGGCGCGGCGACCGTCGAACGGCTGGTCATCAATTGGCTGCGCACGCTCTGCGGCATGCCCGCAGAATCGGGCGGCTTGTTCGTCAGCGGGGGCTCCGTGGCGAATCTGATGGGTTTGGCGGTGGCGAGGCAGATGCAACTGGACAACGACATTGGCAATGCGGTCCTGTACTGCTCGGACCAAACGCACTTTGTCGTCTCGCGCGGCTTGCGCATCCTCGGTTTCGCGCCGGAACAGCTGCGCGAAATCCGCGCCGACGCCGATTTTCGGCTGCCGGTGGCGGAGCTCGTCCGGGCAATCGAGGAAGACAGAGCGGCCGGCAAGCGCCCCTTCTGCGTCGCCGCGACAGCGGGCACGACCAACACGGGCGCGGTCGACCCGCTGAACGACCTGGCCGATCTGTGCGAACGGGAGGGCTTATGGCTGCATGTCGATGGCGCTTATGGCGCGACAGGCTGCTTAATCGAACATCGCAGGCAGCTGCTGGCGGGCATCGAACGCGCCCATTCCTTGACCTGGGACGCGCATAAATGGATGTTCCAACCAGTCGAGTGCAGCGCGCTGCTGGTGCGGGACCGCCACTGGCTGAGCGCGACATTCAAGGAGAGGGCGCATTTCCTGACCGATGCCGAAGCGCACAGCAAAGAAGAGGTCGGCGAAGAGATGAACTATATGTATCAAGGCATTCAGCTCACGCGGTATTTTCGCGCCTTGAAACTGTGGATGAGCCTGAAGGTATTTGGTCTCGGCGCGATACGCCAGGCGGTCGAACGCGGCATTGAACTGGCGGAATTAGCGGAATCGCTCCTGCGCGAATCGGGCCGCTGGGAGATCGTCACGCCAGCGCAACTGGCGATTGTGACTTTCCGCTACAAGCCGGCAGATGGCGATGACGCGCTGGCGGAACAAGTGACGGATGAGTTGAGCGGCGCCTTGGCCGCCAATAGCTTCGCCTTCGCCTCGACGACCAAGCTGCTGGGAAAAACGGTCATGCGCCTGTGCACAAACAATCCGCGCACCACCGCATCCGATCTGCGGCAGACTGTTCAGATCATGGGGCGGCTGGCTGCCAATTTGGAAAGTCAACTCAAAGGCGCTCCCCCAGTCGATTAGCGCCCGGCTCTGCCCTGCAACTGTACAGACTGTACAGGTCAACTGTTGTTGCTAGAATACGCCCACCCTGCCTCACACAGTAATCACTCATTGCGAAGCTAAGGAAGGCAACTTGGATTTCTATTTGCTCGGGTTCTCACTCGGCAGCTTTCTATTTGTCGCCCTCGCCGCCTACCAGATAGGCAAAGTGGCGACCCATTTTCATCTGCCGCTGATCACCGGATACCTTGTCGCCGGTATTTTGGCCGGTCCCTTCATTTTTCAGTTTGTCGCGTCGATCAATGTCGAGGCGCTGCGCTTCCTCGATGAGACGGCTCTGGCCTTCATCGCCTTTGCCGCCGGCAGCGAAATGGCGCTGGATGAATTGCGCGGCCGCTACCGGAGCATCGGCTGGAACACGCTGACGCAGATTATCGCCGTTTACATCTTCACCGGCGCCGCCATCCTGCTGCTGGCCGACCAAATTCCCTTTATGCGAGATCTGCCCCTGCAAGGCCGCATCGCGGCAGCGCTGCTGGGCGGTACTATCCTGGCGGCGCGATCGCCATCGTCGGCCATCGCCATCATCAACGAAATGCGGGCGCGCGGACCCTTCATCAAGACCGTGCTCGGCGTCACGCTGGTCAAAGATGTGCTGATTGTCGTGCTCTTCGCGCTCAGCACTTCCATCGCCTCCACCTTGCTCACGGGCAACACCTTCGACCTTGGCTTCATCTTGTTGGTCAGCTTTGAACTGTTGGCGTCCATCGGCTTGGGCGTCCTCGTGGGCAAGCTCATGTCCCTGATTTTGCGCAACCATTGGGAAGACCGGCTCAAGATTCCCCTGCTGCTGATCATTGGCTACCTGGTATTCGCGCTATCGGGGGAACTGCGGATCTGGAGCCACGATAACCTGCCGGTCGAGCTGCTGTTTGAGCCGCTTCTCATCTGCATGATCGCCAGCTTCTGGCTGACCAATCGCACACCCTATCGCAGCGAATTGCGTCATCTGCTGCATCGCATTGAAATGCCGATCTTTGTCATGTTCTTCACCTTGATCGGCGGCTCGCTCGATATCGGCGTGGTGATGACCGTGCTGCCAATCACCATCGCTATTTTTGCCGTGCGCCTGTTGGCTCTATTCATCGGCGGCTTCGTCGGCGGGACAGTCGCCGGCGATCCGCCCCAGTTCAACCGCCTGACCTGGATGGCCTACATTACCCAAGCGGGTGTCGGCCTGGGCTTGGCCAAAGAAGTTGCAATCACCTTTCCCCTGCTGGGCGCCGACTTTACCACGCTGATGGTCGCGATCATCGTGATCAGCCAGTTGGTCGGTCCGCCCTTCTTCAAATTCGCCATCCGGCTGGTTGGCGAATCCCACCTGCCTAAGGACATCGCCGACGATGAGATCCTCGATGTTGTCATTGTCGGCATCGAGAATCAATCGCGCCAACTGGCGGAGCGCCTCCTGGCCCACGGTTGGCGCGTTAAGCTGCTCGATATCGATCAAACGCATGTCTCCGGGGCGCCGGGCGAAAATGGCCGGCGGCATGAAAGCTGGCTGCCGGAAATCAGCGCCGATGCCCTCGGCCAGCTTATCGAGCCGAAGACTGAAGTCGCCGTCACGCTGCTGCCCGATGATGACGACAGCTTGAAGCTCTGCCAGATCTTCTACGAAGATTTCGGCATCACCCGCCAAATCGCCCGCCTCAATACCTACAACCTGGTCGACCAATTCCGCGAACTCAACGTGCACGTCCTGGATCCAGCCAATGCTATGGTGCATCTGCTGGATAACTTCGTACGGGCGCCACAATTGGCGGCCATGGTCTTTGAAGACGACCCCGATCACGATGTCATGCAGGTGACGATCACCGACCCCAATGTCGATGGCTTGCACCTGCGCGAGCTGATCCTGCCAGATGATGTGCTGGTGATGGCGATAGTGCGAAACGGACATTCTATCGTGCCGCATGGCTATACCAACCTGCACCTCGACGACGAAGTCACCTTGATCGGGCCGACCGAAAGCCTGGAAGAAGTGGCGCTGAAACTGGGCTATTGAGGCGATTCCGCCTCCGCCTCTCGCGCTTCAAGAATCTGCGCGCGCGGAATAATAGTCCCGGATATATTGAAACCCGCAGGGACGAATCTAGAGTCGCCCGATAAACACGCGAACGAAAAGCGGGCGACACAAGTGTCGCCCCTGCGAAATGGCTGAATGGCGCGGCTTTATGCGGGCGAGCGGCGCTCAGTATCGCCGGGGAGATTTAGAGGAGTTTGCCCGAACAAGCCCGGCAAATTCTGCGCGCCTGACGTAAGACATCGCTCTGACAACCTCATCTAAATGCCAATTGAGTGTGCGAAATCGGTAAGACAAGGAGAGCGGCACAATGACAAAGTTGCCCGTGGCCATCATCGGCGGCGGACCGGTCGGCTTGGCGGCGGCGGCGCATTTGCTTGAACGCGGCGAAAGCCCTCTGCTCTTTGAAGCCGGCGCGACCGTCGGCGCCAACGTCCTGGATTGGGGTCACGTTCGCATGTTCTCGCCCTGGAAATACAATGTCGACGCCGCTTGCCGGCGCCTGCTGGAAGCATCGGGCTGGCGCATGCCGCCGGCGGAGGGTTTGCCAACCGGCGCTGAACTCTATCAACATTATTTGCAGCCCCTGGCCAATCTGCCTGCCATGCGCGCCGTCATTCGCGCCGGCGCGCGCGTGACCGTCATCAGCCGGCGGCATCACGACAAGATGAAAAACGGCGACCGGAACACTGCGCCCTTCGTCCTGCGTATCTTGGCGGCCGACGGCAGCGAAGATACAGTCGAAGCCCGCGCCGTGATCGACGCCTCCGGCGCCTGGCACAAACAGAATCCGCTGGGCGCAGACGGCGCCCCCGCCCTCGGCGAAAACCAACTGCGCCAGCGCATCTTCTATGGCATCCCGGATCTGCGCGGCGCCCACCGCGAGCGTTATGCCGGGAAGAGCGTCATCGTCGTCGGCAGCGGACACTCCGCCATCAACACCCTGCTCGACCTCATCGACCTGCGCGCCGACTATCCGCGCGCCACGATCACCTGGGTTATGCGCGGCGACAACCTGCGAAAAGTGTATGGCGGCGGCGAAGATGACGCCCTGCAAGCGCGAGGCCAATTGGGAATGCGAATAAAGGCGGCAGTTGAAGCTGGCGCTCTGGAAATCGCCGCGCCCTTCGCCATTACGCATGTGGAGTCGAACGGCGAGCATCTCACCCTGCGCGGTCAGCAAGACGGCCGGGAGAAGACGCTGTCCGCCGCCGAGATCATCGCCTGCGCCGGCGCCCGTCCCGATCTTTCGCTGACGAGCGAATTACGCCTGGACCTTGACCCGTCCCTGGAGAGCGCCCGCGCGCTGGCGCCGCTTATCGACCCCAACTTGCATAGCTGCGGCACGGTACGACCACATGGCGAGGCTGAGCTGCGGCAGCCGGAGAAAGACTTCTACATCGTCGGCATGAAAAGCTATGGACGAGCGCCGACCTTTCTGGCCGCGACCGGCTACGAGCAAGTGCGTTCGATCGTCGCCGCGCTCTGCGGCGATTGGGAAGCGGCGCGCGCTGTCCAGCTGATGCTGCCGGAGACGGGCGTCTGCGTCACCGATTACGCGGGCATCGAATGCTGCCCGCCAGCGGAAGCGGCTCAGCCCGCCCTGCTCCCCATCAGCGAAATTCCAGTTGGGACCGCCGATTCTCTTCCAATTTTCAGACTGCCGGAACGCTGCTGTTAAAGCCCTTGCTGGAGACAGCTCAATTCTGTAATCAAATGTTAATTTAATTCCCCTTGCCGTGGCGCTGAACTTCCTATAATCTAACGAACGTTTGATTAATTAATGCAGACGGAGAATAAATGATGATGGGTCGTGGTCTAAGCAGCAAGCTGATGGCAATGTTGATCTTGTGCGCGGTATTGTTTGGCGGCGCGCTGGTACAGGCGGAGAAATATTACCCTGAGATAATCCACATTGAGGTTGGAACGCCGGGGCTACCCGACCGAGCCATGCTCATTTGGAAGGCACACCCGGAAGCGGTCAGTTATAAGGTATATATCCGAGGCTTCGGCGATGCCTGGGCGCCGCCAGAAAAGGGCGGCAAAGCCGGTTGGTATACAGCCGAAGCGATCAATTGGCATCGCGTATTTGGCCTCATGCCTGGCAACCGCTACAACTTCCGCATTCGCGGCTATAACGCCGAGGGCCATCAGACCAACAAATCCGAGCCCTATTCAGTTCTAATGCCGCCCTGCTGGGTGAACGCGAGATACGCGGCAACTGGCGTGCAATGGATTGAGCTGCACAGCGCCGATCCCTTGAGCCCGCCACCAGAATGGGCGCACATCGAGAACACCATCAATTGCGAGTAGCGTCAGCCGGCCTCGCGCAAAAGCCTACTCGTTTAAGACTATATTACCCGCATCAAAATTCGATGCGGGTATTTTTATTCCCGGGATATTTGTCCACCAAGGTTCGCGCTTGCCCAGGTTATGTAAATGGCTGAATTCGTGAACGCCTGGTCGGCAAAACCCGCGGCTGCCAACCAAGACCTGCCGCTGCTTGCCATCAGCGAGATACCCGCCGTGGAGCAAGACTGGAAAGCGCGCCTGGCACAGCTTCCGCCCTGTTAATTCCGGGAGCTCCATTCTATATTCAAATGATATTTAATTCCCCTTTACAAGGCGCTGACCTTCCTTTAATCTAACCAATGTTTGATTATTCGATGCAGACGTGCAAACGTAGAATGAATGATGATGAGTCGTATTCTAAGCAGCAAGCTGATGGCAATGTTGATCTTGTGCGCGGTATTGTTTGGCGGCGCGCTGAGTCAAGCCAATCCCTTGGAGCGGCCGGTAATTTTGAAGATTAAAGATCTCAGTCCGAATGGTCTCACGGTGGTCTGGAATGCCGATCCAGCGGTTCATCGCTATGAAGTCTTCGTCAAGGGTCGTGGCTGGGAGCCGGCTTCGCGCCGAAACCGGCATCATGTAACTGGGCTGGAAGCCTGCAGCAAGAATAACATTCGCGTGCGCGCCGTCGACGCTCAAGGCAATGCCAGCATGGCTTCCAGGAAGAAAACAGTCCACACGCCTTCCGATGTTGCCGCGCCGGACAACCTTAGCGCCATGGCGCTGGGCGATACGGTTTACCTGGAATGGGACACGGTTCCAGGCGCGGATGATTATCGGGTAACAACGGCGCGGAAGGATCCAAACAGCAATTCTGGCTGGCAAGCCATCGATTATATCGACATGATTGGCCACTCCCCGCCCGGCGAGATACTGACCTGGCATGTCATGGAAGGATTAGACGGCGAATACCGCTTCACGGTGGAAAGCGTCGATTATAATTGTGATCGATACAATAAGGCGAAAATCAAAGTCACG
>JAJDUC010000111.1 GCA_022826865.1 Anaerolineae bacterium
CAACCTTAGCGCCATGGCGCTGGGCGATACGGTTTACCTGGAATGGGACACGGTTCCAGGCGCGGATGATTATCGGGTAACAACGGCGCGGAAGGATCCAAACAGCAATTCTGGCTGGCAAGCCATCGATTACATCGACATGATTGGCCACTCCCCGCCCGGCGAGATACTGACTTGGCATGTCATGGAAGGATTAGACGGCGAATACCGCTTCACGGTGGAAAGCGTCGATTATAATTGTGATCGATACAATAAGGCGAAAATCATAGTCACGCTTGGCTGGGATTAGGCGATTGCCTAGAAAGTGTTCATCATGGCGCATCCGCTGGTGGAGCAACTGCGTTTCACCCGCCACGAATTTCTGCGCTGTCTGGATGGCTTGAACTTGCAAGACGCCTACGTCCGGCACGGCCAGATGAATTGCATCAGTTGGACCATCGGCCACCTGGCGAATCAGGAAAACCAATATTTCGTCTTCTTGGGCCAAGGCAAAGTGATTCAGCCGGAACTGCGTAAAATCTGCGCCTACGGCAGCCCGCCTTCGACGCCCAAGCTCGACGATATGTGGGCCGCATGGCGCGAGATCGCCGCCCATGCCGATATCTTCCTCGACAGCCTGACCAGCGAAAAGCTGCTGGAACATTTCCAGTGGAAAGGCAAAGCGCTGGACGATTCTATCGGCACCATGTTGCATCGCGTCATTTATCATTACTGGTATCACCTGGGCGAAGCGCATGCCATCCGCCAGATGCTCGGCCACCGCAGCCTGCCGCAATTCGTCGGCGCTCAAGACAATGCTGTCTACCGACCACACTGACAAATGAGCGATCGACCGCGCATCGGCATCACAACCGGGCTCGAAGACGGCCGGAAAATTCTGGACCCCCGCTACCCTCAGGCGGTGGAAAGCGCCGGCGGCCTTCCCATCATCGCGCCTCTATTCGAATCCCGCGGGAGCGCAGCCGCCTTCGCCTCTCTCCTCGACGCTTTGATCATCACCGGCGGGCCGGGCATCACCCGCGGTCTCATCGGCGTCTTGCCCGCGGACCTCGCGGCCGTCGATGCTCGCCGCGACCGCAGCGACGAATTGATCTATGCCGCGATGGCCGACCGGCCCTTTCTGGGCATCTGTTACGGCATGCAGTTCGCCAACGCCATGGCCGGCGGCGCAATTTACGCCGATGCGCAAGCGCAGACCGCAGCCGCTGTGCACAGCGCCGAACAGGGCGCGACCGGGCATGAAGTCATGTTTGACAGCGGCGGTCGCTTAAGCGCCTTGTTGGGAAGCGACCGCCTGACCACCAACAGTCATCATATTCAGGCGATCGCCACCCTCGGCGCCGGACTGCGCGCGACGGCAAAATCTGCCGACGGCGTCATTGAAGGCATCGAGTCCGCCGACGGTCTCATCCTTGGCGTGCAATTCCATCCGGAGCGCATGCTGGATCGGGCGCTGCCATTGTTTGAAGATCTTGTGGAGAGAGCGGCCGCCGTCAGATCAAGCCGATAAGGCGGGTCAGCAGGCCACGCTTGATATAGCCGTTCCGCCGATACCATTCATAGGTATCTCGCGCGCTGGCTTCGATGTCGATTTCCGGCTTGAAAAGCTCGCGGCGCGCTTTGCTGCCGTCAAAGTAGATATGGTCGCCGCCGAGCCGCGTTTGGTTCGCGTCCATTGGCGTAGTCAAACCCAGGGCCCGCGCCAATTCAATGAGACGCGCCGTCGGCTCCAGCAGCCGATTTGGCAGCGCGACAATCGGTGGGCGCACGCCGCAGCCCGCCGCGATGAGCCTGTACCATTCGCGATAGGTCAGGTTCGCCGTCGTGAGGATGTAACGTTCGCCGCTGCGTCCGCGCTCTATGGCATTGACATGCGCCCGCGCCACGTCGCGCACATCAATCACCGACAAGCCGCCACGCGACATCGGAAGCAGCCACTGCAAGCGCGCCGTCTCCAGGATGAAGCTGCCGGAGATGGCGTTCATGTCGCCCGGCCCGATGATGACAGAGGGATTCAACGTCACCACATCCAAACCGCCGGCCAGGAATTCAGCAACCGCTTCCTCCGCCTTTACTTTAGTATAAGCATACCAAAAGCGCTCCGGCGGCAGATTGAATGGCTCCGATTCGTCCGCGGCATCGGTTCCGGGAAGGATGCCGACGGTCGAGGCGCTGCTTGTGAAGATCACGCGCCGGACGGCGGCGGCTTTCGCAGCCGACAGCAGTTTGCGCGTTCCGTCCACATTGATGCGCCAGAGCGCCTCGCGGTCGTCGTCTTTCCAGTAATCGGCCTTGGCCGCCGTATGGATCACCAGGTCGCAGCCGGCGCAAGCCCGTTCCAGGGCGTCGGCGGCAAAGAGATCGCCCTGAATCGCGTCGAAGCGCATGCCGGCCAGTGCGCTCAGTTTCCGCTCTGAACGGTAGAGCACAACCGCCTCATGGCCGGCCGCCAACAGCTGGCGCAAGATCTGCGAGCCGAGGAATCCCGTCGCGCCGGTGACCAGCGCCCTCATGCGCGCCCCGACCTTCTGCAATGCTTGGCCTCAATCATGTTGTCCGCTCAGTCGCTACAGTATGATCATGCCGAGCCGGGTCGCCCGCACGACCGCGTCAGTGCGGCTCTGGGCATCCAGCTTGCTCATAATCGCGTTGACATGAAACTTGACTGTATGCTGCGTGATGCCCAACTCCACAGCGATCGCCTTATTCGTAAGCCCGCGCGCCAACAGTTGCAGGACCTCGTTCTCGCGGCGGGTCAACGGGCTTTGCGGCGGTTCGAGCGCGGCGCGCCCCGGCCCGGTCAGCGCGCCCGCCAATTGCGGATCGACCACGGACAGGCCGGCAAGGAGCGCGTCCAGGGCGGCGGCGATGCGGTCGGCATCGCTCTCCCGCCGCAGCAAGGCAAACCGCGGGGCGATATCCACAATCAGATTGACCGCAGCCGCCGCCTCAACATCATCGGCCGTCAATGCCAGAATCGGCGCATCCATTTCAAGATCGCGCAGGCGCTCCCGCCAATGGGCGCTTCCCCAGCCCAGGTCGATCACCAGCAGATCCGGTTGATAAAGGTCGATATGCCGCTGCAAACCGGCGCTGTCCACCGCCGCCTGCACCGTCCAGCCCCGCTCTTCCAGGAGCGCCGCCAGACCGGCGCGCGCCAGGTAATTATCGGCCGCTACCAGCAACCGCGCTTCCATGCCCCCGCCCGGCCTCGGGGTCAATTGATCTTGCTCATCCGCGCGACATTCGGCATCGCGCTCTGTTTGAATTCATTGCCATCGCAGCCCGGTCTCCCTGCCCTGTATACCAGGGCAATCGCATCAAATTTATATTGCGCCGATAAATGACATTTTCCCCTCAAATTATGTAATCCGTAGGGGCGTTTCGCTGAAACGCCCGCAATTTGCAGGCCATTTTCAACGGGCGTCTCACGAGACGCCCCTACATTTGCACATTTTTCGTGGCGAACGGCTCATTGTGATTTTGATGCGATCGCCCTGCCCTGTATACGAGCGCTGTCGCGCATCGTTGCCAATCTTGTTATAATGGCGCGCAATTGAGTTTCGGAACCCCATATTGCGTGTTTCACACCGCAACGGTCTCATAGCGATTTGATATAAGGGGGTCACTATGGAATCTGCGCAAACCCTGTCGCCGGATAAACATGTCAAGCATACCTTCGACCTGCTGAACGCGGTATTCGCCGGTTATCCCGGGCGCGACTTCGCCATCCGCCTCTGGGAAGGCAGCATTTGGGAACCGGCGGGCAGCAGCGAGCATCGTTTCACCATAGCGCTAAACGGACCCTCCGCCTTGCGCCGCATGTTCTTCCCGCCCACCGAACGCAAGTTGGGCGAAGCATATATGTTCGGCGACTTCGAAATCGAAGGCAATATGTACCAGGCGATCGATCTGGCGCGTTACCTCTGGGAAGGCTGGAGCTGGTCAGACACGCTGCGCTTCGCGCCAAAGCTGCTGCGCCTGCCCATGCGCGATCCCGGCGGCAACGACCAGGCCGCGCGGCTCTCCGGCGATAAACACTCGGTCAAACGCGATATGCAAGCGATCCAGTACCACTACGATGTTTCCAACGAGTTTTACCAGCTTTGGCTCGACGAGAAGATGGTCTACTCCTGCGCCTATTTCAAAGATCCGGAAGAAAGCATCGACGCCGCGCAAAGCCGCAAACTGGACTACATCTGCCGGAAACTGCGGCTGCAGCCCGGCGACCGCCTGCTGGATATCGGCTGTGGCTGGGGGGCGCTCATCATGCACGCGGCCGAGCATTATGGCGTTGACGCGCTCGGCATCACCCTGGCGGAAAAACAACTGGCGCTGGCGAATGAGCGGATTGAAGCCGCCGGCCTCGCCGATCGCTGCCGCGCCGAATTGCTGGATTATCGCAATGTCGATGAATCCCGCCAATTCGACAAGATCGTCAGCGTGGGCATGGTTGAACATGTCGGCCGGGAAAACCTGGATGTCTACTTCGACAAAGCCTACCGCTTGCTGCAGCCGGGCGGCGTTTTCTTGAACCACGGCATCACCCTCTTCCAGGCGCCCAAAGTGCCGCAGTACCAAGCCAAAGACTCATTTGTCCAGCAATACATCTTCCCGGACGGCGACAGCCAGCATATCGCCTACGTGCTTGATGTGGCGGCCAAATCGGGCTTCGAAGTGCGCGATGTCGAGAGCCTGCGCGAACATTATGCGCTGACATTGAAGAACTGGCTGAAGCGCTACGAGCGGCACGAAACTGAAATTCGCGAGATGCTGGGTCCAATCGGCTACCGGCGCTGGCGGATTTATCTCGCCGGCGCGCGCTGGGTCTTTGAGTCCGGCTACAACTCAATCCATCAGGCGCTGCTCTACAAGACGGTCGACGGCAAAGGCGCCGCGGAACACCTGCCGCTCAATCGCGACGATTGGTATCGGGACAACTGAGATTCCGCTGGTCTAGACAAGCCGTGGCTGCAATTCCGCCAGGACGACATTGCGAATCGCCAGCTCATAACGCTCGCGCTCGAGGAAATAACTCACCTTTTCATAGCCGGCCTCTTGCAGCAGCGCCAGCGCCTTTTCAAAGTCGGCGCCGACGCGGCGCGCATCGTGTGAATCCGAACCGATCACCACCGGAATGCCGCGCCGCGCCATCTCCCGCAGGATCTCCATCCCCGGATTCATCTCGCTATAAGGCTTGTTGACCCCGCTCGTATTCAATTCCATCGCCGTTCCGGCGCGCGCGATCCGGTCCAGCACGCGTCTAATCGTATTCATGTGCTCGCCAACATTGTAAAGCGATGGATGCAGGATCTTGACGATATCGGGGTGGCTGAGACAGTCGAACAGGCCGCTTTCGGCCGCCTGCGCCAAATGCTCGAAGTAACGTCCCTCGTATTCCAGCCGCGTCGACCCCTCTCGATACATCGCCTGATATTCGTCCGTTTGCGGATGAACCGAACCAAGGATATAGCTGAAATCGGCGCGGCTGTGCAGATCCTCGAGCCACCATTCCATGCCCGGAAGAAAATCGCTTTCCATGCCCAAGCGCACATCCACGCGCCCGGCATAATCGTCGCGGAGCGCCGCCACCATGTCGATGTACTGCGGAAACTGATTGACGGTCATGCGCACCTTGGGGTTCCAGCCGAAGGGCATCGGGCTGTGACAGGTGATGGTGATGCCGCGCAGACCGGCGCGCTCGGCTTGAGCGGCATAATCGCTCAAGGGCCCGCGCGCATGCTTGCAGAGCGTCGTATGCATGTGCGAGTCGTACATATTGGCTTTGTAGGGCATGGCGTCTCCACCCTGGCAGAACGACGCCGCCTATTCTGGCGGAGAAGCGAGGCGATGTCTATTGCAGCTTTAATCCGGCGCTGAAGCCTGCGCCCGGCATACGCGCCCCCTAACGCCGGCCGCGCCATTCCGCCGCCGAGCTATTGCGCCTAAACTGATGCGCTGTCGCGCTCCAAAGCTCATCCCACCGCCCCCCGCACAATCTCCGCGATTCTGGCCTCGGTCGCCCCATCCAGCGGCGGCGCGATAAACCAGGAACTCGGCATGAGCTTGTCGGTCGCGCCCTCTTCCAGCGTCAGGTTCGCCTTTTCAGTCAAACCGAATGTCAAGTAGTCATCTTTGCGTATGAAGACGAGAACCGGTTTAGAAGCGGCTGTCGCGTAGCCGGGCATGCCGTACCACAATCTCGCTTTGAGTTCCGGCGCGGCGCCCATGATGATTTCGTGCAGGCGCAGGCCGCTATCCGCGTCAGCGCCGAACATCTGCGGAATCTTGTCGAGCACGGCCGACAGATTGTCCGCGTCCTTCTTCTCTCTCTTGCTTGCCACGGTGCTTTCCTTTCTCTTCGCCGGCGGGCTCAAGCATCCATAGTCGACAGACGCGCCATGTGGCGCCGCGTATCGCGATAGAGATCGCGATACACCGCGTAAAGATCGTCGTATATCTTCGTCGTCCGCGGATTCGGCTCTATCCGCCGGTCGATTTTCACCCAACGCTCTTGCAGCGTCCGCCAGTCATCGAACAGACCGGCGGCCATTCCCGCCAGATAAGCATCTCCATAAGCCGCGCCGATGGTCTCGCGCGGGACATCCTGCGGCAACCCGGTCACATCGCTGCAGATCTGCAGCCAGAGCGCGTCCTGCGCCCCGCCGCCAATGGCGATCAAACGCCGCGGCGCCGGTCCCATCGCCTCGATATTGTGGCGCAAACCATAAGCGATGCCTTCCAGGCAACTGCGGTAGAGCTGCGCCCGTGTATGGCGAAGCGTCAGCCCAAAAAAGACGCCTCGGGCATGCGGGTCATTGACAGGCGTTCGTTCGCCGCTGAAATAAGGCAGCGTGATCAAACCCTCGGCGCCCGGCGCGGTCGCGGCGGCGCGCTCCGCCAGCAGCGCGAAGACATTGACGCCGCGCTCCTCCGCAGCGGCCGCGTCAGCCGCGGCCAGCTCGTCGCGAAACCAGGCCAAAAGCGCGCCCGATGTCGACATGCCCGCCGCCAGGATCGCCGCGCCCGGCCGCAAATGCGCCGACGCCCAGAGCTCGCGCTGCGCCCGATAGGCCGCCGTCGTCTGGATCAGAAAAAGCGTCGTGCCGTACATCACCATAAGATCGCCGTCCGCCATGGCGCCAGCGGCCACCGCTTCCGCCAGCGCGTCCGCCGTCCCGACCGCGACCGGCGTCCCCGCCAGGATTCCGGTTTCCTCAGCGGCTTCCCGCGTCACGCGGCCCGCCCGCTCGGCCGACCAGGCTGTCTCCGGAAGCCACTCCAGCGGGCAGACCCGCTCCACCCAATCTCCCTGCCAGGCCAGCTCATGCACATTGAAGAAGGGCGTGAAGTAGGGCGCTGTGTAATTGTCGACCACGAAGCGACCGGTCAAGCGGAAGACGAGGTATGTCGTTGCGGTGACGATTTTTCTGGTCTGGCGGAATAATTCCGGCTGATGCTTGCGATACCAAAGCGCCTTGGGACCCACCGATTGCGCCGATAATTCCTGGCCGGTACGCGCAAAGATGGCGTCCTCGCCCAGCATGTCGTTCAGTTCGGCGATTTCAGCGGCCGCGCGCGTGTCAATGCCGTAGAGGATGGCCGGGCGCAAGGGCTTATTGTCCGCGTCCAGAGGCAGCATGGTTGGCGCGATGGCGCTGACGGCGACGCCGGCGATACGCGCCGGGTCGATATCCGCCTCGCTTATCAGAGCGCGCGATATCGCGCGGAAGTCCCGCCACCAAACCGCCTCGGCATCCTGCTCCGCCCAGCCGGGCTGCGGCATCTCAAAGCCATGCGGCAGACTGTGTTGAGCGACGATCCCGCCGTCCAGCGCGACCAGCACGCCCTTGGAACTGGACGTGCCGATGTCGATGCCCAGCAGCAGACGATCGTCTGCCATCAGTCAAGCTCGACCGGCTGCCCGGTTCGCGCCGATTGCTCAACGGCGCACAAGACAGCCGTCACAAGCGCCGCTTCTTCACCGGTCGCCAGCACTGGCACGTCGTCAAGAACCGCGTCGACGAAGCGGGCGATCGCCTCCAGCACGAAACCGCTGAGCCGCGCCGAATCGGCATCCAGCGTGAAGCCCAGCGTGTCGGGCAAGCTGATTTCGTCGCGTGTGTATTTCTCCACCGTGCGGTTGTCCGAGGTGTTGATGTATATGGCGCCGTCGCTGCCCAGCAATTCCATCTTCAAGTTGAAGACGTTCGGCTCGGTCTCGGGCAAGATCCAGCTGTTCTCCAACGTCGCGACTGCGCCGCGCTCAAACTCAACGATGGCGACATGGAAGTCCGGCGCGTCGATGCCTTTCTCCCGCAAGACACCCGACCGGCTGACCGCGTAGACGCGTTTCGGACGGTCCCCCAGCAGCCAGCAGGACATGTCCAGGGTATGGCTCGCCAAAAACCAGAGCGCCGAGCTGCGGCTGGCCCAAGGCAGCATCTGGGTGGGTACAAAACTCGTATTGCTCAGGCGGGCGTAAATGTACTTGAGCTCGCCAAGCTCGCCATTGTCCACCGCCTCCTTCGTCTGCGCAAATGCCGGATTGACGCGATTGTGGAAATCAACCATCAGCTTGACGCCCGCAGCCTTGACCGCCGCCAAAATCGCCTCGGCATCCTCGACCGTCATCGCCAGCGGTTTCTCCACCAGAATATGCTTGCCGGCTTCCGCCGCCGCAACCGCGATCTCGCGATGGGCGAAATCAGGCGTGGCGATCGACACCGCCGCAATATCCGGCCGCGCCAGCAAATCTCGGTAATCAGTATAAACATGCGCTACTGCGTACTTGTCAGCGATTTCACGGGCCCGTTCGGCGTTGATATCGCAGACAGCGACAAGCTCCGCGCCCGGCATGTGGTGATAGACATGGGCGTGCCAAGCGCCGCCAACGATGCCGACACCAATCACGCCAAAACCCATTCTTTTCATGTTGATTCCTGCCCTCCCTACACGCGCTTTCCCGCCAACCTGTCTCTGTCCGAATTCCGGCTGCGCATGCCCTTGCCGCCGCCAGCGAGCCGACTAACCTTTGACCGCGCCGAATGTCAGGCCGCGCACGACATAACGCCCCAACAATAAGAATATAATCATGGGCGGCAGCATGGCAACCACCGCGGTCGCCGCGATATGCCCCCAATAGACTCCGGTCGAGGCGAAAAAACTGATCGTGCCGACCGGCAGCGTGGTCGTGCTTTGCTTGCCAAGCGCCAGCGGGAATATCACATTGTTCCAGCTGAAAACGAAGGTGAACATGGACGTGACAATCAAGCCCGGCAGCGCCAGCGGAATAATGATGCGGAAAAATGCCGAGAAGCGGTTGGCGCCATCCACCCAGGCCGCCTCCTCAAGATCCAAAGGCACTTCGTCCATGAAGCTCTTGAGCAGCCATATCGAGAAGGGAATCGCCAGTGTTTGCAGCGCCACAATCATCGCCTGATACGTGCCCGCCCAGCCGATCCGCGACATCAAGACGAAGTAGGGGATGACAAAGACAATCGGCGGGGCGATCAACAAACTGATGTACCAGTTCATGATGAAATCTTTTCCGCGCATGGCAAAACGCGATAGGGCATAAGCTGCCGCAAGCGCGAAGGGCAAACTTAGCAAGGTAGCGCCGCTGCTGACAATCAGACTGTTTACCAGTTGCGGCGCGTTATTGCCCGGGTCGACGAAAGTATCGCCAAAATTGCCCAGATAGGGCTCGAAGAAAAGCTGCGGCGGCAAGGTGTAGGCTTCGCTGGGATGGCGAAAGGCCAGCAGGATAAACCAGACAATCGGCCCTACAAAGAAGATCATTACCAGCGTCATAAGCGCGTAGATTATGAACTTGCTTCGCCTGCTGCGCCGCCACATGAGCTTACCATTCCCGTTTGCGATAGACAAAAAATAGATAGAGATTGATGATGACGCTGACAATAATGACCACCAGCCAGGTCATCGCCGCCGCCATGCCAATGTTGTAATTGACCAGCCCTTCCAGGTACAAGTTAAAACTGAGCGTGCGCGATGAGGTGCCAGGTCCGCCGCTCGTGAGCACATACACCAGGTCGAAACTATTGAACAACTGCATGAATCGGATCATCACCAGAAAGGCGGCGATGGGACGCAGCAGCGGCAGCGATATCGACCAAAAGACGCGCCAGGGCGATGCCCCGTCAACCATTGCCGCTTCCTTAATCTCTTCGGAAATGGAAAGCAAGCCAGCATAAAGCACGATGGCGAAAAAAGGCGTCCATTGCCAGGTATCGACCACGCCGATGGTGATGAGCGCAGTGCCGGCATTGCCCAGGAAGCCCTGCGGCGGCACGGGGAAGCCGATGCCCTCCAGCAGCCAGATCAGGACGCCGCCTTTGGGCTCCAGCAGATAGCGAAAGAGAAAACCCGCCACCACCGGCGCCAGCGTCGTCGGCATAATCAGCAAGGCGCGGAACAATCCCGTTCCGCGCAAATGAGTATGCAGCAGCAGGGCAATGCCCATGCCGAACCAGAATTGCGCAAAGGCGCCCAGGACCGCCAGCAGCACGGTATTCTTCAAAGCCACGCTGAATGGCGTGACCTGCAAGACCATCCGGAAGTTGTCGAAGCCGGAATGGTAGAGGGGCATCGGGCTGGTTTGCAGATTCCAGAACCAGAAGCTGTTGCGCAGGGCGAAACCGAGCGGATACAAAATCAGCGCCAGCAGCACGATGACCGACGGCGCCAGCAGCAGGTATGGGAGGCGTCTTTGAAATGTGTAGCGGTTGGGCAACGATCCAACCCTGAATGGAAACTTGTATGGGCGACCTATTAGATCGCCCGTTTGCGGACTATATACTAGATGGGCGACCCGAGGGCGCGCCCCTACAAAGATTGGTCGACGCGATTACATTCCGGACAGGCTGGCTTGCAGCGCCTTGGTATTCTCCAGCGTATCGTCGAAGCTCTCGACGCCGTAGGGGATCATCTGGTTGCCGCTCAGGATATTCTGGAACAGTGTTTGCGTCGTCTCCAGCGCTTGCTCCGGCGAGACCGCGCCGGTCATCGCCTGGTTGATCTGCAAGCCGTAGACGCCTTCCAGCGAGGTGTAGATCGGCGCCGGCGGGCGGACCACCTTGCCATCGCCGAGCTTCATCATCTCGAGCTGCGTGTCCAGGAAGGGATAGATCTCGTTCAAGCCGGCATCGTCGTAATTG
>JAJDUC010000021.1 GCA_022826865.1 Anaerolineae bacterium
TCTACCGTTCGACTTGCATGTATTAGGCACGCCGCCAACGTTCATCCTGAGCCAGGATCAAACTCTCCGTATTCTCAACAGGGTTTGATTCGCTCTTGATTAACCTGCTATTCTACTGTTAATCCGCACTGACCCTCACACAATCGCAAGGGACAAAAAAGCGAGATATTCAACTCCCCCGCTCAATAACTACAGATTAGCAATCGCAGTCGCTCATGTCAAGGCGCGGTTGCAAGAATCGTAAAATTCCTGAGTCAAGCGCCTTTCACTGTTGAAACCAGCGCGCATTCTACGTCCCTCGGGAAGATTGTCAAGACGCATTCTAGGCAGATATCGTTTGAGACGCATCATGTCTGCTCAAGACGGTTCTGGGGCCAGTTCCTCCGCGAGGGATTCGGCGGACGCTTCGGCGTCGGCCTCCTCCTCTTCCCGGTCGCCCAGGACATCCTTCACATACATTTCATCGACGAGCACGGCCACACAGGCGCTTAGAGGAACCGCCAGCATCAAGCCCAGAAAACCAAAGAAGAAGCCAAAGATAATCTGCCCGAGGAGTATCATAATCGCGGGCATATTCATTCGTTCACTGGCCAAGACCGGGCTCACAACCTGGCTCTGGAAAAATGAAACGCCGTAGATGATGACCACCGTCCAGATCACATTTTCCTGGGCCTGAACGATCGCCACCGCGACCGAGGGCACAAGCGCGACCACCGGGCCGAAGTTTGGTATAAACGATAGCACGCCCGCCAGGACACCAAGAGCAACCCATTCCCGAATGCCGAGCATTGCCAGGCCGAGGCCGGTCAGCACAGCAACGACGAGCATCGAAACACCGGTAACGCTGAGCCAGGCGCGCAGCGTTGAATCGATTCGGCGCAGAATTGT
Source organism: Anaerolineae bacterium (assembly GCA_022826865.1). GTDB lineage: Bacteria > Chloroflexota > Anaerolineae > Aggregatilineales > Phototrophicaceae > UBA6055. The sequence continues at coordinate 889 of JAJDUC010000021.1, forward strand.
CAGCATACGATCGCGATACCATATCGGCGTCAACTTGATGATCCCGTTGACATAGAGTTCGGGCTCCGCCAGCAGGTACATACTCAGGAAGAATATGATGAGAGCGCTCAATATGGTATTGGCTACGCCGCCAACTACGGGCAAGACCGTCCCGCCGAGACGACCGACCGCGTCCGTCACTTGCGATACAAACTGATTGATCAGATCATCGTTGATCAGGTCCTGGTTCTGGCCGGTGACAAGGCCTTCCAGGAATGGGAATTGGTCGATGAGAGCTTCGCTGGTGATGGAATCGCGCGCCTGCTCCAGGCCGAGCGGTATCACCTCATTGGCCAATACATCAAACTGGTTCAGGATCGTGCGCAGTATGGGCACGCCGATCAAACCAAGCACAACGAAAAGCCCGATGACGCTGACGACTATAGCAACCACGCGGTTCATCTCGAAACGCTGGACAAGCAAGCGCACCGGCATAGTGAGGAGCACGACCAATATAACTGCCGCAAAGGTCAGCATCAATGTGCCGCGGATCTCCCAGATGAAAACCAGACCAAGACCAATGAGGATGGTTGCGACAACATTGCGCAAACCTATGTTGATCGATCTTGTGGCTCTTACACTCATGTGTTGCCCACCAAAACCTGGCGTTTCCCGGCGCGTCCCTGGCCGCAGGGCCAAGGACAACTGATACGGTTTAGATCCGTTCTGGAAGCGATTGTAACACCTTTAACACCTTCGGGCTATCAAAGTTGTGCCTTCGCCGCCACCCTGCAGAGCGGATAGAATGAGCCCGGCTGCAATGACAATCGCGATTGGATGCCCTGGTGAAATTTGATGTGACCGTGTTTGCTGACGACTTGAACCGTGCCGCCGGCCTGGCGCAGTCCGTTGAGGACGCCGGTTTTGACGGCCTTTGGGTGGCGGAGGCGGCTCACAATCCTTTTCTGCCTTTGGCGCATGCTGCCGCGGCGACCGAGCGCATCTCTATCGGCAGCGCCATCGCAGTCGCATTTCCCCGCGATCCCATGATCATGGCCAGAACGGCCTGGGACCTGGCGCAGCAATCAGATGGCCGCTTCATCTTGGGTCTGGGGACGCAGATCAAACCGCATATCACCAAACGGTTTAGCGCGCGCTGGGGCAAGCCGGTGGCGCAAATCCGCGAATACATCGAGGCGCTTCAATGCGTCTGGCGCGGCTTTCAAACGGGCGCTGAGTTTCGGCGCCGAGGCGAATATTATGATTTGGCCTCTTCGCCTCCGTTTCATACGCCGCCGGCAATGCCTAGTCATCGGATTCCGATTTACATCGCCGGCGTCAATACCGGCTTGGCCAAACTGGCCGGCGCGCTCTGCGACGGTTTTCATGTGCATTCCTTTCACACGCCCCAATACCTGCGCGATGTGCTGCTGCCGGCCGTTCAAGCCGGACGAGACAGCAGCGATATCGTAGAGCCACTGACGCTTTCCTGCGCTGTTTTCGTTGTCACCGGCTACAGCGAAGCCGCCGTCGAAGAAAGCAAAAACTTGACAAAATCTCAAATCGCGTTCTATGCCAGCACGCCGAGCTACAGCCGCGTCCTCGAATTGCATGGCTGGGACGATCTGATACCGCGGCTGAACGCCTTGCTGCGGAGAAAGCGCTGGAATGAAATGCACAATCTCATCAGCGACGACATGCTGGCCCAGTTCGCCGTCATCGCGCCCCCGGATGAGCTGCCGTATGCGCTGCGCGCGCGCTACCGCGGTTTGCTCGATCGCGTCGGCTACTACTTCCCCTATGCGCCGGACGATAGCGGCAAGCAGAGCATCTGGCGCCATGCGGCCGAGGCGATGAAAAGCTGATGCCGCTGATCCAGCTCCGAGACCGATCCTTCGAATATGCTGTGCGTGTCAGCAAACGGGCCAAACACATCAGCATCCGCTGCAGTCAGCATAGGGGTCTGGAAGTTGTGTATCCGTCCGGAGCGATAAAACCGCCGCCGGATGAGCTGCTGAAGCAGAAATGCGATTGGATCATTGCGTCAATGAATAAGTTCCAAGCGCTGCGCGCAGAGCTCCCCGGACGCGAGTATGTAGACGGCGAAACTTATATGTTTCGCGGTCAGCCGCATATTCTCAAGACATCGCGCGATCCCAAAGTGACGCGCATCAATGTCGAATGCGACGAGGGCGTTCTGCGCTTGACATTCCCCGACAGCCCGCAGTTAGCGCGCAGGGCGCTGCGTCGTGACGCGGTCATCGAATTCTATCGCATTCAGGCAGGCCAATACTTGCCGATGCGCGCCCGACAATTGGCGCGCGAACTCGGCTTGCAGTTCGCAAGCCTCCGCATCAAGAACCAGAAGACGCGTTGGGGAAGCTGCTCAGCCAAGGGCAACATCAATCTCAACTTGCGCCTGCTCATGGCGCCCGTTGAAGCGATAGATTACGTCATCATTCATGAACTTTGCCATCTTGAGATTCTGAACCACAGCCCGGCATTTTGGCAACTGGTCGAGTCGCATTGCCCGCATTATCGGCATTGGCGCAAATGGTTCAAGCAAAATGGTTCGAGCTTGATCTTGTGACATGTAGGAAGAACGCAGATGAAACTTGATCTTTCGCTTGTCCCATCCGGCGACTACAGCCGTGACGCCCAACTCATCCAGCGCGCGGAGAATCTGGGAATGGATGCCGCCTGGACGCCGGAAAGCGTCCACAATCCTTTCTTTTCGCTCACGCTGGCGGCTGCTAAAACCCGGTCGATCAATCTCGGGACTCAAGCCGCCTACGCCTTTCCGCGCAGCCCGATGGTCAGCGCTCAGATCGCCTGGGACCTTGCCCATCAATCGGGCGGTCGCTTTATTCTGGGCTTGGGTACAGAGCCGAGCGGGGAATCAGAGAGTCAAACCGACGCTGCCGGGGTCGACCGGGGCGCGCGCATGCGTGAATACATCGAGAGCCTGCGCGCGATTTGGGACAGCTTTCAAACGGACGCGCGGCTGCGCTTCCGGGGCGATTATTATCAGTTTCGTTTGATGGCGCCATTCTTTAATCCCGGTCCAATCCCGCATCCGGATATTCCGATTTTTCTGGCCGCCGAAAATCCGTCCATCTGTGAACTGGCGGGCGAAATCTGCCAGGGCATACATGCCCAGCCCTTGCATACGGCCGATCATTTGCGCCAGTCGGTTCTGCCCTCAGTCTCTGCCGGCCTAAAGGCATCGCAACGCATGCGCAGCGAATTTGTCATCACCGCGACCGTCTTCGCCGTCACGGGACTGACGGATGAAGCTAGGCGCCGGTCATTGCGCCGGGTAAAAATGCGAATCGCCGTCGAGGCTTGCAGCCCTTCAAATCAATTCCTGGTCCAAGAACTTGGCTGGTCCGATTTGGCTGATGAGCTGATTGGCATGGCCCGCCAGCGCCGCTGGGAGGAGATGGCAGCGTTGATAAGCGATGATATCGTTCATGAAATTGCCGTCGTCGCCGAGCCAGAGGATCTGCTGCGTCAACTCACAAACCGTTACGAGGGCCTCGCGGACCGCATCGCTCTCGTAATTAATGAGGCAGATAGCGAAATAATAGATTCGATTCTTGAGGCTCGTACCCAGGCCAGGCGATTTCAATCAGGCATATAGATCCGGCATCGGCTCTTCAACAACTTTAAAGATGCGGAAACCACGTTTCTCATAATTGGCCAGCGCGTGCGGCCCATCGAGATTGCAGGTGTGGAGCCAAACACGGTCGGGATCCATCTCCCAAGCTCGCGCGACGCCAAAGCTGAGCAGGTGCTTGCCCAGTCCACGACCCATGTAATCGCGCCGCAAACCGAAATAGGCAATTTCCACCGAGTCGTCAGCATGACGAAAGAGTTCGACATATCCGGCGGGCGAACCGCTTGCGTACATGACATACACTTGCGTATTCGGGGAGGACAAAATGGCGCGCAATTCCGCGTTCGAGATTTGCAGGCGATCCCGCCAGGCCCATTCCTCGCCGACCGCTTGATAGAGAAACTTGTAAAAGCCGAGGTCGGGCATTTCCATATTGACGATTTCAATGTCGGGCGCCTTGATGAAGGCCGGGGCAAAATCCGCCCGCTGGTTCATTTCCAGATACGTCGTAATCAGCATCTCGGCTTGTCGCGTGGCGATGGCCATCGGCTGGCAATCCTGATAACGCCGGCGAGTGATTGCTGTTACTAGCATACCGAAGCGGGCGACCGACCCTAATGGTACATACTGACAAATATTTCAACGCAGACCTAATCAATATCACTAAGCCGCGCGCTGTGGCTTCTCGCAGCTGGCGCGTCTAGCTGCGCCTTGCCGACAATGCGCCCCCTCGTTAGGATTGTCACCGAATCTCTCATCAGGTGGCTGGATCAATGTCAATCTTCCAGCAAATGCGGCGGACTTTCGATAAAACGCGCTACAAGCTGATGTCGACGCAGCGCTTGATTGACGAAGTGCGGGCGGTTTCCGGCGACGGTCTGGTTCACCCGTTGCTTGAGGCTTTGAAAGAACGGCTTGCCCACCAGGACGGCAGCCTGCGCGCGGTGGACTGGTCGACAGCTAGTATGAACGGCGCGCTGCTTTCCAACTGTGACTTGAAGCAAGCGCAGCTTTCTGCAGCAGCGCTTCGCGGCGCCTATCTGGGATATTCCGACTTGCGCTCGGCCTGTTTCACAAAGGCGGATTTGCGAGAAGCGAATCTGCGCGCGGCCTGTTTGCTGGATGCCGTCTTTGACCGCGCCGACCTCCGCGGCGCAAATTTGGCGCGCGCGGATATGCGGGGCGCTTCCCTTGTTGCGTCTGATATGACCAACGCCAACCTCTGGGGCGCCGACCTCGGTGGCGTGAACCTGCAAGACGCGACTATGACCAACTGTGTGCTCCTTAACGTCGCCGTGAATGAATGCACCACCCTGCCCGACGGCAAGGCAGTCGGCGAAAGGGTCGACTGGACCGCCTTCACAGGGAAAGCGTAATCTGATCGGCATTTGGTTTGTCCGCGACAGCATGTACAATGCCTGCGGACGCCCACAAAGAGAGAAGAAAGAGCGGGAGGCCTCCCAAGTTGCACGTAATAACTTTCACACGCAGCACACCGGACACGGCCGCCAAAGTCTGGGTGGATGATTCGGGCGCGGTGACCTGGGGCGATGTCGCCACAGTGGTGAATCCCTGGGACGAGTATTCGCTTGAGGAGACGATTGTGCAAGCGAAGGCTGGCGCTGGGAAATCCACGGTGATCGCCGTTGGCGCCGCGCTGCATGAAGATGCCTTGAAGCACAGCATCGCTATGGGAATCGGCAATGCCCTGCGCGTCGATGAAGCCGGCGCCAATACCGACGACAGCCTGGTATGGTCGGCTTTGGCGGCCGGCGCCATAAAAAAGCTGGGCGATGTGGACCTGGTCATTTTTGGCAAGGAAAGCGTCGATGTCGGTACCGACCAGCACAGCTATCAGCTGGCGCGCCGGCTGGGCTGGACGATGCTCAGCTATGTATCGCGAATCCTGGATGTGGATTATGCAAGCGGCGACATCAAGGTCGAGAAGATGTTGGAACAAGGCAAGCAGATTGTGTCCGCCCGGTTGCCGGCCGTCATTTCAGTCATGAAAGGCATCAACGAACCGCGTTATCCGAACTTTCTGGGCATAAGAAAAGCGGCCAAGGCGCAAATACCGGTTTGGAGCGCGGCCGATATGGATATCGACTTGCCCATCGCCAAAACAAAGGTCTTGCGATACCTCAATCCGCCCGCGCGCGACGTCAGCACGGAGATGATCGCTGGCGATTCTGTTGAAGCCAAAGCGCAGGAGTTGGTTGGGCGTTTGTTCGAGGGAAAAGTCTTATGACTGTATTCGTATGGATAGAGAACTTCGACGGCCAAGCCATTGGAACCAGTTGGGAAGCGCTGGGCGCGGCAAAGGCTATTGCCGAGGCCCTGAGTACCGACGCAACGGCGCTTGTATTCGGCGACAATGCCGAGGCGATCGCGGCCGAAGCCGGCCGCTACGGCGCTGACAATGCACTGGTCTGCGCTGACAGCGGCCTGGCCGAGTACCGGCTGGAGTCTTACGCCGCTGTTCTGAGCAAGCTGGTATCTGAGCGCGCGCCGCAGGCAGTCGTTGCTGTCGCCAGCAATCGAGGACGGGAACTCCTGGCTAGCGCAGCCGTCGATACAGCCAGCGGGCTGATCTCCGAGGCGGTCGACTTGCGAATTGAAGCCGGAAAAATCATCGCGGCGCGCCCGGCCTATGCCGGCAAGGTGCTGATGGAAATGACGGCGGATTCGCGGACCAGCTTTGTGACGATCCGCGGACGCGCTTTCCCGGCGCCGGAGCGTGGAGCCGCTTCATCAATTCATATCGAGAAAGTCAAAGCGGTGGCCGTTCCCGACGCGATCAGCGCTGTGGTCGAAGGTTTCGCCGCCGAGATCGGTAAAATCAATCTGGCCGACGCCGCGATCATCGTCAGCGGCGGAAGGGGCATGGCGAACAACCCGCTTGCGGCGCCGGACGAGCTAAGCGGCGAAGAAGCCAGCATTTGGAAAGCCAAGCGCGGTTTTGCCGACGTTCTCGCGCCCCTGGCTGAGGCGCTGGGCGCCGCGATTGGCGCCAGCCGCGCCGCCGTAGACGCCGGCTATATCCCGTATGAACATCAAGTTGGGCAAACCGGCAAAGTAGTTAACCCCGATCTGTACATTGCCTGCGGCATTAGCGGCGCCATTCAACATCAAGCGGGCATGCGCGGCAGCAAGATCATTGTCGCCATAAACAAGGATGGGGCGGCGCCCATATTCAAGCTGGCGCGCTATGGCATAGTCGGCGACCTGTACGAAGTTGTCCCGGCTTTAACCGAAGCGCTGCGCCGCCGCCTGCGCAATTGAATGCGAAGCGCCGGTTGTTTCTATATGACATTTTGGGCCGCGTACCTCTTATCAGTTTTCACCATAGGATTGAGTCGACTTGTCATTACGCTAGACGAGAGTCAAGCGCCGCCACCGCCTGGCGATGCCGTTGCTAAGTGGCTCTCCCGGATTAGCCCGACCGAGTTATGGAACTCGCACTGATCACCGCCGGTCCCTTCCTCTTGGCTATGCTTTTGGCATTGCCAATCGTACGCGCGCGCCTCGGCAAAGCGGCGCAGACACTGCTCTCCACGCTGGTGATGGCGGCGCTCTTCGCCTGGCTCCTCGGCGCTTTTCCACGATTGCAGGTTGAAGAGGTCATCGTACAAAGCATAGGTTGGATGCCGTCCATCGGCATCAGTCTATCCTTTTACCTGGATGGCTTGTCTTTAATATTCTCCTTGATCATCACCGGAATAGGCGCGCTGATCTTCTTTTACGCCGGCTATTACTTTGATGACAGCGCCGAGCACAATCGCTTCATGATTTGGCTTTCCGGCTTTGCCGGCGCGATGCTGGCGCTTGTGCTTTCCGGCAACTTGCTGATGCTCTTCGTCGCCTGGGAGTTAACGAGCGTCACATCATTTGCGCTCATCGGCTTCAAGGGCGAGAAGGACTCAGAGGCCCGGGCGGGCGCTTTTAAAGCGCTCTTCGTCACCAGCGGCGGCGCTCTGGCGCTAATCATTGGCTTTGTCATGCTGAGCGCGGCTGTAGGCCAAATCCTTTATCCCGACGAAGGTTTGCGTTTTGTCGCTGACCTGGATGCCGTGCTGAGCGCGAAGACGCTGCATGAGCACGACTGGTTCGCCTTGTTTTCCCTTTTGATCATTCTCGGCGGCATAACCAAGAGCGCGCAATTCCCCTTTCATTTTTGGCTGCCGGGCGCGATGAGCGCGCCGACGCCAGCCAGCGCTTATCTGCACAGCGCGACGATGGTGAAAGCGGGCATTTATCTGTTTCTGCGGCTGTCGCCGGTGATGTACCAAAACGCGCTCTGGTCCAGCACGCTGCTCACCGTCGGATTGCTGACCATGCTTATCGGCGCTTATTTTGCCGTCAAGCAGCGCGATCTGAAAGGACTGCTCGCCTATTCAACCGTGAGCAAACTCGGCGCGATCGTCGCTATGATCGGATTGCCCGATCAAGCCGGCCTGAAGGCGGCCTTCGTCGGAATCATCGCGCACGCCCTTTACAAGTCCGCTTTATTCCTGGTCGCAGGAACGATTGATCACGCCGCCGGCACGCGTGAGCTGGACCGGCTCGGCGGTTTGCGCCACCGGATGCCGGTCATGTTCCTGGTCACATTAATCTCCGCGCTGTCTATGGCCGGCGCGCCATTTCTGATGGGTTTCCTGGCGAAAGAAACCTGGCTCGACGCCATGCTGCATTACAGCCCGCGCACGCAACTGGTGATGGTCGTGGTATTCGCCAGCGCGGCGCTCACGGCGATGGCCGCGTATATGCTCATTGTCGATGTCTTTCTGCTGGGGCCGCGTTCTGAGCTGCAATTTCATAAACCGCCGGCGCTCATCCGCCTCAGCCCGAGTCTGCTTGCTCTGGGCTCCCTGACTTTCGGGCTCTTGCTCGAGCCCGCCATCCTGCCCTTGCTTGAATTGGCCGTGCCCAAAGCATTTGAGCTCCAGCTCTTTGCGGGCTTCAACGATGTATTTATGTTGAGCATCGGCATACTTTTTGCTGGCGCGCTGCTCTTTCTCATTCGCAAGCCACTGATAAGCCGTATTAGTTTCCCGTTCTCCGGCGACCTCATCTTCCGGGAATTAATCGCCTACATTGAATGGGCGGGCGCCGCTGTATTGCATACGCAGTCGGGATTTGTCCGTTACTATCTGGTGATTATTCTCGGCGCTGTATCGGCAGTTCTCTTCGCCTCGGGCGCCTGGTCGGACGTTACAACCGGGCGGAATCTGCTGCCCGCCGATTTCTCGGTCACCATCACCGATCTGGCTAAGATCTTCATGCTTTTCCTCGCCGTCGCCGCCGCGGCGCTGACCGTTTTCCTGCGCGAACACGTCAAAGCGGCGATCGCCTTTGGCGTCATTGGTTACGCCATTGGCGTCATCTTTCTGATCGACCACGCGCCCGATGTCGCCCTGGTGCAATTGCTTGTGGAGACGATGGCAACAGTGCTCATCATTATCATGCTCGGTCGCATTCGATCCGGCGCGCGTCTCAAAGTCATCAACAATCTGTGGATCGGCCGGCATGGATATAGATTCGGATTGCTGCGCGATCTGGCCGTATCGGTTACTATCGGGCTGGCGGTTTTTGTATTTGCGCTCATTGCCTTGCAAAGCCGGCCGGATCGCCAAAGCATCGCACGCTGGCACTTGGAGAACACGGCCGCAGTCAACACAGAAGATGTTGTCGGCGCGATCGTCGCCAACTTCCGCGGCACCGACACCTTGCTGGAAATCGCCGTATTCACGACGGCGGCGCTAGGAGTTTTGACCCTGCTCGCGCGCGGACGCCAAACCGGCAGCGCATTCGTCCCGTCGACGGCACAATCAACGTCGGCGCAGGATCTCGACCTTGATGTTCTGGAAGAGATTCAGGACGCGACCAGCCTGTCAACGCCATTTACGCGTTCGGTATCCCATATCGTTCTTCCCATTGCGATACTAATCGGCATCGCGCAGATCCTCTATGGCGGCAACGGACCCGGCGATGGCTTCACCGCCGGCGTTACCATTGGTCTGGCTGTATCGCTTTGGTATGTTGTATTTGGCTACGAAGACGCAAAAAGACAGTTGCCCTGGTTCCGGCCGGGGCAGAGCGTCCGTATCGGCCTGGTGATCGCGCTGGTCAACGCGCTCGTTCCCGTCCCGTTGGGCAAAGGGTTCATGGGCTATGTCGAATATGATCAGATGATGGGCCTGTATGACCTCGTTGGGTCATTCGGCCTGCATATCACATCAGCGCTGATCTTTGAAATCGCGATCGCCGTGACCGTGATGGGCGGCTTGGGTATTGTGATGGAAGCGATAGCCTATCCCACAGCGCGCCCAGACGAAATGGAGGCTGAAAAAATGCCCGAAATTGAGCCTGACCTGGCATTGCAGGATTAAATCATGCTCGGAATCCTGCCCAAACGTGTGGAAAGCGACTAGCTGTGATTGAGTTTATGTTTGCCTTGGCAATTGGCATGTTATTCGGAATCGGCGTGTTTCAACTGCTCCGCCGCGACTTGATCAAAGCGGCCATTGGTTTCTCCATTCTCTTTTCAGCCGTCAACTTGTTCTTCGTGGCGGTCGGCGCTTTTGAAGGCAAGTACGCCCCCTACGTCAGCAATGTCGAGGCGGGAAGACAAACCAGCGATCCCCTGATTCAAGCTCTGATCTTGACCGCAATCGTTGTCAGTTTCGGCAGTTTTTCGCTTGTTTTGGGTTTCGTCAACATCATTTCGAGGCGTTATGACACCGTTGATTCCAACGATATCAACAAATTAAAGCATTGACGCGCGCTATCCGGAGTTGAGACAAATTGCCGAGGGAAACTAGCTGAGCGCCATGGAAAGCAACCCTTTGCTGCTAGGTACATTGGTGACGCCGCTCGCGGGCGCCATCGTCACGCTGCTGCTGGCACAGTCCAATCAATTGCAGCGATCCATCGCCGTATTGACCGGCTTGATTGCCTGGGTATTTTCTGTCGCGCTTCTCGTTCAAGTTCACGACCTCGGCGTGCAGACCTACGCCTTGGGCAACTGGAGCCCGCCATACGGAATCGTCCTGGTGGCCGACAGCCTGGGCGCGCTATTCGCCTTCATGGTAACAACAATCATGATCGGCGGATTGCTCTACACATTTCATTGCCAGGACCGCTGCATGACTTATCCCGCCTTTATGCCGCTCTTTTTGCTGATGGAAGTTGGCCTTGTCGGCGCCATGCTCACCGGCGACTTGTTTACGCTTTTCGTCTTCATGGAGCTGATGGTTTTGGCTTCCGTTTCATTGACGGCGATTTCCGACGATCAATACGGCCTGGAGGCAGCGCTCAAATACATCTTGATTAGTTCGATGGGCACGCTTTTCCTGCTCCTTGGCATCGCCTCTCTCTACGCGACATTCGGCAGTTTGAATATGGCGGAGATCGCCCAGACGCTGCTAACCGGCGAACGGCCAATTTTGGCGCCGGCTTCAGCCTTTATGCTGCTTTGCGCCTTTTTGTTGAAGAGCGCGGTCTTTCCCTTTCATTTCTGGCAGCCGGACTTCCATACCACAGCGCCGACACCGATCAGCGCAATGCTTTCGTCGATCGTGGTCAAGGTTGGCGTTTACGGCATTATCCGGCTGGTCACGCTGCTCTTCGTAGAAGAAGCGCCCTTGCTGGAACGCTGGCTTTCCACTCTTGGCATTATCGGTATACTCTTCGGAAGCTTGGCGGCGCTGCGCACCTACAATGTGAAACGCATGCTGGCTTATTCGACTTTCGCCCAGATCGGTTTCATCCTGGTCGGTATCGGCTGGGGCGGCGCGTTGGCGATCACAGGCGCAATCGTCTATGCCTTCAACCACGCATTCATTAAATCAGCGCTTCTGCTGCTGATGGGCGTGCTTGCCAGTTACACCAAAATCAAAACCGCCAACTTCGCCGATGTGACCGGCATCGGCAAGAAGCTGCCGCCGGCGCTGGGTTGGCTGGTCCTCCTGGGCGGGTTGTCCCTTTCCGGCGTGCCACCGCTCAATGGCTTTGTCAGCAAGTTGACCTTGATACAGGGTGGCGTCGATCGCGGCGACTGGCTGAACTTAATCATCATCGTTGGCGCGGGAATCTTGACATTGATGTATATGGTGCGCGCTTGGCAGAATATATTTCAACGGCAGCCGACCATTGGCGCTGTCGAGACAAAAGAGGCGGGAGACAGTCTTGTTGCGCCATTTCTTCTGATCTGCGCCTGCCTGCTTTTGGGGACGGTATTCGCGGAACCGCTGATCCAACTGGTCAGCGCGACCGTGAGCGACCTGCAAGACCCGAATATCTATATCTCCGGAGTCAAGCTTTATGGGAATGGAACATAAGCGCATAGTCGGGACTGGTATTGCAAGCCAGACTATCATGCACCCGGGACGCGCCTCCTGAAAGGTTGGAGTGGCATGAAGCGTTACCTGCAGGCATCGGGCAAGACTCTGGTGATGGCCTTGCCCCTGGCTGTCGGCTGGACCATTTACACCGCGCAACCGACGCCGGGCAATCTCTTGCTGGGTTACCTGTTTGGCGTGATCGCCGTTCGGGCGAGCGGGCTGAGCGGCGACAGCCTGAGGCTGCGAAGCGCGCCCAAGCAGCTTTACAACTTGCTCGTCTACGTTGTATTCCTGGCTTCGGAAGTGCTGTTTTCCGGCCTGAAAGTAGCGCGCATCGTGCTCATGCCGAGCTTGCCGATCCAACCCGGCATTTCCAAGATCAATACACAGGACGCCAGCGAAGACGAACTCATCTCCGCCATTAGCGCGCACGGCATAACCATCACGCCGGGCGAATTGGTGGTTGACTTTGAAGAGACTAGCGAAGACGGGCTGTTGATGATCGTACACAGCCTGAATATAGAGACTTCGGCCCAGAATTTGGACGATGACCAACGCATTCGGCTCAAGCGGGTAAAAGGGATCCTTGGCCATGATTGAAAGCCCAGTTGCGCAGACCGCGATACAACTCATTTTGCTGGCGCTCGTGAGCCTATTGATACCGGCTTCTTACCGTGTCATCGCGGGTCCGACGCTTCCAGACCGTTTGCAGGCCGTCGATCTCATCACAACGCTTCTAATCGGAATCATCGTCATGTTAGCCCTGGTTGAAGGCACGCAAGTCTTCGTGGATATGGCGATCGCGCTGGCCGCTTTCGCTTTTGTCGGCACGATTAGCATCGCGCGTTATATCTCGGAGGGCCGAGTCTACTAAATGATCCTGGAAATGTTGGGGGTTGCCGCCCTGTTTTTTGGTCTCTGTTTCTGCGCGGTCGGCGTGGTCGGCGTCATACGCCTGCCGGATTGTCTCACGCGTCTGCACGCTTCGGGCAAGGTCGCCACGCTCGGCTTGTTTGGTCTGCTGGTTGGCGCCGCCCTCCTCATGCCCTCGACATCGCTGCGGCTGCTGGCGCTCGGGCTCTTCGTCCTGCTGACCAGCCCGGTGGCGACCCACTCCATTGCCGCTTCAGTCTATCGCCGCCGTGAAATCGTCGACGAATTGGAAGCGGCGCCGGCGCCGATCGAATCAGAAGGCATAGTCGCAGTCGACGTCACTGCTGTCCTGTCTCAATCCAGGATTCAGGACATCATTGAGGCGCAGGAGCGAGCGCGCCGGCATCATCGGCGCAGCGCGAGACCGGACCGGGACAAATGAACCGCCCGCCCGCGGATCAGCGCAAGATATGACGAAATACCGGGTTTGAGCGCGACTGCAAATGGTCCAGGAGATTGACCAGCAGAAAACCGGCGGCCAGCAGAATAAGCGCGAGGAGGAAGGCGTCTGAGCCCGTGTCCGGGGCGATGTTCCGCTCGAGCAGGCAGCGATATTCCCCGTGGCGGTCGAAGTCGCTTTGCAGGCATTCCTTCCAGGGGTAAATCTTCCAAAGCGAGCCCGCCATGAAACCCACGAGAAGCGCCACAGTCAAGTCATAATAGTGCTTCAGCAGATAGCTCAGCACGCGCGAAAAGGCGATGATTCCGACAGCCGCGCCCAGACCGACAATGATAATCGGCGGCAGATCGCGATTGCTCACCGCCGTCAGCACATAATCGTACTGTCCCAGAATCAATAGCATGAACGCGCCGGAGATGCCCGGCAGAATCATCGCCGTAATGGCAACCATGCCGCTGAGAAACAAAATCGGCGCCGAGTGGTCGGCCTCGGCCGGCACGATGTTGACGATGACAAAAGCGACGCCGGCGCCCACTACGAATGCCGCCGCGGCCGACCCGCTCCAGCGCGCCTTGATCCCAATGGTCAGGATTGAGGCAAGCACCAGTCCAAAAAAGAAGGCGAAGAGCAAGACGCGGCCGACGGCGTCGTCCAATGTGGCGCTAAGAAAACTGGATAGGAGAATGATTGCTGAAAGCAAACCCAGCCCCAGGGCGACCAGAAAGCGAAAAGCCACCTGATCGAGAAGTTGCCCCCATTTGAAACGCAGCGCCAGGCGCAGGGCTTGCAAATTGAAGGACTTGATCGCATCAATAAGCGTTTCATACACGCCGAGGATAAAGGCCATGGTGCCACCGCTGACGCCGGGGACGATATCTGCCGCGCCCATCGCGAAGCCGGTGAAGAACAGGCGCAGGTATTGAAGGGGCGTCTGCGGCCTGGACAAGTGAAGTTCTTCGTTTTTCAAGTTAATGCTCCTCAGCCGCGTTCCAATTCAGTTAAGGCATGCAGGCCGTATCCGGTGAGCCGCCGGACTATTGCGCCGGTCATGCCTAGCGCCCAGTCTACACCGAACGAGCTAACGCGCATCCGTCCGACGCATGGGTTCACGGTATCCGACCCCGTTTCAGGCGCTCCGATGACAATAAACTTGCCGAATCACTTGGAAAAGAACATAATCTATCCGGCCAGCGTAAGCGCGCATTCAGAATCGGCGAAATTGACCGGAGCAAAAGATGTCCAACGCCGGGGAATCCGACAAGATCTGGATCGGGAACGATCACGGCGGGCATGCGCTCAAACGGACACTCCTCGCTTTTCTTGAGGAGCGGGGCATAGCCTATTATGATGTCGGATCAGATTCCGGAGAGATCGTCAGATACCCGCATTATGCGGTGAGAGTCGCTCAGGCCGTCTCAAAAGGACAGGCCTCGCGCGGTATTCTGATCTGTTCGACCGGGATCGGCATGAGCATCATCGCCAACAAGTTCGATCGCGTCCGCGCCTCGCTCTGCACCAGCACATACATGGGACGCATGACGCGCGCGCATAACAATTCCAACATCCTTTGCCTGGGTGGAAAGATCACTGGCGAATTCGAGGCGATCGATATTCTCCAAGCCTGGCTGACGACCGAGTATGACGGCGGCCGCCATGCTATCTCCCTGGGACTAATTGGCGAAGCCGAAGACAGCTTGAACGCAAGCTGCGATTGGGAACCCGGCGCAGATTTCTACAGAGATCGCTAAATCGGTAACACATGGATGTCGAAGGAGCGTTACTATGCCCGGCTTCGCCAACTGGAAAGATCTGTTCGAGCTCGAATACCTGCAACTCTACGAAGAAGGTTACCCCGTTGGAGAGTCGCGTGAAGTCGATTATTCAGCCGCCTATCTGCCGGCGGAAATACGGGATGCGGCGGACCGATCTTCGTTGACGGAAGCGGATTGGGAAGCCGCCTATCGCGGCTTGTGGGATCTGCGCGGACAGGGCATTCGCGCGGACTTCCCGTTTGTCGAACCTGATAATTTTGATTCAATCATCGCCGACGCCCAAACAGCGCCAACTCTGGAGCCGCTCGACGACAGTGAATACGCCGAACGGATCAAGGGCGCCTGGTATGGCCGGATCGCCGGTGTGATCCTGGGGAAACCATTCGAAATGAGGTTGGACAGGCAATTCATAAAGTCCTACCTGGAAAGTGTGGATGCCTATCCCCTAAATGACTGGGCGCCCCCTGAGTCGCCCGCGCTCGAATTCACCTTGCGCAGCAATTCATCAACATTGGGCAACGTGCGATTCGCCGAGCCGGACGATGACATTCATTACACGATTCTGGGCTTAATGCTGCTGGAAGCGAAGGGTTTTGGCTTCAGCAAGCTTGATGTCGCCAACAACCACCTACGGAATATCCCTTATCATTGGCTTTGGTCTTGCACGCGACAGTCCTACTATCACATGGTTAATCTGAGCGATGACCGCCCCATTATGGAGCAGATTGACGAATTCCCCACCAAACTCAATCCCTGGCGCGAAGGCATCAACACCGCCATTCGCGCCGATTTCTGGGGTTATATCGCGCCAGGCGACCCGCCGCGCGCCGCCCGAATCGCCCACCGCGAAGTCACGCTGAACGCGGTCAAAAATGGCATCTACAGTTCCATGTTTGTCGCCGGCGCCCTCAGCGCCGCGTTGAGCCGACGCCCCACTGTCGATACCATTCTCGCCGGCGGTTTGTCGGTCATACCGAAGCGTTCTCGCTTGGCGCATATCGTCGAAGAAGTCCGCCAATGGCATGACCGCGATGGCGATTGGCTGCCGGTCTGCGATCGCATCTATGACAAATATGGTCACTTGCCCTTTCTTCACTCACTTCACAACATGGCAATCGTCGCGCTAGCGCTGATACATGGCGATCTCGATTACAGCCGCACCATAACAACGGCGGTCATGTGCGGGTTGGATACGGATTGCACGAGCGGTACAGCGGCCAGCATCGTCGGCGCCGCAGTCGGTTACGAAGGCCTGGACCAGCGCTGGATCAAGCCGCTAAACAATCATGTCAAAACTGCGGTCGCCGGTTTCGGGCAAGGCTCTATCTCCGGCCTTGTTCAACGCAACATCGACCTGTGGAAAAGATTGCGAGACAAGCCGGTCCAGTGACAGAGCGCCCCTTTTTCAGTTGAGGGGATGGCGGAAATCGTAGATGCCGCCTCGCATGGCCCAGCGGGTTCCGCTTTCGCTGATGAGTTGGTCGCCGTCCCGCCGCAAGCTCGAATCTGTCTCCGGACATCTCAGAATATCCAGGGCATCATCCGATGCCGGCGCCGACATCGCGCTTCCGTCTCGCAATTGCAAATCCAGAAAGATGCTCGGCGAAATCGCCCAGCCACTGCGCTGAAGCGCGGAATCGAGGGCAGTCAGCAGTCCCACCGGCAACGCACGCTTTAGCAATCCAAGCCGCAGCCAGGAGACCGGCGCCGTACGCCGTATGACAAAGCCGCATTCATTCACATGTCGCCGCATATAATCGGGATGAAAGTCAAAGTTGAGTTCGACAAACTCAACCGGATCCAGCGTAAAGGGGTTCCATGCATTTCGACCGAAGAGGTGGCGCAGGATCGATTTCAAGTGGCGCTTGTTGGCGAATTCCAGGATGAATTTGCCATCCTTCGCCAGCGCCCCGCGGATTTGCCGCAGGACAGCGGGCACATCCTCGAAGTGATGAATCACGCGGATCATCGTGGCAGCGTCGAAAGCGCCGGCGCGAAAGGGCATCCGATAGGCGTCGGCGGCGATATAGAGATAGCCGTCATCGCCGAAGTGATCGCGAGCGTATTGAAGCTGTTCAAGCGAATAATCCAGCAAGACCACTTGCCGAAACGCTCGATATTCAGTCGTGAGGCGGCCAAAACCTGCGCCGACTTCAAGCAAACGCCGGCCGCTGCGCGGCAGGAACTGTCGCAAAACGCGGCGCTCTACCGCATCTTCGTAGTCGCGACCTCGCCCTTCCCAAAAGTCCTGCCGGTACCTGGAATCTCCGTAGTCGCAGATGCGCGGACTCTCGGTCATGCCTTCACCCGGGCGCTTCAGGCGAGCCCCGCCGCCGAACGCAGGGTCGCGGCTTTGTCCGTTTCTTCCCAGGGCACACCGACATCATCGCGTCCGAAGTGGCCGTATGCCGCCACCTGCTTGAAGATTGGGCGCCGCAGGCCGAGATCGCGGATGATGGCCGCCGGGCGCAAATCAAAATGCGCTCGTATCAGTTGCTCGATTTCTTCGTCGCGGATCTTGCCCGTGCCAAAGGTTTCGACTGACAGCGATGTCGGCTCGGCCTTGCCGATGGCGTATGACACTTGCAATTCAAAGCGCGTCGCCAAGCCCGCTCGGACGACATTTTTGGCCACATAACGCGCCATGTAAGCGGCGCTGCGATCAACTTTGGTTGCATCTTTGCCGGAAAAGGCGCCGCCGCCATGACGGGCGACGCCGCCATAGGTATCCACAATGATCTTGCGCCCGGTCAAGCCGGCGTCCCCCAGCGGCCCCCCGGTTACGAAGCGCCCGGTCGGATTGATGTGGAAAACGGTGCTGTCGTCAATCCACTTGCTGCATTCGCTGTCGCGCTTGATGAAGTCTTCGATCTGGCGGCGAATCTCAGCCTGGCTGATTTCGGGCGCATGCTGGGTCGACAGCACTACAGTGTCCAGCCGCTTTGGTTGGCCATTGGCGTATTCCACCGTAACCTGGCACTTTGCATCCGGCCTCAGCCATGGGATGCGACCGGTTTTGCGCGCTTCAGCCAAACGGTGGATCAGACCATGCGCAAGCGACGCCGTCAGTGGCATCAGTTCTTCAGTTTCGTCGCAGGCGAACCCAATCATCATACCTTGGTCGCCGGCGCCGGTCGCCTCATCAATGTCGCTGCCTGATGGCCCCTCCCGCGCTTCCAAAGCGGTGTCGACGCCCTGCTTGATATCCGCCGACTGTTCTTTGACTGAAATGAGCACGCCGCAGGTCTGGGCGTCAAAGCCATATTCGGAATGTGTATAGCCGATCTCACTGACGGTATCTCTGACAATCTGCTCAATATCGACATAAGCTGTTGTTGTGATCTCCCCCATGACCACCACCAGGCCGGTCGTCGTCGCCACTTCACAGGCAACCCGCGCCAGCGGATCTTCCTCCAGGATGGCATCCAGGATGGCATCGCTGATCTGATCGCAGATCTTGTCCGGGTGACCTTCCGAAACGGACTCGGAAGTGAAAAAATACCTGGGTGAAGACATGAATGTCGTCGACATGTGTAGCCTCTCTAAGATAAGAAAAAACGCCTTGCGAGGCAGCGGGCGTCGAAGCGTTTCATTCGCATGCGCTCATCTGCCAGAGTAGATACCCTGCCGGACTTAGCACCGTCCCGATATGCCGGGGGTTGCCGCGAGTTCTATGAGCCGGTTCTCTCACTCGCTCTTGATGAGTGTCGTCCCGTACCGGGACAACGATCACGGGCATTATATCACGGCTGGCGCAAGCCGCAAGCAATAAAAAGGCGGATGCAGTCAAAGCATCCGCCTTGCGGGCCTTTTGCTCGTTAAGGTCTACTCGTGTTTGGAACGCTGAATGTGCATGAGGAATTCATTGCGTGTGTCTTGATTATGGCGGAAATCGCCCAGCATCGCGCTGGTTGTCATGTTCGAATCGTGCTTCATCACGCCGCGTATCATCGAGCACATGTGCCGGCCCGTCATGACCACGGCCACACTCTCCGAATCGAGGACCTCAACCAGGAATTCAGCAATCTGCCTAGTGAGCCGCTCCTGCACCTGCAAGCGCCGGGAGAACATATCGACGATGCGCGGAATCTTGCTGAGCCCCACAACTTTGCCCGTGGGCATATAGGCGACATGCGCATGGCCGATGAAGGGCAGCATATGATGTTCACACAAACTGTAAAACTCAATATTGTTGACAATGACCATGTCATCATACGCGACATCAAAAATGGCGTTGTTAAGCAGCTGCGCCGGATCTGTCGTATAGCCGCTGACCAACTCGCGGTAGGCTTTGGCCACCCGTCGCGGCGTGTCGTTCAAACCCGGCCGTTCGGGGTCTTCGCCAATCGCGTTAAGCAGCTCGCCAACAGCGCGTTTGACGGCCTCTTCGTCTACGCCGGACGAATGTATCCCGAACCGGTCCAGCAGCGCGACGTCTTCAAGTCTCTGCTGAATGCCATTTCCCGAAACGGATACAATTTCCGTGTCATGACTATCCATATTCAGCCCATCTGTCTCCAATGTACGTGATATAGCTATCGCAGATCTCGACGGCAGATCAGAATCTCTCAACATCCCTGCGCTTGGAAATTATACGCCGCTTGCAAAGATAAAAGCAATATGAGTTTGATAAATATATCGATATGGCTACTCTATACAGACCACAGGCGAGCCAGTGTAGCCGATTCATGCCCGATCTTGAAGATTGGAAGTTTCATTCCATGCTAAACTGCCTGCGAAGGTAGATGGCTGGCAAGCCCGATGGACTATATTGAAATTGACAATCTGCGCCTCCGCGCAACTATTGGTTTCAGCGCTCACGAGTTGGATGCGCCACAGGATATTGTAATCGGCCTGCGAATCGGCATCGGCGATCGCCTGGCGGCGGAAACGGATTGCCCCGGCGACGCCTTCAACTATCGCAGCGTGACCAAAGCGATCATCAGCCGCGTGGAGCGTTCCCGTTTCAAGTTGGTGGAAAAGCTGGCTGAAGAAATCGCCCGTGTCGCGACGATCGAGTTTGGCGCGCCCTACGTTGAAGTCAATTTGCACAAGCCAGGCGCCCTGCGCCGGGCGGATTCTGTCGGCATCAGCATCGCGCGCCGGCCGGCGGACTTCCGGCGAAACACCGCTTATATCTCGCTGGGATCCAACATTGAGCCGGCAAAGAATATGGTTGCCGCCCTGAGTTTGCTGCGTCAATGGACGACTGTGCTGCGCCATTCGCCCCTATACCGTACACCGCCCCAGGGCTTCCAGGAGCAAGCGCATTTTTTTAACATGGCGGTAATGGCGCATACTTTGCGAACGCCCGACCAGTTCAAATCACAGGTGATCGACCGGATCGAAAAGGCATTGGGCCGCCTGCGGAACCCGCAGAACAAAAACGCGTCGCGAACAATCGACCTCGATATCTCGCTCTGGAATGACGCAATCTTCGAATATGGCGAAAGACCTTGGAAGATCCCCGACCCGGATATTGCGCGTTTCGCCCATGTCGCGCGTCCGCTGGCGGATATCGCGCCGGATTACCGGCACCCGGAATCCGGCGTCTCCCTCAGTGATATCGCCGCGGGACTGGATGCCACGGGCGTGGAAACCGTTGAATTGGACCTGCAACCGGACGGAAATTGAGTGATTCCAGCGATGAAAATGTAGGTAGTGTATCCATTTCGGTTGAAATAGTCTGGTAGGGGCGATCCGGTGGATCGCCCGATGGGTACGAACAGGATCGATATTGGGCGACTCACCGAGTCGCCCCTACCAAATCGTCGGTATTTGAAGAAATTCAACCGACT
>JAJDUC010000110.1 GCA_022826865.1 Anaerolineae bacterium
AGCGGTTCGCTACGAAAATTGCGAAAGTGTAGGGGCGTCTCGTGAGACGCCCGTTGAAAATGGCTTGCAGATTGCGGGCGTTTCAGCGAAACGCCCCTACAGATTACGAAATGTGAGGGGAAATTGTCATTTATCAGCGCAGTTTCAATTTGATGCGATTGCCCTGAGCGCGGCCGGGCAATTCTCGTAATCTCAGGGCAAAGCTGTTATAGTCTCCCCTTGATCTCGTATCACGCTTCTGTACGAGAAAATCGAAAAAGGGGAGATTCTCATGAGACTTCTTAAGTTTCTAGTCCTTCTTCTGCTTCTATTCTCGGTCGCCCTGGCGATCGGGCAGGATGCGGAAACCATTGTCATCCGCGGCTTCGGCAATATCAGCACCTTCAATCCCGCGCTGGGCAGCGACGGCGCCTCCTTCCAAGCCTACAGCGTACTTTGGCCCAAGCCCTATGAGATCGACGCGGCCACGTCCGCGCCTGTACCCGGCTTGACCACTTGGGAGATCTCCGAGGATGGCTTGACTTACACCTTCCACATTCGCGAAGACGCCAACTGGTCGGACGGTATGCCGATCACAGCGCATGACATCAAGTTCGTCATTGACGCGATCAAATCGGACGAGGTGGCCTCCATCCAGGAAACGGAAGTGCAGGCGGTCGAAGAAGTGCGCGTTCTGAATGACAAGACTTATGAAGTCGTGCTGACCAACCTGGACTGCGCGGCGTTCAGTCAGTTGGGCGGCGTGCGCTTTATGCCTTCGCACCTCTTCTCCGCGGATTTCAGCGACTTCACCGACAACATGGTATCGACCGAGCCGGTCGGCATCAGCGGCGGTCCCTACATCCTTGACGCTTGGGAGCCGGATTCTTACCAGAGCTACCACGCCAATCCCGATTGGTGGGGCGGCGAAGTCGGCATTCCCTATCTGATCAACCGCAACATCAAAGAGCAGGCGGTGGCCCTGCAATCGATTCAGGCGGAAGAAGTAGATTACACCTATCTGCACGGGGACCTCTTCACACAAATCGCCGATACCAGCAATTTGCAGTGGGAGATCTTCCCGCAGATGTCGGTCAAATTCTTCGCGCTTAACTGGGTTGATCCGGAACATCCGTCGGCGGCTTATGATGAAGACGGCAACGCGCTGGAGCAAGTGCCGCACCCGATCTTCAGCGATCCCGCCGTGCGCAAGGCAGTGGCGATGGGATACAACAAGAGCGACGTCTTGGCGACCATGGGCGGCGACCAGGGCGGCACCCGCCTGATCGGCGCTGTCAATCCGGCGATCGGCTGGGCCTATAACAAAGACCTGGAGCCCTATCCCTATGATCCGGAAGGCGCCAAGCAGATGCTGGAAGACGCCGGCTGGGTCGATTCTGATGGCGATGGCGTGCGCGAGAAAGACGGGCAGCGCCTAGAATTCACCATTTCCTACAGCGACATCCTGCTCATGTTCGAGACCCACGTCCTGGTGGCGCAAGATCAACTAAAAGACATCGGCTTCGATGTCACGCTGGAGAAGGTGGAATGGGCGAACTACATCAGCGACATCTATCTGGGCCAGATGTACGACGCCACGTCCATGAGCAATAGCGGCGGCACCGGCGGCGCGCCCGATGCCAATGACTTCATGACCCTGATTGACAGCCGACAAGATATCCCCGGCAGCGGCAACAACCTGGCTTCCTATGTGAACCCAGAGGTTGACAGCCTGATCGACGCCGCGCGCACCGTCCCCGGTTGCAGCACGGAAGAGCGCGGCGCGATTTACCGCGAAATCCAGCGCATTGCGCACGAGGATTTGGCTTACGACTGGTCCTTCGTGCCAAATATCTGGCAGACGGCCAATGCCCGCGTCGGCAATTTCGAGCCGGCGCCCTTCTGGGTCTTCTACGGCTACACGGCGGACATCCACAAGTGGTCGATTGAGGGCTAGCGCCCAAGCTCGTCACATTGCAACAAGCGTAGGGGCGACTCTGTGAGTCGCCCCTTCTTTTTTGATACTGCTATTTATCTGGCGGTCGACCCAAGGGTCGCCCCTACATTTTCAAATCTAGAATAGTTGAGTTTTCATTAGCCGCTATCGCGCTCATTCGCCATCTGCTTAATCTTGATGCGCGTATCCAAGAGCTCACGCAGCTTCAGCTTCTTCATTTCTTCATCGTAAGCGGAACGCACTCGATTATTGATGTACTCGTTCAGATCGTCTTCAATCAATAACAACTGCTCCGGACTAAGGTTATTGCGCTCACAAATCTGCTGGATTTCTTTGTGGAGTTTTTCCCGGTGATATTGGCGGCCAAACTCATCGGCCTCGTTCGCCATACTCTTGCCCAGCTGCTCCGTGTGATGCCTCGGGCCGTGGCTCTTGAACAGCATCATCAATCTTTTGCGCTTCAATCGGAGCGCGATCGTCTTGAGCGCCATGCCGGTTTCTCCGTGTTGTCGTTTGCTGGCAGACCGCTACTGCTGATACCGTCTCGGGTCCAGGGCGTCGCGCAGGCCATCGCCCACCAGATAGAAGCAGAGCACCGTAATTAATATCAGGATGCCGGGCGTGAAGACCAGGTGCACGCCGCTGACGAAGTAGCTGCGCGAGTCGGTAAGCATATTGCCCCAGGTGGGCGTGGGCGGCTGTATGCCGACGCCGAGGTAACTCAAGCTGGATTCATACAGGATAAGGTTGCCGGCGATGATGGTGGTCGTCACGATTATCAGCGGCAAGACATTCGGCAGGATATGCAAGAACAGGATGCGCAGGTCGGAGGCGCCCACGGCCCGCGCGGACAGCACATAATCGCGTTCCTTCAGTGAGAGCACTTCGCCGCGCACCAGCCGGCTCGTGCCCACCCAGCCCAGCGCCGCCAGAATGATAACAAAGAGCTCGGTTGTAGGCTTCCATACAGCCGAAGCGATCAGTATCAGGAATATCGGCGGAATCGCGCTGAGCGTATTGACGCCCCAGGAAATCACATCATCGACTTGCCGCCCGTAGTAGCCGGCGAGCAGACCCAGCGTAATCCCTATGAAGACGGTGATGACGCTGGCGAGATAGGCGATAGTTAAAGAAACGCGACCGCCGTAAATCAGGCGCAGGAACTGATCCCGCCCCAGTTGATCCGTTCCCAGCGCAAAGCCGCCTTCGCCCGGCTGCTTGAAGCGGTTGGGAATGCTGGTGGAGTTGACATCGAGGTTCAGGACCTCCTCAAAGACCACCGGCATGAATACGCAAATCAGCGTGAAAATGAGCAAAACCGAACTGGCGAATAGGGTCAAGCGATCGCGCGCGATGAAGTCAAGCGCATCGCGCCAAAATGAACGCGAAGGCCGCCGCGCCTCCGCTTGCTGCAGTTGGGCTATCTTGGATTCCTGCGCCATTGATAACCGCCTACTCCAGCCGGATGCGCGGATCGAGAATGACATACATGATGTCAGAAAGCAGCACGCCAATGATGAACATCACTGATGCGACCACAACAGATCCCATTACCACCGGATAATCGCGCGCAAACACGGCGTCGATGATCAGCTTGCCCATACCTGGCCAGGCAAAGACCTGTTCAATGATGACAGCGCCGGCCAGCACCGTGCCAATGGCCGGGCCCAGAAAGGTCGCCACCGGCAGCAAGCCGTTGCGCAGCGCGTGACGCACCCAGATCACCTTGTCGTTTAAGCCCTTGGCATAAGCCGTGCGGACATAATCCTGCTGCAAGACTTCCAGGATTTGCGTGCGCGTGAAGCGCGATAGAAAGGCGATCCAATTCAGCGAAAGCACAAATACGGGCAGTACCATATGACGCAGCGCGTCCGCCAGGTCGAAAGCGCCGCGGCGGGTGATGTTTTGCATGCCGCTGATCGGCAAGAGATCCAATTGCACGCCAAATATGATAATGAGCAGCAGTCCAAGCCAAAACTGCGGGACCGCATTGCCCACCACAGAAATGATACGGATCGCCTGATCGATCCAGCTGCGATGGAAGACAGCCGCCAACACTCCCAATACAACGCCCATCAAAAAGCCGATAAGGAGCGCGGCCACGCCCAATCTCAGCGTGGCCGGCACGCGATAGACAATCTGATCCATCACGGGCCGCTTGTTTTTGATGGACTTGCCCAAATCGCCCCGCAGCAGGCCGAGTCGGTCGCCAGGCGTATCGCCTTCACCATCGCCGTCGAGATCGAGCATGGTCCAATCGTTACCGATCAGCCAATAGACATATTGAACAACCGGCGGTTGATCCAAGCCCAACTGACGTCGCATCGCCTCATTGGCTTCGGTATTGATGTTGGGTCCCCAGGTAATCATCGCCACCGGGTCGCCCGGCGCCGACAAGATAATCAAGAAGGAAAGTATCGTGACGCCAAAAAAGGTCGGTATCGCTTGCAACAAACGGCGCAGGAAATACTTGAGCATCGGCGAGACATCCGCATCGGCATCTGTCCACAGATTCTAGCGCCAGTTGGCGAAATCATCAAAGAGCCGCGCCATAAAAAACAGGGCATTCGCATCAATATCATAAAGAGCGGTTCGCTACGAAAATTGCGAAAATGTAGGGGCGCCTCGTGAGACGCCCGTTGAAAATGGTCTGCCAATTGCGGGCGTTTCAGCGAAACGCCCCTACGGATTACATAATTTGAGGGGAAAATGTCATCTATCGGCGCAATTTAAATTTGATGCGATTGCCCTGTCAAAATCGGCGCGGATGTTAAGAATGTGAAGCACAGCTAAAGGATTCACCGGCTCCGCTTAAATGAAGCCTAGTAATTCCTTAAAAGCTTGGGCCTGCGCCTTAACAGTATTCAGCTAAGCTCTGGACAGTGTGGGCCACACACCTATCCTCGCTCAGATTAGAACCTCAGGAGAGAACAAGTCAAATGCACAGAATTCTCTGGCTACTGCTCATTCTTGCGCTCGCCACTGTCACAGCGGCCGCGTCGGAGACGGACAATGGACTGCCCGAAGTAGACCCGCTGGAATTCACCGAAGGCGAGATCATCACCGCCGGCAGCTCGACCGTCTTCCCGCTCAGCGAGCGTATGGCGGAAGTGTGGACCGATGCCGGCGGCGTCGCCCCGTCCATCGCCTCAATCGGCTCCGGCGCTGGCTTCGAGCGCTTTTGCGTCGAAGGCGAGACCGATATCAGCAACGCCTCGCGCCGCATCAAAGACAGTGAGATCGAATCTTGCAAGGCCATCGGCCGCCAACCTATCGAATTCCGCGTCGGCACCGATGCCTTGGCCGTAACCGTTTCCGCCGAAAACGACTTCGCCGTCGATGTCACGCTTGAAGAATTGGCGCTGATCTTCAGCAGCGCCGA
>JAJDUC010000100.1 GCA_022826865.1 Anaerolineae bacterium
TCGGCAGGCAACATGGACTCGACTACCTCACGAGTTGTCGCAGGAATCTCTTTTGGAAAGGCCTGTTTCAATGACATCTCACCCCGTTATCATTGAGATACAATGTCATTATAGGTCAATCCAGTTTTTCAACACTGTCCGGTGGATCGCCCGAATGGGTACGAACAGGATTGATATTGGGCGACTCACCGGGGCGCGTGGACACAGCCCGTCAGTCGCCCCTACCAAATCGTCGGTATTTGAAGAAATTCAACCGACTTTGATACAGTACCTGAGACGCCCGTTGAAAGTGGCCTGCGATTTGTGGGCGATTCCCTACAGATTACGAAAACTGAGCAAAATTGTCATGTATCAGCGCAATTTCAATTTGATGCAATTGCCCTAGGGGAGCGCCCGAACCTGTCGATTCTGGCGCGCGGCTGTGATACCATCAGGCGCGACCGGACGAAAAGGAAGGGTCTGAAGCATGACATACGAGTTCATCCTGGTTGACCAGCCGGCTGCCGGTGTTGGCCGGGTCCAGTTGAATCGTCCCCAAGCGCTGAACGCCTTGAGTTCGCCGCTGCTGGACGAGGTCATGGCGGCAATGCGCGCCTTCAACAGCGATGACGGCATCGGCGCGCTGATTCTGACCGGAAACGACAAAGCCTTCGCCGCCGGCGCCGACATCAAAGAAATGGAAGGCAAAACGGCGATCGATATGTTGATGACGCGGTCGCTGACCGATCGCTTAGACTTGAAAATGCACAGTAAACCGATCATCGCCGCCGTCTCCGGCTATGCGCTCGGCGGGGGCTGCGAAATCGCAATGAGCTGCGATATGATCGTCGCCTCGGAGACTGCGGTCTTCGGTCAGCCCGAGATCAACCTCGGCATCCTGCCCGGCGCCGGCGGCACACAACGTCTGACGCGCAGCGTCGGCAAGGCCCTTGCTATGGAGATCATGTTGACCGACCGCCGGCTCAGCGCCGAGGAAGCGCTGCGTTACGGCCTGGTCAATCGCGTGGCGCCGCTCGACGAGTATATGGACGTAGCTATCAATATCGCGCAAAAGGTCGCGGGCAAATCCCAGGTCGCCGCGCGCTTGACCAAAGAGGCGATTAACCAAGCATACGAGACCTCGCTTGAAACCGGCCTGGCTTTCGAACGGCGCAACTTCCTTCTGGCCTTCGGCTCCGAAGACAAGTCCGAGGGCATGCGCGCTTTCATCGAAAAACGACGGCCGGCATGGCGAAACCGCTGAGCCTGACCATCCTCTACACGGCAAACATCCGCGGCGATCTCGCGCTCCTGCCGCGCCTTTACACATTTATGCAGCAGCTGCAGGGAGAAGACCGGCGGACGACACTGCTGCTCGACCTGGGCGCGTCATGCGCCGAGAGCGTCTGGCATTGCCGCGCGACCGGCGGACGCTCGACGCTTGTTGTGCTCGACGGCATGGGCTACCAGGCCGCCAATGTCGAGGGCATCCTGGGCTGCGAAGATCGAGATCTGCTGGCGCAGCAGGTTACGCTGGGGCTGGTCGATCGCGCGCAGGATTGGGCCTGGCAAGCGCCGGCCGGCGATCCGGGCGTTCGCGCGACCATCAATCCGAGTGCGCAACCGGCGCGCCTGCAAATCTTGCTGAGGCCAGCCGACAGCACATGCATCGACGGCCGGGTCCTGAGTCTGCAGGCGGTGGCGGCCGGACAGATCGGCGAAGCGCGCGTCGAGTTGGCTAAGCGCGCGCGAATCGCCCATGCCGCCCGGCATGATCTGCCGCCCGGGACGCCGCCCAACCCGAGCATCGCCGGGGCGGTTGAATTCGTCGAAAGCGAAGCGCGATACTATCAGACAAAGGGGCTATGAGCGCCAGGATCGCCAAAAAACCGCAGATACGCTCGCTCTGCCATAGGCGACGGTGCCCTGCTTGCTGTCAAGTCGTCCTGTAATTGAACACAGGGATTTTGTTTTGCCGGGGACTATTATTTCACTACGATGATTCTACTAGATTCTGATTTCGTCCCAGTCGATCCCAGTTTGTATTCGCTCGCCGAGTTCAGTTAAGAATCTGTGCTTTCGTGCCTGCAGATCGTCGTCGAAATTGTCGCTCGCTGGGTTAATCCTGGCGTATCCTTCAAACATCGGAGTACTGTACACACGCTGTATCGGGTTGGGATCAAGAAGTGAGCGCAATCTTGCAAGCTCCGAATAAGGAAGAGTGAATTTGAATACTCTGTCTCGAGGAATATTAGATTCCGACAGTCGCGCTTCAATAGACTGCCATTGTCCGTCGCGATAGTACCGGCGATCATGTCTCACATCAACCATTGCAAGCGACCTTTGCGACCCAACGTAGACGTCCTGCATTTGGATGCCCCTCGGATCTAGGATCTTTAAGCCAGTTCCGTGAATTGGCAATTCAAGCCTTATAGATGTTCTTCCAATTGCTACAGGTTTGAATCCGCCGCTGCCAGGTGTGCTAGGCATAAAGAACACGCGCGGCTGAAGAATATCCATGGAAACACCGGGCGTCTCGCTTCCGTCAAGAAGGGTTCCTTCTTCATGTAACGTTATTGTGCCACCAAACATGCCTTCGTCTTCATCTGCTGCTGGATCATGAAGACTTGAGTTCCAATGGATTAATACCCACACCGCAATAAGGCCTTGCGCAGTTTCCTTGTCGACTTGAATGTTTGCTGCGAAATCTAGAGCCACATCTAGCGAACTTGACCAGTCCAGTAGACGTGTTGGTACTCCATGGTGCTGTGCCAACAGTGACGCGTAAAGAGTCTTCGCTGCAGTCGGTATCTTGTCGTTTCTCAGGTACTCTACTATCTGTTCGCAGTTTACCTTATCAATGCATTCCGAATTTGATAAAACATCTGGATTCATTTCTCGAAGCAGCTGCTGAAACTGGTAAATAGTCTCGTGTTCCACATAAGAGCGCAGTGCTAACTCAAACCTCCGTACAAACAATTCAATAGGCTCATCCGACCAACGAAGACCTAAGAAGTCCCCATGCATATGCCTATTGGCCGTAACAAACGATTCTATCCACGTTTCAGTCCAAGTATATGAGGTGCCTCTAAAAGCCGTCGGGAGCAGCGGCCATTCGGCATGGGTCTGTCCGCGGAAGTATACATGTAGTGAATGCTTGCTCTCCAGTTCCCGCAGTTCCAAATAGAACTGGTCGGCATTAGGACGGAAACATGTCTTAACTTGCTCACCGATACTCATATGCCATTTGATCTCGACTGCGTACAGCAAACAATCGTGAAATCAATCTGTAAGTACATCGTCGGCCGACACTACTAGGGCACAACGCGGTGGTTCAGCATCTCGTTCAGCACGACCACCAGCCGCCGCAACTCGTCTTCCATATCGCGCGTGATGCCGTCCTGAATCAGCGCTTCCCGAAAAAGATCGCGCGCCTGACGGATCTGCTCGTGGCCGTCGCGCAGGCGCTGCAAACCCTGCCGCATCTGTACGCGGGCCTCGCTGCTTGAGGCGCTGGTGTAATAATCCGGGAACTGCCAGCCATGTTGGGTCGCCACGCGCTGCAAGCCGTTGACAAACTCCTGCACAGTCGACAATTTCTCGGCCGCCCCGCGCTGCAGCAACTCAGCGATGCCTTCGCTCAGATTGGGCTCCATGCTGAAGTCCAATTCGTCAATATCGGTGTAGCGCGCTTCCACCGCCTCGCGGCTGCTCGGCTGCGGGCGAAGCGATGTCTTCTGTGGCGACATGCCGGTGAAGATCGGATACAAGACGCCAACGCACATATTATGCACATCTTTGGTATAGGGCTGGGGCGAGCGCGTCCGGTCGTTCTCCAGTTTTCGCGAACTGTTGAAGTCGATCACCTTGAGATTGACGCCATCCCAATAGACATGCTCCAGTTTGTGATCGAGGTAGACGATTGACTGAGCATGCGCCAGCGCCAGCAGCTCGCTGAATTGCAGCGCCAGCGCCAAGCCCTCCTCGCTGGGCAAGCGCCAGCGGCTGTTGGGCCGGTTCGGTTTCATAAGGTAAAAGAGGCTGTGATAACGCGGCAGATTCTCCATCGTCAAATAGGGACGCCAGCCGGCCGCTGCGAAGCGCGACATGGCATCGGCGAAACCGCGCACATCATTCTGAAAGGATGTGATTTCACCGGCGCGGGGCGCTTCTTCGCGGTCGGTGACAAAGCCGCAGTCGTAAAGCTTGACGATGTTGGGGCTATGCCAGAGCCGCGTCAGGATATCCACTTCGTTGCCGAAGGCTTTGTATTCCCAGCGCATGTCGCCCTCGGGATCGAGATGCTCCGGCCGCATAACCTTGAAGGCAACCCGATTGCCATTCCGCCGGTCTACGGCGTCCATCACCCGCGCATAATGACCAAGGGCAAAGGTGTCGATGAAGTTGTTGAGTTGATACAGTTCCGAAAGTTGCGGCATGCGGCGCCCTGCGGGCAACGGTTGAAAACGCAATAAGCACGCAATTTACCAGTTTTCAATGATTAGAAATAGGGTAGCTTTGCCCCATCATCGTCCTACTCCCTTTGACATTCGCGACAATGGCGCATCTGTTACAATGGCGCCGAAGCGCTTGCATATTTGGGGGAGCAAGACTTGCATTTCGCAAGGGCATTTATCATCAGCTTGCTCTGTCTCGGCCCGATCTGCGCGGTTCTGGCCCAGCCGCCGGAGGTTCTGGCAGCGGCGCGCCGGGCCGCCGCCGCTGCCTTTCCCGCCTTGCGGAACGCGCAGCCGGCTTCGTATTCGCAGCTGCGCGAGGTCAAGACAACTGCCTTAGGCTGCGACTTGATCGACGGGCTGCGTCTGGCCCGGGCGCTTGATGCGCATCGCCTGGTCTTCCCCCTGGATGGTGCCGGCTTCGCCGTCCATGTTTCCGCCGACGGCGCGCTGGCCCAAGCCTGCGACGCGCGCTATCCCAACCTGGGTTCGGGCGTTCAGCCCGTTGACCGCGCCGGCTCGGACAGCGATGGCGATGGCTTCCCCGATAGCGCGGACCAGTGTCGATATGTCGCCGGCATCCCGAACGCAGGGCAGCCGGGCTGCCCACTGATTTCAGCCGCCGACCGCGATGGCGATGGCTTGAATGACGGCCATGACCGCTGCCCCGACCAAGCCGGCCCGGCCTGGACAGCTGGCTGCGCCTTCCTTCAAGACGAGGACGGCGATGGCGTAACCGATCGTTTTGACATCTGCGCCGTCGATTTCGGCGTCATCCAGCCGGACTTTGCCCGGGGCTGCCCGGCGGATGGCAGCGGCCGCTCGACCAAGGCCCGTGGCTCGGCCGATCTTTGCCTCGTCCGTGGCGATGAGCTGCCGGTCTTCGAAAGTCCATCCGGCGATGCCGCCGTCATTGCCAATTTCGACGGCCGGGCCAGGCCCGTGGAAGACGGCGCCGTCGCCGGCCGGACAGCGGCCAATGATTGGTATCAGCTGGCCGCGGGCTGGGTCAAAGCGGGCGATGTTCAGCTCGAGGGCGCCTGCTATAACATCCCGATCGTGAACGCGACCGTCGGCGGCGCAACCGGCTGCTTACTGCGCCCGCGTCAAGAATTTGCCAATGTGCGCGAGGCGCCCGGCGGGAGGCAGGTCGGCCGCATCAACGCCGCGGAGAGCCAGGCTGTGTTGGGCGCGGATTACAGCGGCCAATGGCTGTTTTTTCGCGCGGGTTGGGTGAGCCGCGCTGTGCTGGACTTGGCCGGCGCTTGCGACCACCTGCCCGTCCTCAATCCCAGCCAAGTCGCAAGCGGCGTCGTCCATTTTTGCCCGCCCGCCTATAGCGGCTTCTTGCGACCGCGTATTGGCATCGGCCGCATGAACGCGCGCGTAGCCTCCACGACCATCGCCAATCGGCTGCGCGCCGAGCCGGATGTCGCGTCGGCGCAGATTGGCGAAATCCCGCCGCGCGCAATCATAGACGCCATTCTGGACGGACCGGCCTGCCAAGGCAGCTATATTTGGTGGCAAGTCCGGATGGATGGACAGGTGGGTTGGACGGTCGAAAGCGATCTCAACTTCAATTTTTATTATCTTGAGCCCATCGACGTCGCGGGCGCTTCAGAGACCACCGGCGCGAATCCCTTCTTGCGCAGGCCGTCAGCGCAGGAGCAGCCTCCAAAGCTGGAGCAGATCCATAGCGCCAATATCGCCGCCGTCGATACAATCAAGCGCCTCGCGGTCCAATCCCCGCGCGCGCTCAGTTGGTCGGCGTTGAGTTCGATCCTTGCCGTCATCAGCGAAACGGGCGAGATCGCTCTCTTCCGTTACCCCGAATTCACGCGCATAGATTCGTCCCGCAGCTTGCCGCCGACGCCATCAGCAAGCGCCATTGCCTTCAGCCCGGATGAGCGCTTTCTCGCGATTGGCCAAGAGGACGGCGGCCTGACAGTTGTCGAATTCGCGGCCAACGCGACCGCCCATCTCAAGCTGGATGCCTTGAGCGGCCCGGTGCGGGCGCTGGCTTGGTCACCGGCCGGCAAGGCGCTCGCGGCCATCAGCGGCGACGAAAGCTTGAAGCTCGCGCGGCTCGCCGGCAGCCTGAAGGTCTGGGATGCCGAGGATGGCTTCCGCCCCATGTTCCACTACAGTTTTCCCTACCCGCTCAATGCTGTCGCCTTCAGCGCCGATGAGCGCTGGCTGGCGCTCGCGGGAGAATCACAAGGAGACCGGCGCGCCGGCCTTTGGATTTATGCGCTGGAAACGGGCGCATTGGCCCGGCTTAAAGCGCTCGTCTTCACGGGCGCCGGCGCCCTCCTCAGCGCCCCGCCGACAGCGGCCCTGGGCGACTTCGTCTATAGCAGCGGCGACAGCTTATACCAGGTCAGCCTGGCGGATCAATCCGATATCCGCTTCTTTCATCTGGCTGGCGCGCAGTTGAAGCAGTTGGCATTTCGGCCCGGCGCGCTTCCCGGCGCCGAAGCTTTGATGGCGCTGACAAGCCGCGATCGCGGCGGCGCGACCAGACTGCAGCTGGTAAATGCGCTCAATCCCGACTCTCGTCTTATGACGCTGGAACTCGCGCCCAGCGCATTCGCCTTCAGCCCGGATGGCCGTTACCTGGCCGCTGCCGACCGAGAGCGGGACCAGGTGCTCATCCTTGGCATCGCCGGAGAATAACCCGGTCGGTGGACGGTGTTTGGCTGACAGGTCGTCTCAATTATGCTAGGATGAATCCATTAAACCTTGCCAACAGCGAAGGCTCCCGCAATGCCAAAATCCTTGTCCATCACCGCCTTGCGCGCGCCCATCCAGGACCAGCCCTTTGACCTGACAGCAACCCTGATCGAGAGCCTGGTTCAAGCGGACCTTCGGCTGATTGAGGGCGATGTCATAGCGGTCTCGAGCAAGTATGCCGCCATTGCCGCCGGGCGCGTTGTCGACAGAAGCGACATCAAACCGACCGCGCGCGCGTTTGAGCTGGCGCGCCGCTACCGGATGGACGCCGCCATCGCGCAACTTGTTATTGAAGAAGCCGAGCACATCTTCGGCGGAATCGAATTGGGATTCCTTTTGACGGCAAAAGGCGGCGTCATCTCGCCCAACGCCGGCTTGGATCGCTCCAATATACCCAGCGGCAAAGTCGTGCTGCTGCCGCGCAAGCCATTTGCCGTTGCCGAGACAATCAGGCGCGCGCTGCAAAGGCGCTTCGACGCCCGCATTGGCGTCATACTCACCGATAGTTGGCTGGCGCCCGGGCGCTACGGGACAACCGGCATCGCCATCGCCGTAGCTGGCTTCCGGCCGCTCAAGGATGAGCGCGGCAAGAGAGACCTTTTCGGCAACCCGATGACCGTGACACAAATCGGCATCGCCGATTCGCTTGCAACTTGCGCGCAAGCGGTCATGGGCGAGCGCGACGAAGCCCGGCCTTTCGCCGTCATCCGCGGCGCTGACCTTGAATTGACCGATGCCCGGCTGTCTGCCTCCGAGCTTGCCATCCCTTGGCGCCACTGCATCTATATCGAATCGCTCACTATCGGCGTCGTCCCGAAAGACCGGGGACGGGACAGCGAGCGCGCTGCCCGCGGCGAGCCGCTGGCAGAGACTTGACAGCGTTCCTCGGCACTGCGGTTCTTCTTGTGCAATTTCTACAGACTTGGCGGGAAAACGAAGGATTGGTAGTGTATCGAAGTCGGTTGAAATTCCAATGAACCAAAATCAACTTCACCACAAAGGCACAAAGGGCACAAGTAACATCAGGAAAGTAATGCAACAATCTGAAGAACGGTGTAGGGGCGATTCGGTCGCCCGCCGACAAAAGCGCGGATTTTCGAGCGACACACAGTGTCGCCCCTACATATCGACCTTATGCTGAATTTTGCATGACTAACTTGACTCTACTGAGAAAAGGGCAT
>JAJDUC010000076.1 GCA_022826865.1 Anaerolineae bacterium
GATTCGACTACCTCACGGGTTGTCGCAGGAATCTCTTTTGGAAAGGCCTGTTTCAATGACATCTCACCCCCTTATGATTGAGATACAATGTCATTATAGGTCAATCCAGTTTTTCAACACTGTCCGCCGGATCGCCCCTACCAGACTATTTCAACCGAATAGGATACAGAACCCACTACCGCCAGCGCGGTTGACAGACCGGGCAATTGCCGATATGCTCATCAGCGATCGCCATCGTATCTGGATCGTCAAATGAAGCAATTCTACTGTTGTTGCTGTTGTCATGCAGAAGCGGGAGCTTAGCCGCCTGAGATAACAGCCAACAGCGATAGCAAGGCATCAAGCAAGTCAACTGGCAAGAAGGCGCGCAAGGCACCGGCGAACGGTAGCCTGGGAGGCGCGCTCTCACGCAAGTTGGCTTTTTTGTTGGAATCGGTTCAGCGGACCGGCGGGAAACGAAATGACATTGGTGGCGGAATTTGAGCTAGAGACAATGGGCGACGGGGCGGATTTGTCGCAAAACATTGAGCGGCAGATTGGCAACACGCCATTGCTGAGCTTTCGGCGCGTCACGCAGCGCCTGCCGGAAAACATCCGCGTCTACGCCAAAGCCGAGTGGCAGAACCCCGGCGGCAGCGTCAAAGATCGCGCCGCCTACGGCATCATCCGCAGCGCCGAAGCCGATGGCAAGCTGGCGCCGGGCAAGACAATCGTCGATAGCACCAGCGGCAACACCGGCATCGCCTACGCCATGATCGCCGCCGCCAAGGACTACCGCGTCAAACTCTTCTTGCCGGAGAACGTCAGCCCGGAACGGGTCGCGATCTTGCGCGCCTATGATGTCGATCTCGTCTTCACCGACCCGCTCGAAGGCTCGGACGGCGCCATGCGCGCAGTGCAAGACCTGGTGACGCGGGCGCCGGATCAATATTTCTACGCCGACCAATACAACAACCCGGCCAATTGGCAGGCGCATTACCAGGGTACCGGCGTCGAAATCTGGAGACAGACGGCCGGCGCGGTCACGCATTTCGTCGCCGGCCTCGGCACAAGCGGGACGCTGATGGGCGCCGGGCGGCGGCTGAAAGAATACCGTTCCGAAATCCAAATCGTCTCGGTTGAGCCGGATTCGCCCTTCCACGGCCTCGAGGGACTGAAGCACATGGAATCGGCGATCCGCCCCGGCATTTATGATCCGGGATTGGCCGATCAGGCCCTGTCCGTGCGCACGGAAGAGGCGCATGCCATGGCTCTGCGTCTGGCGCGCGAAGAGGGTTATCTGGTGGGCATCAGCTCGGCGGCGGCGATGATCGGCGCCTTGCGACTGGCCGAGCATCTAGCCGAGCGCGCGCAGCCCGGCATCGTGGTCACGCTCTTCCCCGATAATGCCTACAAGTACCTGAGCGAAGCCTTCTGGCGGACTTAGGGGCCGGCCGCCGTCCGATCATAGGGGATGATTTTGTCCCACTCGTCGGCGGTCGAGCGCGCCACGAAGGCCACCACCGGCTCGGTATCGCTCAAGTTAAAGACCTCATGCGGCACGCCCGGCTCGATGAAGATGAAGTCGCCGGCGCTATTATCGACCGCCTGCTTGCAGCCGTCGCCGTATTCATGCCGCACCTCGCCCTCCAGGATGTAGAGCATCACCTCAAAGTCGACGTGGATATGCGCGTAGGCCACGCCGCCCGGCGGAATCGTCGCGACATTGATCGACAGCGCCTTGGCTTTGACATTCTTGCTCGACAAACCTGTTTTGTAATGGATGCCGTTCCAGTCGCGTCGGCCGCCGCCGCCGCGCAAGACGCTGATGCCGTCAGCGCCTTCGACCAGCGCGCCCAAGTCCTGCCTTTCGCTCATTGCCGTCCGCTCCCATTGCCTAACCCGCGCCAGTATAGCTAAGATAGGGTGTCCAATCCATATACAGACGTCGACTTGGTTAGTCAGGTGAAAACGGACAGGAAATCTTTAACATGAATGGGCGAGCCACCGGGTCGCGTAGACACTGACCGCCGCTCGCTCATACAACTTTTCGATTGCATTGAAAGATAATTTCGAAAAGCAGAAATTGTCATTGCTTACATTGATTTATGAGTTCGCGAAGGTATTTGCAGTACGCTCTGCCCTCACTTCACTCGGTGTACTCGGTGTACTCGGTGGTAAAAGAGAACACCTAGAAAGGACATGCTATGCGCGCAAAAATCGGCATCCTCACCGTCTCCGACCGCGCCTATCGCGGCATTTATGAAGACCTGGGCGGGCCGGCGATTGAGGCCTACATGCTGGAAGCGCTGACCAACGACTGGGAGCCGGTGCCCATGATCGTGCCCGATGAACTCGACCGGATCAAGTCAGCGCTGGTTCAGATGGTCGATGACGCGGGCTGCAGCCTGGTGGTCACCACTGGCGGCACCGGCCCGGCCCGGCGCGATATCACACCTGACGCCACCGAAGCCGTCTGCGAGAAGATGATGCCCGGCTTCGGCGAATTGATGCGGCAAGTGTCGCTGCAATATGTGCCGACGGCGATCCTGTCGCGGCAGACGGCCGGCGTGCGCGGCCGCGCGCTGATTGTGAATCTGCCCGGCAAGCCCAGCGCCATCCGCGATTGCCTGGACGCCGTCATGCCGGCGATTCCCTATTGTGTGGACCTGATCGAAGGCGCCTGCCTCACGACGGACGAGAGCAAAATCCGGGCCTTCCGGCCGAAGAGCAAATGAAAAGCAGGTAAAGGGAGCGATAACATGAAGGCATTGATTACCGGCATCAGCGGCCGCGTCGGCCCCAACCTCGCCCGCGAGATGATGCGGCGGGGTTATGAAATTCGCGGGCTGGTCATGCCAAATGACCCGCAAGCGGAGAAGGCGGAGCGGCTCGGCGTCGAGATCCTTGAGGCGGATATCGCCGACGCCGAGCGCGTGCGCGCCGCTGTCGACGGCGTCGATGTCGTGCTGCATCAAGCAGCCCAGATTCCGCAAGGACAATCCACGTCGGAGCGCATGCTCGATGTCAACACGCGCGCGACCATGAGCTTGCTGGAAGGCGCCCTGTCGTCGCGCCGGCCGCTCAAGCGCTTTCTGCTGGCCAGCACCTACCAGACCTACAATCCCTTCGTCACGGCGCCGGTCAGTTTCGATGAAGACACGCCGCAGAAGCCCATCGATATCTACGCCCTGACCAAGCTCTTGTCCGAAGAAATCTGCATGACCTATATGCGCGAATATGGCATTCCCGTAACGATTCTGCGCTATAGCTCGATCAAGGCCGCCAACGAAGTGCTGGGCATGCTCAAGCCGGCCTGGCTCAACTACTTCATCGAAATGACGCTGTCAAAGAACCGCATCCCCTGGTTCGGCGCGGAACATATCGAAGAAACCAAGGCGATCATGAGCGATGCGCTTTTGACGCCGGATGCCGTCTGCGCCGTGAGCGACGGCCAGGGCCGGCCCTGGCGCCTGGTTGTCCAGGATCTGCGCGATACAGTCGCCGGCACCGTGCTGGCCCTCGAGAGCGAAGCCGCCATCGGCGAAGCCTTCGACATGACCGGTCCGCCGCCGATTACATACGCCTGCGCCGCGCGCCTCCTCGCCGACGCGACCGGACGGCCCTACCGGCAAGTGACCATGCCCTTCTACCGGGGCGCCAGCGCCTCAAACGAGAAAGCGCGCGTCCGTCTGGGCTACAATCCGCAATACAGTTTTGACAAAATGGTGGAGACAGCGCTGGCGCATCAGAGGGGCGAGCCAATCGATCAGATTCCGAACTAGGAGGGGAATCATCGGCCAAAGCCTGAATCGAGAGCGATCCTGTAGATCGCCCCTGGGCGGATTCACGGGAAACCGCGCTTAATCCGCCACCTGCGGCAGCACATCCCGCTCAAACATTTCCAGGTTCTCCATGTCGTCCATGTCCGGCCAAGCCAGCATGAGCCGCTCAACCCCGACTTCGGAACGCGCGCCAATCTGATCGACTATTCAGCGGCCGCGCCCACGATCAAGCGGCCTTCGCGCAGCGCCTCATCGCCCACGCCGCTATCGCGCAAGAAAGCGTTCAACTGCGCGCCCGGCGGCGGTCCTGCTCCTGGCTTAATAGCCCACCAGGCGGCGCGTAAAGTAGATGACCACGCCATATTTATCGTAGAAGCGGACGGAGCGCACCGCCGCCGCAGTCCGATCCAGAACCGACATGAAGACGCCGTTGATCGGCTTGGCGCGCGTGACACTGCCATCGCGCCAGGCGACCTCCACAAGAGCGGCATCATCCGCCAAGCCATAAGCGACCGTGAAGCCATGATATCTGTTCCAGCCGTTCACCCAGACGCTTCTTGAACTGACCGCGCTCCTCGGGCGAACAGACGGTCTATTATCGGCCGGGCGCTTCGACGCCGCAGGGCGGCTATTCCGGCGTTGGTCGCAGCGGCCGTATGCGCCCTGAGGTTTCCAGCCGCCGAAGTTGTCCCAGATCTCTTGCGCAAATGCCGTAGCCAGGCAGGATCTGCCCGTTGCCTCCGTCCATTTCAATGCGTAGAGGATACCCGGCGGATACTCCAGCACCTGACGCTGCGCGATCGTATAGCTATCCGAGCCTGGCAGCTTCCGCCCAAATGCCGAGTAAATCGTCATGCCAGCAAGCGCCCCTTGCGGGGACGGGCTGCGACCATCAATTGCCAGGACAAGCCGATTCACGATCTTGCCGCCAAAATATACCGCGAAGGGCAGCGCCACGATCAACGCGCCCAGCAGGACTATTCGGCGCAGCCAGAACGTCCAAGCGCTCAGCTTGCGCATTCTAAAGTCCTCCCGTCCCGTTCGCAGAGCGCCCGCCCCAAGCGCAACAAAGGCTTGAAGCTGTGCACAAGGCCGCCATCCGTTTTGACGAATTCAACGCGCCTGATCGTCTCCGACCGTCTTTCCAGAATCGCGGCATAACTGTCGTGCTGCGTCATAACCCGCGTGACCGCGCCGTCGCCCCATGTCACCTCGACCAGGTCCGCCGCTCCGCTGAATCCATAAACGACGGCAAAGGGCGGCGCGCCCCAGCCGCCCTCTTCCAAATACCAGTCAATCGAATATTCATCGGCGCTGCATTGCGCCTCGGCATAGCGCTGCCAAATGGTCTCATAATAATCACCTGCCCCTTGCACCAGCGAAACCGCCAGGCAAGGTCTGGCCTCCGCATCGTACCAGCCAAGCGTGTACAGACGGCCGGGCGGCGCCTCAATGTCTTGCTCTTGCAATATCGTATAAGCCGGCGGCGGCCGCTCGCCGCTATTGCGCGCGTTCACCTGCCGCCAGCCATTCAAATATTGGGCATAGCGCCCGTTCAAGGCGCCCTCTGGCGTTGTAGTCGCATCTTCGTAACGCAGAAGAGACCACAGAATTGCCAGGCCCACGCTCAGAACGAGGATGGGGCTTACAAGCAACAGCAAAGCCAACGTCGGCAGCCATTTGCGCCAGCGTTTCCCGCCACGCTTGCGTTTCATAATCGACTCCTTCCGAAGCAGACTGCATCTAATAAGATATTACATTGAGAATTGGCGTTTCCCGCACTCGTCTGGTGCCCGCGCCAAGCGGCGACATGCACGTTGTAGTTAATCCGCCACCTGCGGCAGCACATCCCGCGCAAACAGTTCCAGGTTCTCCATGTCGTCCATGTCCGGCCAAGCCAGCATGAGCCGCTCGACCCCGACTTCGGAACGCGCGCCAATCTGATCGACTATTTCAGCGGCCGCGCCCACGATCAAGCGGCCTTCGCGCAGCGCCTCATCGCCCACGCCGCTATCGCGCAAGAAAGCGTTCAACTGCGCCTGCGTCGGGCGGTACATGACACGGGTCTTCAGCGAGAACTTCATGTCCTGCGGCGAGCGTCCCCGTTCGGCCAGATATTGCCGCATCAAGGCATGGCGCTGTTTGTATGTCTCGACATTAATGAAATCGGCATTCCATTCGTCGGCGTATTTGGCCGCCAGCGGCAGCGTCTTCCTGGGTCCGTTGCCGCCGATCAAAATCGGGGGGCCGCCCGAACGCGCCGGCCGCGGCAGCAAGATCGCGTCATCAAGCTGAAAATGCGCGCCCTGGAATTGAGCGGGCTTGTCGCTGTTCAACAGCAGCCGCGTCAATTCCAGCGCCTCCTCCAGCATGGCGTAGCGCCTGGAAGCATCCGGGAAGGGGATGCCAAAGCGCCTATGCTCGCGTTCTTGCCAGCCGACGCCCATGCCGAAGACCAGGCGTCCGCCGCTCAAGTCGTCGATTGCGGACGCATAACGCGCGTTCATGCTGGGATGACGGAAGGTCACCGGCGCAACCAAAGAGCCCAATTCAATGGTCTGCGTATGGCTGGCGGCATAAGCCAGCGACATCCATAGCTCGAGCGAATCCCTGTCTTCGCCTACCGAGTTGGTGAAGTGGTCAGAGCGGAAGACACTTTGAAAGCCGCAGTCTTCCGCCGTCCGCAGGATCCGCTTCCAGCGCGGCCAATTCAAGCCTTCGGGCGCTTCGATCATGATGCCAATCTGCGTCATGCGCTTGCCCCTTCGTCAATCGCTGGAATGCCGGGCGCGGTTTATTGTCCGCGTCAACTCAACTGATGCCGGCGCCAACTGCCATCAGCGAGGATCTCGCCGATGGCCAGCAGAGCCGCGCGTATCTCGGCATCGCTGTTGTAAAAATGCGGCGCGATGCGGATGCCGGCTTTGGGACGGAAATCGACCTTGATCTCCCGCGCCAATAACTCGCATGAAACTTCGTAGGCCTGCGGCGGATTTACCGTCACTGTGCCCGCCCGCCGCTCCACATCCCGCGGCGAGACCACCTCATATCCCATTTCATCCGCGAGCGCGATGATCAGCGCCGTCTGCCGCATTGATTTCTCGCGTATCGCCGGCACGCCGATCTCGGCGATGATGCCCACGCCCGGCTGTATGGCGTGCAGCGAGGCAATGCCCGGCGTGCCATTCATCAGGCGATAGGCGTCTTGACGCAGATCCAGCTTCTCCACATCAAAAGCGAAGGGCGCGCGGCTGGCGAACCAGCCGGTCACCTTGGGATTCAAACTCGGCAAGAGATCGGGACGCACGTACATGAATACGCCGCCCGGCCCGCCGCAGAGCCACTTGAGCGTGCCGCCGATGTAATAATCGACATCCCAGGCGCCGACATCCACGGGAATCACGCCGACGCTATGATAGCCATTGAAGACCACTTGCGCGCCGACGCGCCGGGCTTTCGCCGTGATCTCCCGCGCCGGCATAATGAAGGCGCTGCGGAAAAGCACATGCGAGGTGCTGACAAGCCGGGTCGATTCATCAATGGCGTCAAGAAATTCTTCAATGTCGATGCTGATCCCATCTCGCGAAGGGATGGTATGGACGCGCATGTGATCGGGAAGCCAACTGCGCAGCGCGTAAACATCGCTGGGGAAATCCAATTCGGTGATGACCACCTTGTCGCGGCTGGTATCGCTGAAGTCGAGGGCGCCGAAGAGGATGCTGTTGGCGATGCTGGCATTTTGGTGCGCGAGCACGCTGCCCGGCGCCGCGCCCATCAAGGGCGCGATTCTGTCGCCGACGGTCTGGGGCAACTCAAACCAGCCGCTTCCCCAAGCGGAAACGCCCTGCTCCGCCCAGGTATCGGCGTATCGCTGGAGATTGGCGTAAACACCGCGCGGCATCGCGCCCAGGGAGTTGCTGATCAAATAATTGCAGCGGCTGAGAATGGGAAACTCGCCGCGCCATTTTAACAAGCGGTCGTCCGCCATTGCGCATCCATCCTGCGTCTGTCTGGACTCAAAGCTGGATTATACGCAGGGGCGACGCTGACGTAAACGGCCCGGCCTTCTCGAGGGGCGGTAAAAGCAGGGTGCGCTTGCGTTAGGGCCTGCGCCCAAAATGATGCCGCCGCCAGTGGCAGAATTGCTGCCATATCCGAGGACTCGTTTGTTCCAATCGGCTATTCATATCGGCAATCATCAGCGGAATATCGGTCGGCTCGACCCAATTCTTGGCAAGCATGGAGTCAATCAGCCGTCTCAAGTCGCGCTTTGCCACTCGCCGTTCATTCCAACTGAACTTATGGCCGCGATACAGACGGTTAAAGCGGACCAAGCTCGCATCCGGCGCCTCGCCCCAGAGCCGCTCAAGCCGGCGCTTGCGTATTATCTGCGCATGGCGCTCGCGATAGCTTTTCTCCTGGGCAGTCGGCTGTCTGTGTATGCGGTACAGATACAAGCCTTCAGCGATGTTGGCAAAGCGAGTTCGCCCCATGAGGCGCAATATCATGTCCATATCCGTACCGGTATGATAGCCCATGGATTCGTCATAGCCGCCGATTGCCTGGAGAAGCGGACGCCGAAACATAACCGAAGTGCCCACGAAAGTGTAATCTTCTATGAACTGGCACAACATGAGATGGGCATGGTGGCGTGGCGGCGTCTTGTGATAGATCAACTGCAAGTCCGCGTCTACAACTTTGGCATGGGTGCCGACCGCGCCGATATCAGGCGCTGTAAGCAAAAAATCCACTTGCTTTTGCAAGCGCTCCGGCAAGCATATATCGTCGCTATCCATATTTGTTACAAAGTCCCCGCCGGCGGCAGCTATGCCGCGGTTCCTGGCTGCTGACGGGCCCTGGTTTCGCTCAAGTTGGAAGAATCGAATGCGCCCATCGCGCTTCGAATACTCGCGAATAATCTGAGGCGAGCGATCCTGTGAGCCGTCATCGACGACGATAAGCTCGAAGTCGCTAAAGGTCTGCGCCAGGATGCTCTCGATGGCGGCGGCGAGGTACTCTTCACCGTTGTATACGGGCATAATCACTGAAACAAGAGGCATGGCATCCTGTCACAGGCTACATTTATCGCGTCGATTATATCATGCCGGGCGGCCGAAGCGATGCCGCCGCCAGTGGCAGAACATCTGCCACTGGCGCGGGCTCACCAGTTCCAATCGCCTGTTCATATCGGCAATCATCAGCGGCAAGTCCGCCAGCTCGACCCAGTTTTTGGCAAGCATGGCGTCAATCAGGCGCCTCAGGTCGCGTTTCGCGGCGCGCCGTTCTTTCCAATTGAGCTTTTCTCGCCAAGATAGACGCTTAAAGCGGACCAAGCTCGCATCCGGCGCCTCGCCCCAGAGCCGCTCAAGCCGTCGCTTGCGCAGCAACTGCGAGTGGCGCTCGCGTCGACTTTGCGCCCGGGCAGTCGGCTGTCTGTGCATGCGATACAAGTATAAGTCTTCCGCGATGTTGGCAAAGCGAGTTCGCCCCATCAGGCGTATCACCATGTCCGTATCCCCACCGGTATGATAGCCCATAGATTCGTCATAGCCGCCAATAGCCTGGAGAAGCGGACGCCGAAACATAAGCGAAACGTGCGTAAACGGGTTGCCTTCTATGAACTGGTGCAACATGATATGGGCATGATGCCGGGGCGGCCTTTTTTCGAGCAGAAGCTGCAAGTCCGCATCAACTACTTTGGCATGAGTGCCGACCGCGCCGATATCAGGCGCTGAAAGCAAAAAATCCACTTGCTTTTGCAGGCGCTCGGGCAAGCATATATCGTCGCTATCCATTCCTGTTACAAAGTCCCCCGTGGCGGCGGCTATGCCGCGGTTCCTGGCTGCTGACGGGCCTTGGTTTCGCTCGAGTTGGAAGAATCGAATGCGCCCATCCCGCTTCGAATATTCGCGAATAATCTGAGGCGAGCGATCCTGTGAGCCGTCATCGACGGCGATAAGCTCGAAGTCGCTAAAGGTCTGCGTCAAGATGCTCTCGATGGCGGCAGCGAGGTACTCTTCACCGTTGTATACGGGCATGATCACCGAAACCAGAGGCATGGCATCCTGTCACAGGCTACATTTATCGCGTCGATTTTATCATTCCGGGCGGCCGAAGCGATGCCGCCGCCAGTGGCAGAACATCTGCCAAAGGCGCGGGCTCACCAGTTCCAGACGGCGATTCATCGCCGCTTCCAGAAGCGGCCTTTCGTCTGGCTCGACCCATTTGGCGGCGATCATCGAGTCGATCAAACGGATGAGGTCCCGTTTCGCCGCCCGGCGTTCGCGCCAACTCAGCTTGGACGAAGGTCTTACCTTGGCGACCCGGTCCAATACCTCCTTCGGCGCCTCGCCCCAGAGCCGTTCAAACCGGCGCGACATTATCAATATCGTGTCCTGCCGGCGCTTGTCGCCTCCCTCGGCCGTAACCTGACGTCCATGGCGCCTGTATATATACAGGCATTCCGGGATGTTGGCAAAGCGCGT
Organism: Anaerolineae bacterium; assembly: GCA_022826865.1. GTDB lineage: Bacteria > Chloroflexota > Anaerolineae > Aggregatilineales > Phototrophicaceae > UBA6055. The sequence goes on from JAJDUC010000076.1 coordinate 10,250, forward strand.
CCGCCCCATTAGGCGTGTCATCAAATCACTGTCGGGGCCATAGCGCAAGGAGCTGTCATAATGGCCGGCAATCTCAAAAAGTTCTCGGCGCAACATGATTGAAGCATGTACGAAAGGAACACCGCCAACACCGCCAACAAATTGTTCAAACAGAATCAGCGCGTGAGACAGTGGCGGTCTGTGATCAAATAAGCGCTTCAAGTTCTCATCCACCACTTTGGTATAAGTGCCGACCCCGCCATATTCCTGATTCGAATGCAGATATTCCACTTGTTTCTGCAGGCGCTCCGGCAAACATAAATCGTCGCAGTCCAGTGAAGTGATGAACTCGCCGTTTGCGTTGGCGACGCCGTGATTGCGAGCCGCGGCTTCGCCATTATTATGTTCCAGTTGGAAGAAACGAACGCGGTCATCGCGCTTCGTATAGGCGCGAATGATCTCAGCCGAAGCATCTCTTGAGCCATCGTCCACGACGACGAGTTCAAAATCGGTATAGGTCTGCGCCAGGACGCTGTCGATCGCCTCCGCGAGAAAACGCTCGCCATTGTATACCGGCATGATAATAGAAACGAGCGCGCGCGGGGGCAATTGTTCTCTCGGGTTGCTCCATGAACTGCATTAGCTTTGTAAAATACAATATAAGGTTTAACAGCTTCAAGAGGCAAAAAATTGGCTGCCATATCGGCACCGTGGAAGAGCCCCGCATCAGCAAAGTGGAACAAACGGAGCGCATTGACATTTGCAGCCGGCCATCGTTAGAATCCAGCCTGAGGATTCTTCAGCGCGAGGCGATAATGCCCGAACCAGCTATCAAGACCGTCGGCGGCAACGGAAGTTTCGAAGATGTGATCGCCCAAGCCCCGCCGGAAATCCAGCAACTCGCCCGCGGCGCCCGCAGCCTGTTGGCCGATGTCATGCCCGGCATCACCGAGGTGCCCTGGGCCAGGCAGAAGATCGCCGGTTATGGCGTCGGCCCCAAAAAGATGTCGGAACATTTCTGTTACGTCGCGCCCTTCAAGAAGCACCTCAACCTTGGTTTCTTCTATGGCGCGCGCTTGCCCGATCCGCAAAACCTGCTGGAAGGTTCCGGAAACGATCTGCGGCACATCAAGATCCGGGCGGCGGCGGACCTGGAAAAGCCGGCGGTACGCAAGCTGATTGAAGAGGCCAGTTCTTACCTTCCCAAACTGCAATGACCGGCCCCCGGGCTGACGCGCTGGCGCAAGCCCTGTTCGATTTCGATGGCAAGCGGACCGGCCCCCTGGAACGTTTTGCCTGGGCGCACAGCGCTGACGCGAGTTTAATTGCGGAACTCTGCGATTTCGCCGCCAGCGACGATCCTAACCTGCAAACAGCGGCGACCTGGCTGCTCAAGCGTTTCGGCGTGACCGGCGAGCAGTTGTCTTCAAGCCAAAGTGAAACGCTCTTGGGCCTCCTCATTCAGGACAGCGGCTGGCTGCCGCGCATACATGTCCTGCAAATGATGGATACACTGGTTGTGCCAGCGTCGATGGCCGCGCCCCTGATGAATGCGCTGACCGCACAAGCCCGCGGCGCCAACACCTTCATCCGCGCCTGGAGCGTCCACGGCGCTGTTGCGTTGGCCGAGCAAAGGCCCGCCTACCGCGCCAACGTCTTGGATCTGCTGGCCGCGGCCGAGCAGGATGAGGCGGCTTCCGTGCGCGCCCGTATCCGGCAGCTGCGCAAAAACTACAACTGGCTATAAGCTGGACCGGTCGAGCTAGTTGCTCAAAGCCCTGATTTTGCCGAAGAGATCGCGGAAGATCGGATCGCGATGGACAAAATTCGCCACGCGCAGCAAGTGCCGCGAGCGATCGAAGCTCCAGGTCACCTGGTCGGTCAGCAGCGGGCTGTGCACCAGATCGCTCGGTACCCAGTCGCCGTTGATCAGCCAGGCGATTGTTGAAATATCCCAGATGACGCTGGATACGCCGAAAGCATCGGGCCGGTATTCGGCGAAGATCTGACACAGATAATCGCCGACGCCGCTCGTTCCGCCGATGAAGGTTTGCAATTCCGGCAGCGTCGTCAACAGATGCGAGGTCACGCCATAGCAGGGCACGATGACGAATGGCACGCCAGAGTCCAGCGCGACCTGCGCCGCCGGCACATCCTGCGCCAGGTTGAATTCACGGCTGTGTGGCCAGTTCAAATTGTGCCCGCCCAGCCAGACAACAACGATATTGCGAATGATTTCCGGTTCAAGCAGCAGCGCCGACGCCACATTCGTAATCGCGCCGATGGCAACGACGTAGAGCGGGTCGTCAGCCGGGCTGGCGAGCGCCTTGTCGATGAGATCGCGGACGGCGGCATTATCCTGCGCCTGGCGCTTCTCCCCCAGGTATGCGGTAGAGCCGCGAAAGGCGAAACCATCGGCGGGCCGCCCCAGGAAGTCCAGCAGCCGCAAGATTTCTTCGTAGCTCTTTTCCATGCCATCAGCCGGCCCGGTCGACCGGCTGTTGTGAAAAGGCGCGGCATAGACCGCTTCCACCGACATTTCCTCCGGCGAAAGCAGCGCATAAGTTAAGGCGAATTGGTCGTCAATTTCGTTGTAGGTGTCCGTATCGAGGACCATCCGCACGCGGCGACTAGGCGGCGCCAAACGGCCAATGCGAAAGGCTTCGCTCAATTCTGGAAATGTCATTGTCGGCTACCCTTCGATTTTTGCCACAAAACTTTGCCACAAAAAATGGGCGGGCATTTTGCCCGCCCAATGCAGTATATAGATTGTAGCGCTTTCAGATGTGGAGGCGCGGAACTACGGCGACGTGCCCGGCTCAATGTAGCTCGTGCCATGCGTCTGATACAGCGGCGGATAGATCACGGCGGCGTCAAGAGCGTCCTGGTCCTGCTCGAAGTATTGCATCATCACCACGATCGGGTCGGGCCATTGATGCCACATAAAGCTGGGCGTGCCCTCCGGCAAGTCGGGATTATGGCTGCCGAACTTGAAGTAATAGCGCCCCTGCGAGAGTTCGACATCGATCGTTTCCAGCGCGGCGACGATGGCGGCGCCGTCGCTATAGGTGTCGGCCAGGTCCATCGCTTCCGCCATCAGGCGAACGCTGTCGTAAGGCTCCATCGCGAAGCTCGGCGCCACCCCGCCCCACTGCTCGCGGTAATTCGCGTTTAATTCATGCGCCAGGTCATTGAAGAGGGCTGGCGTAGCGCCAACTCGGGTGAAGGCGCAATAGTTGCCATCGGGCACCGCCGCCCAGAACTGACTGGAATCGCCCGCGAAGCTCTCGGCGATGCAGATCGTATCCGCGCTGGGCGTGATTCCCAGCTCCGCCATTTGCTGGTTGAGGTTGAAGCCGGTCTCCCCGGTGACCAGAACGTGGATGGCGTCCGGCGGCTCGGGACGAGCCTGCACCCGGCTGAGGATGGGGACGAAATCTTCCGTGCCCAGCTCAACGTTGTATTGCTCGACGGTGATGCCGGCCGCTTCCAGCAGCGCCCTTTCATCGGCTGCGGCGGGTATGCCATAATCGGTATTTTCGGTCATGATGATCACATCTTCCAAGCCCAAGTCAATGATCCAATCCACAGCGACCGTAGCGACCATGGAATTGGCTGGAGAAGTGCGGAAGATGTAATCTGTGCCATCCTCAATGCGCGGCGGTCTTCCTTCGTATTCGACGATGCCGTTGGCGGTGATATTGTCGTTCCAGGGTCCGCCGAATAGAGTCGGAATCTGATTCTCCTGCGTTAATTTCATCAGCGCCAGCGCCACAGCGCTATGATAACCGCCGACCACGCCATGCACCCTGTCTTCGAATATCCAGCGATCCGCCAGCGCCTGCCCGCGTTCGGAGATGCCTTCGGAATCGCCTGTCAGCACTTCCAAGCGATGGTTGACGCCGGCGATATCAATGCCGCAATCGTCGTTAATATCGGCGGCCGCCTGCTGGAAAGCCCAGTCAATGATGACACCGGCGCCCGTCGCCCCCGGCGGGGAAAGCGGCGCGATGCCGCCCAGTCTGATCGTCTCCTCAGCGAATTCACAGTGGCCGTCGGCGCGCGCAAAACCCGTAAACGCCAGTATCAGAACAATCAACGCGGCAAGAAGAACATAAGTAGTAGATTCGCGCATCATAATGTTAGTCTCCTTCTAAATTTACAGAGATGGAAATCCCTGATTTCAGAATATCATACTTTGACAATATTCCAAAATTCTAACGAGGCGCGGGACTGTCTATATTTAGTGGACACTCTTGAATGCCGAGCTTGTCACAGGTTAATTCACCACAGAGACACAGAAGTAAACGCAAGTAAGTAATGCGAAATTCAGCATAAGGTCGATATGTAGACTGTGTGTCGCCCGAAAATCCGCGCTTGTGTCGGCGGGCGACCGAATCGCCCCTACACCGTTCTTCAGATTTTGCACGACTTACTTGCGTTTACTTCTGTGCCCTTTGTGTCTCTCGCGTCCGCTTCCCAATTTCATTCACGTCTGAAACTGCGCGTTTCGTCTAGCTGCCCGGCGCGATATAAGAAGTGCCGTGGGTTTGATAGACTGGCGGATAGACGACGGCGGCGTCCAGGGAACTCTGCCCAAATTCAAAGTATTGCATGACGGTAATGATGGGATCGGGCCATTGATGCCACATGAATTTCGGCACATCTTCGGGCAGGTCCGGGTTGTGGCTGCCATATTCGAAGTAATAGCGCCCCTGGGTCAATTCCACATCTGATGTTTCCAGCGCGGCGACAATGGCGTCGGGGTCGCCGAAGGCGCCGGCCCGCTCCATCGCGTCCGCCAGCAGCAGTACGCTGTCATAAGGCTCCATGGCGAAGCTGGGCGCGGTATCGTTCCAGTATGCTTCATACTTCCGGTTGAGCTCGGCGGCCCTCTCGCTGAAAAGAGAAGGAATGACGCCGGTGCGGTTGAATGCGCAATAATTGCCGTCTTCCACGCTTGCCCAGAACTGCGTCGACTGCTCGGCATCATAGCCGGCGATGCAAATCGTGTCTTGGCTGGGCGCTATGCCCAGTTCCGCCATCTGCTGGTTGAGATTGAGGGCGGTATCGCCGGTGATGATGATATGGATGGCGTCGGTCGGTTCCGGGCGCAACTCGATGCGGCTGAGAATAGGAACAAAGTCTTCCGTGCCCAACTCAATATTGAATTGCTCGACGCGCATGCCGGCCGCTTCCAGCCGGGCTTTCTCGTCGGCCGCGGCCGGCTGCCCAAAGTCTGTGTTTTCGGCCAGGATGATCACATCGTCAACACCGAGCGAGATGAGCCAATCGGCGATCACCGCGCCCACCATCGTCCAGGACGGCGAAATGCGGAAGATGTAATCCACGCCGTCATTGACGCGCGGCGGCCGGCCTTCATATTCGATGATGCCGTTGGCGGTGACGTTGTCGTTCCAGGGACCGCCCCAAACCGTCGGGATGCGGTTTTCCTGCAAGATGCCCATCGCCGCCAGCGCCACCGCACTGTGGAAACCGGCGACCGCGCCGTGAATGCCCTCGTCAAATATGAAGCGTTCCGCCACCGCCTGCCCGCGTTCTGAGATGCCTTCGGTATCCCCGGTGATGACCTCCAGCCGATGGTTGACGCCATTGATCTTGATGCCGCATTCGGCGTTGATGTCGTCGGCAGCCTGCTGCACCGCCCAGTCGATGACGACGCCGGCCAACACCGCCCCGGGCGCTGATAGCGGGGCGAAGGCGCCAAACTTGATGACCTCGTCGGCGAAGTTACAATCGGTCTCTGCCTCTGCCGCGCTCATGGGCAACAGGAACAGCGCCGCCAGCAGAAATATCATCCCGAGCTTGTTCATAGCCTCCTCCTAACTGTCCTTCTAACAGGAGCGCATGTCCTCAGCGCTCTTTCATCACGATGGCGGCGGAAGTAACACCGGGAAAGTAATGCAACAATCTGAAGAACGGTGTAGGGGCGATTCGATCGCCCGCCGACACAAGCGCGAATTTTCGGGCGACGCACAGCCTACATATCGACCTTATGCTGAATTTCGCATAATTTACTTGGTGTTACTGAGAATCGTATCAATGAAAAGAATGAAAATCTGGCATGCCGCTTCATTGCGCTCTCCCCAAAACATCGCTGCGCGCGGACCCGGCGCTTCTGGTATGCCGCGGCGTCGCCAAGTCCGCGATTTTTGTATGACAACTATTTGCCGCCAAGAGGAAACAACTCAGTTGGAATTGCCCGGCTGGAAGTAGTCCCTTCCATGCGTCTGAAAGATTTCCGGAAAGATGACGGCGGCATCCAGGGCGGCTTGATCCTGCTCAAAATATTGCATCACGCTCACCACCGGCACCGGCCACTGATGCCACAAATAAGCCGGTGTCCCTTCGGGAATGACCGGATTGTGGCTGCCATAGGTGAAATAGTAGTGTCCCTGCGATAGATCGATATCGGTGGCTTCCAGGGCCGCCACAATCGCGTCAGGATCGCTGTAGCTGCCCGCGCGTTGCATCGCATCCGCCATCAGCCAGACACTGTCGTATGCTTCCATCGCGAAGCTGACCAGGACATCGCCGAAGTCCTCCCGATAACGCCGGTCCAGTTCTTGCGCCAAGTCATTGTAAAGGCTTGGTATCGTGCCGACCCGATCGAAGGCGCAAAAGTTGCCATCGGGCACCGTATTCCAATACTGTTCTGATTGAAACGCCAGGTGGTTGGTGACACAGATGGTATCCGGCGTCGGGGCGATGCCCAATTCGGCCATTTGCTGCGTCAAGTTGTAAGACGTCTCGCCACTGACAAGGATTCGAATGGCGTCCGGCATTTCTGGTCGCGCCCAGAGGCGGCTGAGAATGGGCACAAAGTCCTCGGTTCCCAGTTCGATTTCCAGCTGGTCCACCTGAACGCCGGCCCGCTCCAGATGCGCCCGTTCCGCCTCCGCCGCCGGATGCCCATAATCCGTGTTCTCCAGAATCAAGACGACATCTTCGACGCCCTGCGATACCAGCCAATCGGTTACGACCTTGCCGACGATGGAACTGGGCGGCGATGTGCGGAAGACATAATCCACACCCTGGCTGCTGCGCGCCGGCTCGCCTTCGTAATCGATGTAGCCGCTGGCGCTGATATAATCATTGCGCGGGTGGGCGTAAATGGTTGGGATGCGATATTCCTGGACCATGTCCATGGTCGCCAGGCCGACCGCGCTGTGATAGAAGCCAACGATGGCGCGCGCGCCGTCCTGAAAGATCAAGCGCTCAACCGCCAACTGACCATATTCCGAGATGCCTTCCGAATCAGCTGTGATGACCTTAATACGATGATTGACACCCTCGATCGCGATGCCGCAGCCGGCGTTGATATCGGCGACGGCTTGTTGAAAGCCCCAATCCATTCCGATGCCGCCGGCGACCGAGCCGGGCGATGAAAGCGGCACGACGCCGCCAATCAGGATCGTCTCTTCCGAGAAATCGCAGTGGCCGTCCGCGCGGACAATGCTCGCGCGCGCAAGAGCCATAAGCAGCAATGCGGTGACAAAGGCAACCGGCGCTTTCGCCATCATATTTCCCTCTTCTGATCGCAGAACAATTGCAAGTTTGCGCATACTATAGAGAATGACGCAAGAATAAACAGGATAAACTCGTGCCGCGTCTATTCGTCGCCATCGACCTGCCCGAGCCCATCAAAGACCAGATCCTGCGCCTGCGCGAGGACGATTTGCCACCGGGCCGCTGGCCGCGGCGCGAGGCGCTGCATCTGACCCTGCATTTCATCGGCGCCGTGCCCGAGGCCGTGGCGCGCGCTTATCAAAGGGCGCTGGCGGATGTCGACCTGCCCGCTTTTGACCTGCTCATCCAAGGCGTCGGTCAATTCCCGATCGAGGCGCGTCCGCGCGTCATCTGGGCCGGCGCGCAAAACACGGCCGCCTTGCGCACCCTGCACGAGGCGGCGGGAAAGGCGCTGGAAAGCGAAGGCTTCATCCGCGAACGGCGGCGCTATCACCCGCACATCACGCTGATGCGCTTCAAGAAGCCCTTGCGCCGCGGGCTCGCCAGTCGCTGGATTCAACAGCACCTCGACTTTTGTACCGAGCCATTCCGCGTGACCGACTTCGCGCTCTACAATAGCGATTTGCAGCCCAGCGGCGCGGTCTATCGCAAGCGGATGGTCTACAAGCTGCGCTCAACCCGGAGCGACGAATAGTCGTCGCGGTCGCCCGCAATTGGACGGCGCTTTAGTCGCTCGCCGCCGGCAAGCGATGGACGCGCAGCAACAATGCCGCCACCACGATCACCGCGCCCATCACGACGAATGCCAAGGCCAGTGATTGTTGGGCGAGCGCAGCATAGACGGGCGCAACAAGGGCGACAAACAGGCTCAAGAACATATTGATCAGTGAAAGCACGGTGGCGCGATTCTTGCTCTCGATGAGCGCATTCTGATATGCGGAGAAGAGCGGCGCTTTCATGTTGTGTGTGCCGTACATCAGGATCACAATCAGCGCAGGCGCGATGGGACCAGCGGCGGCCGCCAATATCCAATAAAGCAAGCCCGGGAGCAGAATCAACAGGGCGATCGCCCGTCCTGGCCCCAACCATTCTTCGACCTTGTAAGCGTAGTGCTGCGTCAAGGCCGCTAGCAGACTGCCCGCCGAAAAGACCAAGCCGATGGCAAAGGGCGAAACCCCATTCTGCGTTAGATAAGGCGGCGCCAGCGTGACCGCCAGCGCCTCAGCAAAGGGCGAAGTGAAGACGACCAGGAGAACCAACCAGCGCAAACGCCGATCATTAAACAGCAGAGAGAGGCCAGAGCGCAGCAGTGCCGCGCTGCTCTCCTTCTTTTCCGATGTGTCAATCGCCGGCTCGCGCAGCGTCAGGCAGACGAGCATACCAACGAGCAGCGCGACGACAGTCAGAGCGATGGCGGGGATGAAGTTCTCCACGCTGGCATCGCCGATAATCAAACCGCCGATGATGGGCGCGATGACAAGCGCTAGCAGGCTGATGCTATTGATCCGCCCCATCACCCGTTTCATGCTGTCCTCGCGCCCTTTTTCCGGCAGGCTGTCATAGACCAGCGCCTCCAACGCGCCAGAGGCGAAGGCGAAACCCACTCCCGTCAACAAGGCGATGACAATGTACCAACTGAAGTCGCGCGCGAAGATGAAGAGGAACTCAGCGCTTGCCAGCAGAATTGTAGCGGCGAAGATTGACCATTTTCGTCCGACGCGATCCGCCAGGATGCCGGTGGGCACCTCCATCAGGAAGATCGTGCCAATGAGGATGGATTCGATCAGGCTGATCTGCACCAGCGTCAGCCCGCGCGCCAGCAGCAGCAAGGCGTAAGCATGAATATAGAGATGAAAGCGCTGGCAGAAGTTGATGAGGATGATTTTGTTGATATTGCCAGAGAGCATAATGTCGTTTCCACAAGTTTCTTATCAATGCAAACAGAGCGAGCGCATGTACTATACGCACAGCTCGGCTTTCTCATCAAATTGGAAAGATGGGGACGCTTTATTCTAGAAGCGTATGTGGAATGCTATCATGTTGCCGTTTGCAATTGGCCCAACGAGGGCGCTCTTCTCATTTACACGACCAATCTCTGGAAGTGCAGCACACCGTCGGTGTAAAGCGTACATTCGACCTGCCCAAAGTTAAAAGTCGCGGTCTCTTCTAGGGTCCAGCGCCATCCGTTCTGGTGGAGATAACCGAGCAACACTCGCCGGCCCATTTCGGACTTGGGAAGGTGAGACTTGACACAGAGCCAGCCTTCCTTGTTCGTGCGCGCCGCTTCTTCCACGATAGCGAAGAGGGCGCTGACCACCCGCTTGGCCTGTGGATGATGTCCCTCGAGTTCCTCGCCTTCAAATTCTTGTTGGCGACAGTCTTCCAGACGCTCATTTGCGTCTTTATCGGCAACAACCCCGTAGAGTAATTTGATTCCTTCAATAGCCAGGTTTTCCACGTCGTTCTCCTTTGCGACTATCAAACTTAGCGCACATAGGCGCGCTAAGTTATTCCCTTCCTATTCGCTCCGGCTAGCAGGCTTGAGCGCATCTTCAAGTTTGGCAATCCAACTCGATAAACGTATACTCCCTTTGAGTTTAGCAATTATAGCAAAAGGGCGGGATATGCGCGAAAACCGAGTGCGCAAACTATGGGCGGACGGGGCGGCGGTTGTAAACGGCTGGCTGCATAGCCCCAGCACCTGGTCGGCCGAAGTCATGGCGCACCAGGGTTGGGACAGCCTGGTCGTCGATATGCAGCATGGCCTGATGGGTATGGAAACGGCAATCCAGATGCTGCAAGTCATTTCAACCACTGACACCGTACCCATGGTGCGGGTCAATTGGAATACTCCGGGCGACACTATGCGCTTGCTCGACGCCGGCGCCTACGGTGTCATTTGCCCCATGATCGAAACGCGCGCGGAGTGCGAGGCTTTCGTCGGCGCCTGCCGCTTTCCGCCCCTGGGCTATCGCAGCCTGGGGCCGACACGCGCCCGCGTCTATGCCGGCGAAGATTATGCCGACCAAGCCAACGACACCATCGTCACGCTCGCCATGATAGAGACGCAAAAAGGATTCGACAATCGCGATGCGATCATGACCGTCCCGGGTTTGGACGCCGTCTTCGTCGGCATCGGCGATCTGCGTCTGAGCATGACGGGCCGAGCCGGGCTCGATTCGTCGGATGCCACGGTCGACGCGGCCCTGGACGCGATCCTCGCCTCGGCGCGGCAGCACGGGATCAAAGCCGGCCTCTTCGCCGCCGATACCAATCACGCTATCGACATGCTGCGGCGCGGCTATGATCTTGTTACGGTGATGAATGATGTGTCGCTGATGGCCAGCGCCGCCTCAGCGGCCGTGCGGAAGGTGCGGGCGGGGGCCCGGTAGGCTGCTCAAACCGTATCGCCCAGGCAAATCTCCAGATCGCGCGCCGTTGCCAGCCAGGGATGATCCAGCGGCACATTCTTGCGCGCGCCCGCGACATCTTTCAAAGGCACAGCCGATACCCCATCGGCGCAGACGCCGACCAAGATGTTCGTTTGGCCGTCGGCGATATAATCGGCCGCCGCCGTGCCCAACTGCGTCGCCAACAGGCGATCTTTCGGCGAGGGCACGCCTCCCCGTTGGACATGGCCCAGAATCGTCACCCGGGATTCCAAACCCGTCCGCTTCTCCAGTTCATTGGTCAACAGCAGCGTGCCGCCACTGCGTTCTTTCTCGATCTCATCCAGAAGAGCGCGCGCTTCCTTGCCTCGCTTTTTCGCCGCTTTGAGTTTGGCCTTGTCATCGGCGAATTTATCGATATCCGCCCGCGCTTTTGTCAGTTTCGCCCGCGCATCGTGCAGTTTCTTGCCCACGCGCTGGGTCATCGCGCCCTCCGATACCGCCACAATGCTGAAGCGCTTGCCGCCGCGGCTGCGCGCCTTGATTGACTCGGCAATTGCCTCGATATCAAATGGGATCTCCGGAATCAAGATGACATCGGCGCCGCCCGCCAAGCCCGCGCCCAAAGCCAGCCAACCGGTGTTGTGCCCCATGATTTCGCAGACGATGATCCGATGATGGCTGTGCGCCGTCGAATGCAGACGGTCGATAGCTTCGGTGGCGATCTGCAAGGCAGTATCATAACCGAATGTGACATCGGTACCGCTGACATCATTGTCAATCGTCTTCGGTAAACAGATGACATTCACGCCCTCTTTGGAAAGGCGATGGGCGTTCTTCAGCGTGCCGCCCCCGCCCATGCAGACCAGCGCTTCCAGATCATGCCGGCGGTAATTCTCCACCATCACGTCCATCATGTTGCGCGTTTTGCCGCCGATGGGCATTTTGTGCGGCTTGTCGCGGCTGGTGCCGAGTATGGTCCCGCCTTGCGTTAATATGCCGCTCAATTCGTCCGAACCCAACCACACAATTCGATTTTGCATCAAGCCGCGGAAGCCATCGCGGAAACCGATCAGTCGCATGCCATGCTGGTCAATTGCCGCTTTGCCCAAGCCTCGGATGGCCGCGTTCAAGCCAGGGCTGTCGCCGCCGGCAGTCAGTACGCCGATTGTCTCGCCTGTCATAAGTATCAGCCTTTTAGCAACTCTTTGTCGCCATTATAACGAACTTGATCGCCGCCGCGCATCCCAGCGGGCGCGCGCCGGGCGACAAGCCATTCAAACTGTGTTATGCTAGGCTTGCGCCGGTAGAAAGAGTGTGCGAATGATGGCGATTCAACAGCGGCTGTACAACGTGGATGAGTTGTGGGAACTCTACAGCCTGCCCGAAAATGATCTCAAACGTTACGAATTGATAGACGGGGCACTCATCGAGATGTCGGGACCAGGCGGAACACATGGACGCATCGCCGTAAAGTTCGCTCGCTTCCTTGATGAGTTCGCCGAAAAGGAAAATGCGGGCATTGTGACTGTAGAAACAGGATACCATCCGCAAAGTGACCGACACACATTGCTTTTGCCCGATGTCGCATTCATCAGTCACCGCCGGGCGCCCGATCCCTTCCCCGATAAATTCATCCCGGTCATGCCCGATCTGGCAGTCGAAATTCAATCTCCCAGCAACACAATCGGCGAACTGCGGGAGAAAGCGCAACTCTATCTGCGCCTTGGCGTCGCCCTCGTCTGGCTTGTCTCTCCGGCGACCGGGACAGTCGAAATTCACCGCGCAGGCAGCCCGATTCAGATACTTTCGCGTACGGAATCCCTGAGTGGCGGCGAAATTCTGCCCGGCTTCGCGCTTGAGCTGCCGAGACTCTTTTCCTGATTTTGGCGCGCCCGCTTCGCTTCACAAGCTGATGCCAACCGAACAGCGCCTGAACAAGTTGAAATGCGTCGCCGCGCAGCGTCAGCCCGGTTTCACGGTCGTCATTGAAGATGTATTCGATCCGCACAACCTGGGCGCTATCACGCGCAGCTGCGATGCCTTCGGCATTCAGGAGATCAACGTCGTATTTGAGACGCATGCCGCTTTCGACCCCAAGGAAGTTGGCAAGAACAGCTCCACCGCTACCAACAAGTGGCTGAAGTACCGCATTCATCAGGACACGGAAACGGCCCTGCGCGGCTTGAAAGACGAAGGCTGGCAGATCATCGCCGCCGTGCTGGATCCGGCGGCCGAATCTATTTTTGAAGCTGACCTGCGCCAGCCCCGGGTCGCGCTCTTGCTGGGCAACGAGAAAACTGGACTGTCCGCCAAAGCGATCGCGCTCGCCGATCGGCTCGTGACGATTCCCATGCGCGGCATCGCGCAAAGCATGAATGTCTCCGTCTCGGCCGCGCTCCTGATTTATGAAATCACGCGGCAGCGGCGCGAGCGCTGTCCGGAGCTGCTGCAATCCGATCCCGGCCAGGCGGCGGAGACACTGGAGTATCTGCTGGAAATGCACCAGCGCCTGAGCAGACGAAACAAAGGCCTGCGCAAGGAACGCGCTAAACAGCGCCGTTAGGCCCATTTCCCGGGCGCGGCCAAGCGAGGTCGCGCGGCTAAAACGCTCCGCGCCGCCTCAAGCCCGCGCGAAGATTCCAACCGTCGGGCGATGGTCTGTCAGATCATCAAAGGGGATCTTGCTTTGAATATGGCAGGAGATGACTTCAAACTCCTCGGCCGGATCATGCAGCAGAATATGGTCGATGAGCACACGATGCCCTTGATGCGTCCATTGTTCCACGCTGTCGTTTTCCGGCCGCAGCAGGCGAAAATGCCTTTGCAGCATCTCCATCTCGGGTGATTCGGGTTGGGCATTAAAATCGCCCGCCAGCAAGATCGGCCGCTCCGGCCGTTCATTGCTATTGTCCGCCCGCTTCAACTCATCAATGACGTATAGAATTTCACTCACCTGCGCCTGCCGAAGCTGGGACGCCGTCCGCGAGCGTTCGAAGCTCGAATCCCGTCGGTCTTCGCCCAGCAGCACACCGAGATGGGTATTGAGAAAATAGAATGGAACGCCGCGATAATTCAACGACGCCACCATGAGGTTTCGGGGTTGGGTATCGCGGTTGCCCGTGCTGTAAAGTGAAGCCCGGCTAATGGCGGTGTGGCGCGCCCAGGCGCTGCTAACCGCGCACTCGTCATAATCCGGGTAACTCCCCCAGGACCAATCTTCTGTCGGAAGATTGGCGACGATGGCATTGCCTTCCGCCGCTGCGGTCATATTGCGGTAGGCAGGCCGATCCCAGAGGTTGGGATGCGGATGATCGCACATGGTGACTTCCGGCGCGAAGGCATCGACATAATCGGCGCCGAGCAGTTGCGCCATCTTCTGGCCGACATTCCGGCTCTCGCCATTGCAGATCGCCACGCCGGATTCCTGCAGCGCAATCAAAGTCGGTTGTCGCGGATTGATCACCTGCTGTAAAGTGCTGTAGGTGTCCACCGCCAGTTTCTCATGATCATGCGGCGCCGGTCGCATACCGCGCGCGCCACCGATATTGAAACTTACAACCTGTAGCATTATCCGTCCCACGCTCGGAAGGGTCGCAGCATTATATCATAGAAGAATGCTAAACCCAGAGTCTTTGAACGAGCGCAATAACGCCAATCCAGCGCAAGGTCAACTTCTGGCCCAAACCGCCCTCAACACGGAAGGCATTCGCGCCTATTATTGCGCTGCCGCGCAGCGTCGGGACAACCGCCATGTATCCAAAAAGCGAGCTCGTCGCCCTTCTCATCATCGATGTGCAGGTCGGTCTCGATGAGCCGCGCGCTAAGCGCGCAGCTACGAAGACAGCCAGCGCAGCGCCGAGACCGTTCACGAATTGGCGCTGGCGCGCCTGCACCAGGAATTCGCCGCAATCCTGACGACGGAACAGGTCCTCGGCATCCGCTGAAGCATCAACATCGTCATGCGCCACAGGCAGGCTCAGGCAGCTCCTGCTCTTACCGAGACCACATGCTTCCCCAATACCCATCCAGGCTGCCCGGCCGCTCATGCCTCTTTCAAGCTTGGCGGTTGAGCCGCTTGGAGCCAGGCGCTTTGCCCGGCTGGAAGGCGCTTGATTTTGCGCCCGGCTTATGATGAGATAGTTCACACCTGCCTCGAATCGAGCGCCGCCCGCATGACCGTCGCCATCATCTCGTCTCTTTATCGTTGCGAGCAGCATCTGCCGACCTATACGGCGGCGCTCTTTGGTTTCGCCAAGCGCTGCAGCGAAAGCGGCATCGCCTTGCATTTCTTGCCCATCGTGAATGAGGCGACGCGCGCTGAACGGGAAGGGATCAACCGGCTGGCGGGCGAAATCAACTCAAACTATTATGGACAGATGACAACCCGCTACGTACAGCGCGAAAGCCTGTACGCCTCATGGAATCGCGCCTTGGCCCTGGCGGACGCGCCCTATTTCGCGCCTTGGAATGCCGATGACATCCGCAGGGCTGACGCATTTATCGCCGGCTACCGCGCCTTGCAACGCGGCGCCGATCTGGTCGATTTTCCCTTCACCGCTGTCACGCGGGAACGGCGTCTCGGGCTCTTGCCGCGTGAAAAGCGCACACTTGCGCCCTGCCTGTTCGAGCGCGAGCGCTTCAGCCGCGGCAACGGTCTCGGCCCCTTCTTCATGGCCAGCGCCGCGCTCTACCGTCGCCTCGGTCCCTTCGATCCTAACTTCCAAATCGCCGGCGATACCGATTGGGCCAGCCGCGCCATTCCCTGGGTTAAGTTTCACCGCGGGGAAGTAAGCGGAGGCGATTTCCTCATGCACGGCGGCAACCTGAGCAACACCGGGAGCGACCGCGAAGATATCGAAGTCAACATCATCCACATGCGCCGCAGCAATTGGGATCAACTGCGCCCGGCCGACCCCGGCGCAATGCGAGAGGCATGGGAAAGCTGGGGCAATCCCGGGCGACTTCAACTGCCCGGCGATGTGGCGGAATTCCTCTGGGGACCGGGCGCCGAAAAGCGCTGGCGGCGTTACCGCCGCGAACGGGCGCAGCCCCCGGGGCTGCGGCGGCTGCGTCTGGCCCTGGCGGCGCGCGGCTTGATACAAAGCGAGGAATGGACAATGGCGCAGCGTGGGCGCGGCCGCGCATGAGCGCCCAACGCTGGAAATGGCTTCTGGCGCTCTGTTGCTTCGTTGTCCTGGCTCTGGCTTTCTTTCATCAACTGGCCTTCAGCGGCAAGATCCTGGCGCGGGGCGACACCTACAATTATTTCTATCCCTACTGGGACGCGCGCAACCAAAGTTTTCACAAGGGCGAGCTGCCGCTTTGGACGACCGATCTCTTCATGGGCGCGCCACTGCTGGCGAATCCGCAAATCGGCGTCTACTATCCGCCGAATTGGCTGACCGCGCCCTTTCGCGCGCCGACCGCCATCACAATCAGCATCCTGCTGCATGTGACGCTGGCGGGCGTCGGCGCCTGCGCCCTCTACCGGCAGGCCGTGAGTCAGAAATGGCGCCCCGCGCTGGTCGCGGGCCTGGCTTATGCCTTCGGCGGCTATATCGGCGCCCATGTGGAGCAGATCAATCAACTGCAGGGCTTGGCCTGGATGCCCTGGCTCTTCGCGCTGTTCCACCGCGCGCTTCACGCGCGGCGGCCGCTTTGGCATGCCTTGCTGCTGACGCTGGCCTGGGCCATGCAAGTCTTCAGTGGGCACACGCAAACGGTCTTCATCAGCGGCATTGGCCTGGGCTTGTACGGTCTGATGCGCAGCGCCAGCTTTGGCGAGCGTCAGACGCTCCCGGCGCGCGCTCTGCGCGCCCTCTCCCTGCTGGCGGGGTGTTTCGCCGCCGCCCTGCTTCTGGCATTGCCGCAACTGCTGCCCAGCCTGGAAATGATGGGCACATCCGGGCGCAGCGGCGGCTTCAGCGTACAGGAGGCGACCGCCTTTTCCCTGCCGCTCTCCATGTTGGGCCGCGCTTTTTTGCCTAGCTACGACGGCCAAATCTTCGGTGAATATATCAGCCATATCGGCATCGTCGGTCTCGGCATCGCCCTTTGGGGCTTATTCTCTTATTCAGCTTCCCGGCGCAAGAAGTGGATCTGGCTGCTTCTGGCGGCGGCGGGGCTCGCGCTTGCCATCGGCCGCTACAACCCGCTTTATCTGCTTTTGGCGGAGTTGCCAGGCTTCAACTTTTTTCGCGTGCCGGCTCGCTTTCTGGCGCTGTTCAGCCTGGCGATGGCGCTCCTGGCCGGCATGGGAATCGAAGCGCTTGATTGCGGCGATCATCCGTCGGTCGGACGCCGTCGCGGCGCGGCCGCTGTCGCCGCGCTCATTGCCCTGCTCATCGCCCTGGCCCGCTTCATCTTGCAGCCGCATGACGTCCTCATCTTCGGCGGCGCGGCGATCAGCGATCTGGGGCTGGGTCTTTGGCTCGCAGCCGGTCTCCTCCTGCTCGCGCTGCTTCTGATCCCTCATCGTTGGATTGCATCCATCGCCGTTGCGCTCCTGACGCTGGAGCTCTTTCTCGCCTCGCTGAATATGCCCTTCAACGATCTTTCTCCGCCCGAGTTCTATCTTGGGCAGCGCCTTACAATCAGCCAATTGCTGGCTTTCCAGGCCGACGAAGTCGCAAAGGGACGCACGTTATCCATCAGCCAGATCTTTTTTGATCCCCCCGACATTACAGATCTGCGCGCGCGCTTCGACCGGCTGGGCATGGACGCCGCCGCCCAGTTTCACACGCTGGATGCCGTCAAGAAGCAGGAAACCATGATGCCAAACCTGGCGCTGACCTGGGGCATTCCGACCATTGACGGTTTCGGCGGCGGCCTCACGCCATCCCGCGCCTATGCGCAATTCAGCAAGCTGCTGCTGCCGGACGCCGCGCCGGCGGTCGACGGCCGGCTGGGCGAACACATGGCGCAGCCCGAATGCTGGGGCGCCTGCATTCCCGATCTACGCTGGCTGCTGGCCACCGATACGCGTTATCTCATCATCGATAAAGTCTATGACATCTGGCATGAAGATATCGCTTATGACACGGCGCTTGAGAAATTCTGGCGCGATGTCAAGCGCCTGGACTTGCCCGGCAATATCGGCTCTGAGATCCGCATCTTGCACCGCGCGCCCTTCGCTGAAGGCGCCGCCCTCAAACTTCCCCACGATCTGCGCTTGACCATCACCGATGCGGCCGGCCTGGCGCGCATCCTGGAGAGCGAAACGGGCATCATGGCGGTAACCGTCGTCAACAGCGCGCAGCCCCAAATCTTTCAGGAGATGCAGCCGCCTCCCTTTGAGCGCGTTCTTTCCAGCGCCATCAAGGTGTATCGGCTCCCGCCCGGGCAACGCGCCTTCCTGGCGAGCTCCGCGCGGATTCTGCCCGCCGGCGCTGATGCCGAAGCGCTGCAATTGCTAAGCGCCGGCCTTGACGTCGTCATTCAGGGCGATGGCGCGCCGAAATTGGCTGACTTGACGGAATCGGGCCAGGTCAATATTGTCGAATACAGCAGAACCGCGGCGACGCTGCAAGTGACAGCGCCTGCGCCGACCTATCTCGTCTTGGCCGACGCCTGGTACCCCGGCTGGACAGCGACCGTGAATGGAGAAGCCGCGCCCATCTACCGGGCCAATCTCATCTTCCGCGCCCTGCCCGTGCCGGCCGGCGACAGCGCCGTCTCCTTCCGATTTGAACCGCGGATCTGGCGCGCCGCACTTTACATCGGCGTCAGTCTGTGGATTATTGCCTTGCTAAGCGGGCTGTGGATCCGCCGACGTGATCTATAGCCGTCTATCAAGGAAACAAGCTCTTAGCGATACGAGGAGACAGACAATGAAACTGGGCAGCTATGTCGAAATCATGCACTACGTCGAAGATCCTGCCGCCGCCGGCGACTATTATCAGAAGTTAGGTTTGGTCTCACTCGGCGATGATCTGTATACCGATGGCCGTTACCATCTGCATCTGCTACCCGGCGTCGGCGAAAACCCGAGCTTGCGTTACTACGGCAGCGATATCGCCGCGCTTGAAGCGAGCGGCCTGGAAATCCGCGATCAGCGCCTGATCAGCCCGGCGGGAATCCACCTTCATCTCAATGCCGAAGCGCCGCCGCGGCAGCTGCCTCACGATAATGTCGCGCGCGCCCAAGACATCACGCGGTTGGGAAAGTTCGGCGAGTTATCGGCCTTCATCCCGGATCTGGAGGTCGAAGCGAGCTTTTGGGAAGCGGCTGGATATGACGCGCTCGGCAAGTATGCCCAGCCGTCTCCCTGGGGCATCTGGTGCGACCAGCTCTTTCTCATCGGCCTCCATCAAGATGATGTCGACGAGCCCTTTGCCATCTGCCACTTCAGCCCGGATATGAAAAGCGTCAACGGCCAGTTGATCGAAGAAGGATTCAACCTGCAGCCCTTTGAAAGCGGCGACCTCCCCGCCGATCTCACATACCAGAAACTGCTGACGCCATACGGACTGCTTTTCTACCTGTTCACCGGCGATATTTCCGACGCCCAACCCTAAACAGGTTTCAGATGAGGGCTTTGAGCCAGGCCGGCGTCACATATATCAGCGAAGACATTGTTCAGGTGCAGATCCCACTGCCCTATATCCTGAACATCGTCAATGTCTACCTGCTGCGCGGTCCGGAGGGCTGGACCCTGCTGGATACCGGCTTGAACAACCCGGCCGCGCGCTCACAATGGAAGAGCGCCATGAACGCACTCGGCATATCGCCGGCCGATATCGAGAAGATTGTGCTCACGCACATGCATCCCGATCACTTTGGCATGGCGGGCTGGTGGCAGCGGCAGACCGACGAGCCGATTCCGCTCTATCTTCCCGAGACCGAACGCGCGCAAGCGCAGGTCTTCTACCAACGCGCCAACAGTCCGCTCTATCATCAATGGATGCTGGACTGTGGCATGGATCAAGCGACGGTCGACGATGTCGAACAGGCCATGCTCGGCACTCGCGATCTGACACAGCCTCATCCGATCCAGCAGTGTTATCTTGCCGCCGGCGCCCGGCTTCGCCTGGGCGAACGCGTCGTCCGCGCCATCCATGCGCCGGGCCATAGCGATGGCCAATTCATCTTCTACGACGAAGAGGAAGGCATCCTGTTCTGCGGCGACCATGTGCTCATGAAAATCACGCCGAATATCGGCAGTTGGCCCCACAGCCAAGCCGATCCGCTAGGCCGGTATCTGGAATCGCTGCGCGACTTGTCGGCGCTGCCCGTCCGCCTGGCATTGCCCGGGCACCGCTGGCTGATAAGCGACTGGAGCGGACGCATCGAAGAATTGCTTGCTCATCACGACCTGCGCCTGCGGCAAACGTTGGAGGCGATTGAAATGGGCCGCCAGACCGTATATGAAATCGCGACCCGTCTTTTTGATCTTGATCGCCTGACGGCGCATGAATGGCGCTTCGCCATGGCGGAGGCCCTCGCCCACCTGAATTATCTCAGCGCGCGTGGCAAGATCACATGCGATGATGCCGGCGTCATGCGCTGGCAACTGGCCTAAAACCGGGCGCGGGCCCAGCGGCAATAGCGGCAGCGCTGCGCCGCGCGAGCCGCAATAGCTAATACGGCGCCAGCACCTCGGCAAGATTGCCGACTACGCTGTCGCCGACGATGACAAAACGCGTCGAGTCCGCCGGCTCCAGCGTCCAGGTGACATTGTGTTGGGCGCCGCCCGCATAAGCATGGTGCTCCTCCGCCACGATGAAGTAGTCGCGTTCCCGATGCCCGGTCTGCGCTTCGCTGACGCGGATGCGATCAAACAGCGTCGCGCCCAGCGCCGCCGGTCCGTGTTCCCGCGCGTTCACCTGCAATTGCCGGACGGCGCCACGAGGATGCTTGCGCCGCGCCAACTCATAGCTGGCGAATGCTGCCGCGGTCCGGATGTCCGAAAGCGCCGGCAAATCCAGCGACATCTGCTTCAGGCCGTAGAGGTGCATGCCTTCGCCATCTTCCACCACGATTTCCAGCGGCGCGCGTCGATAGATGGCTTTGCCGTACAACCGAAGCCGGGATAGAAAGACATCGCGCCAGCGCCGATTGCTAAGACGAACCTGGACGGTCGTCGTGCTGGCCCGCTCCACCTCGGCCTTGAGGTCGTCCCCGCCGAGGAAATGATCGTCGCCTGGCCGCAACTTGAAATGCGCGACCAAGTCGTCAACCGAAAGCAGCCCGAAGGGTTCGCCGGCCTCATCCAGCAGGCGCAGCGTCAACAGCGTTTCGGAACGCCGCTCAAGCCGCTGCGGCACAGCCATTTCCCATAGCAAGCTGCCGGCCTCGCCGATTTCGCGCGGCGTCATGCGCAGCGAAAGCCGATTCAAGCGCTCATCGCCATAACTGTAGGCCATGGCGCTCATATCATCGCCAAAAGCAGCGGCGAGCTCTTTGTGCGTGAGTGTGTAGTGACGATTGAGAAATACAGGATGACCCGCTCGATTGATGTAGAAGCGCCCGCGTTCGCTCAGTACCACATCTGCGATCGCCTGCCGAACAGAAGTCGTTTCGCGCCACCAATCGCCGGCATGCGCGAAACGCGTCTTGCCCGGCGCGAGTTGCCGCGGCACATTCTGACCCGGAAAGATCCGCGCCCTGTCAATCAAGTTGTAACCCGCGACATCAATAACGCAGTGGCCGCCGACTACCGGCCGGCGCAGCGTCGCTTGATCCAGAAGCTGCCCAATCACCTGATCGGCCGTCACATCAAGTTGCGGCTTCAGCCGCGCCGCGCTTTCCGCCAACCAGGTTTGGATATCCGACAGGTGAATCAGCGCCGCTTTCCTGCCCTGCTCGCCCGTATCCGGCTCAACCCTAGCCACATAGCCGACAAAATGAGTGCGCCTGACGCCGTCGCTTTCACTTTGAATGCGGACGCGTGTGCCACTGGGCAGAGGCTGGCGTTCCGGCGAAAATTCGCCGGCCCAATTGCGCACAGTGATCCGGGCCCAGCCAAAATCCGCCATGCTGTCGTAGGCGGCTGCCATGCCGAGCCGCCAGCGCATGTCAATGACATGAGCGTTAATTTCTTCGCCTTCAGTTTCAAACTTGCCATCATGGTTCCGGTCGATTCCTATGCGGTAGCGTATAGTCATGGGCCCGCCTCACCCGGTTCCAAGCAGCCAGGTATGGCGAAAGGCGCAGCCATAAAACTCGCGTTCGCCGTAGGGAAAGAGGCCCGGCTCAACACCAAGACGAGCCGGCGCCAAGAGTGTATCGCCCAGCGTGACATCCTTGGCAATCGCCGCGATGTAAGCGTCGATCAGGTCCACAAGCTGCGGCAAGTGACTGCGTATGCCCAATCCCGACTCGTCCGGCGCGCTGAGGAGCAAGTGCGTCGCCTTGTAGTAAATCGTCATCGCCCCGCCGCTGAAGGTCGCCGTCTGCAAACTGTCCGCGCGTTCGCGAAATAGCCGCTCCTTTTCCAGTTCGATTGGGCTGGCCAGCAAAGCCGGCAGCTGCGCATTGACCAGCGAATTCGGCAGTTCGTCGAGATCGTAGCTGTTCCTAACGCCGTCCACATGCATGGC
Source organism: Anaerolineae bacterium (assembly GCA_022826865.1). Taxonomy (GTDB): domain Bacteria; phylum Chloroflexota; class Anaerolineae; order Aggregatilineales; family Phototrophicaceae; genus UBA6055. The sequence goes on from JAJDUC010000076.1 coordinate 32,652, forward strand.
GGCCAACTGGTCCAAAGCAAGACGAAATGTCGCCATTGGCTTTTCCTTTCATTCGTATTCGATTTTGAGAAACGAGAGGGATTCGCGCCGGAAACGCTAGATCATGCTAGGGGCGCGACAGATTGCTGCGGCGGCGCTCCATGTCTTCATCTTCCGCCAGCATCCGCTCCAACTCAGCGGTTTCCAATTCATCGACATAAAAGTCGATAATCCGTTCCAGGTAGGCCGGCAGATCGGCATGGATATTCCGGAAGTTGTTAATGAAATCCGGGTTGCTGTTGTATAGCTGCCCCAAGCCCCGCAATCGATCCAGGCTGGGCTCATAAAAGTGGCGCAGGTTCTCTACCCAGCGGTCGAGAATCGCGGTCACTTCGTCATCGCCGGCGGATTTGCGCGCTTCCAAGGCCTCCGCCAGGTCTTGGTAGATCCGATCGCCCTCGGCCTTGATCGCCTCTTGCTGCTCTCGGCCGTAACTATTCCAGCGTCCAATCGTCTCATTGACTTCGGCCGGGCCATACTGCAAGCGGGCTTCGCGCTCGTATTGCTTCTGCTGCTCGTCGCTATGCTTTTTCAGGGCGCGCCTTTTCTTCGCCACATTTGCACCTCCCTTATCTACGTCGCTTTCATGGGCCTGAGGTCGTCAGCGTTATTGTAGCGCCGAAGCGATGGGAAGCGCCAAGCCACCCAGCCGGTCAGCAGCAGCGTCGCCAAGCCGCCGGAGAATATGGCAAAAGGCGCGCCAAAAAGCGACGCCACCAGACCCGCTTCCAGTTCGCCCAGCTGCGGCCCGCCCATGAAGAACATCATATTAACCGAAACCATCCTGCCGCGAAGTTCGTCCGGCGTCAGCAATTGTCGGAGCGTACCGCGAATGACCATGGAGACGGTATCAGCCGCGCCGGTCAGCCCAAACATGAGGTATGACAGGACGAAGCTGGTTGATATTCCGAATAGCGCGGTGGCCGCGCCATAAACCGCTATCGCCAGCAGCAGGATAATGCCCTGCCGGTTCATTTGCGCGCGCAGCGACAGCACGATGCCGACCAGCAGCGCGCCAACGGGCTGGGCGGTCGCGAGCAGGCCGTACCCAGCCGCGCCCACACCCAGGATTTGACCGGCGACAATCGGCAGCATGGTGCGGGCAGAACTAAATACCGTGGCGAAGAAGTCCAGCAGCATCGTGCCCCAGATGATGCGCGTCCCAAACGTGAAGCGTATGCCGTCTACCAGCGCGCGCCAGCCTATCGCCCCGCCCGCCTTCATTCTGCCGCGATGCCGTATCATCCAAAGCGCGGCGATCGCCACCAGAAAGGTGGCCGTGTTGATGCCATATACCGCGCCAATATTCACATGCGCCACCAGGAGACCGGCCACCGCCGGACCACAGATATTCGCGACTTGAAAGATCAACGTGTTCATGCTGATGGCGTTGCTGAGGTGCCGCGGTTTCACCAGATTAGCCACGATCGACTGCCGCGCCGGGCTGTCCAGGGCCGCCGCCGCCGCGCCCATCGCCGTCAGAAGATAGATCAAATGGACATCAATCTGATCGAACAAGGTCAGAAGCGTCAGCAAGGCCGCAACCAGCGCCGCGGTCACCCGCGTCCAGATCATCAGCAAGCGGCGGTCCAGCGCATCGGCCAGCAAACCCCCGACCAGCGCAAACAGCACAATCGGGATCACACGCACCAAACCCAACATGCCCAGGCCGAAGGCTTCCGCGCCCATTTCGATTTCCGAGCCCAGCAACTGAACCGTGAAACTCTGCCCGCGCAGGAGCTCGAAGACATGCCAATTGATGGCGAATAGCTGCATCTGCGAACCGGTCGTCGAGACCATCTCGCCAAACCACAAATAGCGGAAATCGCGATAACGCAAAGCGACCATTCGCCTGAGTTGGCGTGGCATGTCTGCCCTCTTGAAAAGCCCGGAAATACAAGGGGCAACCTTATCGCATTGCCCGGGCCTCAACCAGATTCAATCCAGCGCCGTCCTGCTCGCGGCCGTCGGCCTTCAAGCGGTCAAGCGGCGCAATCGCTCGAGTACCGGCGATGACTCCGCCCGGATCAAGCCAACCGAATTGCTCATCAGCTCGGCATAGCGCAGCGTCAAATCCCGAACGGATGGCGCCGGCGCATAGGTCTGGATGCTGCTGCCTTGCTTGTGAGAGCTGGCAGCGCTGCCTTGTACGCCGCGCCGCACCGACAACTGTTGGCGCGCACGGTCAATCGCCGTCACGCGCAGGTATTCCCGGTCAATTCGCAGCAAATGACCGATTTGGAAGCGCGGACGCTGGCCATCATGATCCGCCGCCGCGGCGTCGCTGACAGCGATGACGGAGGCATCCGCCCGAAGCGCGCTCTGGCCAACGGCATCGCCGCTATCGCGCCAGGCGGTCGACCAGCGGTCATGCCAGCCCCAGACGCCGCTGACGCTGATGGCATCCCCGCGCCCGTCGCTCGAATTGAATGGCCCGTCATCATGACGCCGCAGGATGCTCGCCGGCGCGTCGCGATCGGCCGGCAGCAACCGAATCTCGGCAATTTCAATGGCGCCGCCGCCATCGCTGATCGCGTGAAGCTCAAGCAAATCAGCGGGCAGGATCAACTCGCGCCGGTTGGCCGGGTTCAGCGAGATGGCGCGCCTCTCAACATGAGGGCAGAAACGCCGTCCGGTCAACGATTCAATCAGGTGGCTCGCTTCCTGCAGCGTTCGCATCAACTCGTCGTCATCGGCGCTATCCCGGTCGGCAAGATGCAAATGCCGGCGCAGATCGTGTAAAGTGGCAATTGTATACATGGTTTTCCTTTCCGTTCCTCTGAAATTTGCGGAGCGTATGCAGCGTCAAGCGCGCATCGCTGCGAAATCGCTGTCGCTAATCGCGCGCCCGTGCTAAGTTATGCTGAAAGAAATCGCGGTCAATCGCTTTGAGAATACTCGCCATTCAACCCGAACAGTTTGACGCGCGCCGGCATCGCTTGCCGGTCGCCGGCGAGTTGCTCGTGCCCGGCGTGCAAGCTTGCGTCGGGTCGGATGGTGTCGTTTATGCGCTTAAAGAGGCGCTCCTGCCCGGCGGCGCCTGCGGCACGGTGGTGGAGTTATGCCGTCGGGGCGAGGCGGTCGAGGTGGCGCTGCATGCCGAGCAGCAGGATGATGGGGGTTTCTTCTTCCAAGCGCTCTGGGTGCTGGAGGGCTGAGAAGCCGATGGGCAGGCTGCTAACATCACATCGGTACGAGATTAAGCCACTAAGAATTCGCCGCGCGGTCCCGTGTGCTTTTCCTGCCTATCGGCTAAGCGCCCAAAATGCTCGCCAAGATTTACACTCAACTTACTGTCTAGCAGGCACGGCTCGGGAACATCAAGTCCATCTTCAAGCATGAAATAGATGAACTCAATTTTTAATTCATGGAGCAACGCGATTGCCTCTTCGGCGGTCTTGCCATGAGTATGGCAACCTGGCAATTCAGGGATTAGCGCCACTTGAATTAACTCGTCGTCTGTCGTCTGATCAAGAAATGTCATCACCCGGTACGGACGATTTGCCAAGCGCTTGGCTTGCTGAAACAATTGTTTATCGCTTTGTTCAATCATTATGCGAATCCTCCATTAGCCTTCAATATCGCAGGATGATTCTCGCATGGCAATGAGCGTGTCAATTAGCCCGATCGCGTTTCGTACACTGTAATTCGAAACGGCTCGACTGCGCTTCAATGTATCTCGCAACTGCGGATATTTTGGATGACTATAATAATCGTGCTTCCGACCATGTTTCAATACAAATCCAAATCCTTCGTACAGTTTTTCCAAGTCTCGTCGCTTCCAGCCCGATGCAGATCGGCGCATCCGCTCAAGCATCTTTTCCGCTTTGCTAGGCATTTATTCGCGACCGGCATTGTGCTTAACTACCTGAATAACAGTAGAATCTTGAAGCTCAGCATCATTGACCGTCACATAGAAGCAGTATTCTCCCGGATTCTCGAATGGCAAATCATTAAATTCGAAGAGCAAATTGCAATGCGGCGGTATCCCGTGTAGGCTTTCAGGCAATTCAAATGCGCCTCGCATGGAAAAGATTGGATTGCCATCCTCATCGGTCAGGGTTACGGTTAAATCGTGAGGGTTCCTGCTGTCAGCGATTTCCCCTTCTAAAATTAGCGCAAGGCACATTCTTTTATGTTGAAAGGGAAATTCTTTCGCCTGTATCGTACGAAACGCCCCTAGAACATGAAACTTACCGGTGGAATGGTCAACAGTGGCGTAGTCGGCTGTAATCATCATAGGTATCTTCACGGCTGAATATACCTCACGATATCAGAGTCGCGTCAGAGTATATCACAAAAACATGGACGGAGGCCGCCGCAGCTCCGCCGGTACTGTACCCATTTCGGTAGAAAGAATGAATGAATTGAAGCTGAGGAACTTGGTACTCGTTTCAAAAACTGCCTGACCGCTATGCGAAGTCAAGTATGTAATGACAAGCAAAAAGACCGCTCTTGGAGCGGCCTTTTTGCTGCAAACTCGTCGCTAGATACAGCGAATTGTAGCCTTCTCCGAGTCCGGGCTTTTACCGCCTTGATTCATCACGGTGATGCCGAAGTCGTAATCGCGGTTGGCCGTCAAACCCGTTACGCGCCGCGGCTTGTTGCCAAGCACGTGCACATAGGTCTTGTTATTCGACGTCCCGCTTTCACGATACCAGAAATACCATGCCAGGACGGGTTTACCGACATAACTGTCCGGGATAGCGACAGTTACGCCGCCGTTCTCCGCGCTAAGCGAAGGAGGAGGCGGCTCAGGCAGACGCTCCATTTGCGCCATTTGCCCGCCCTGGGCGATCCAAGCGTAGACATCATCCCGTTGGTCCTGCCCGGCGACAATCACGCGCAGGGCGCTTCCCGTGTAGACTCCCTCGGGACGCGGAGTGGAATCAAATCCGAGTCGATAAGAGTCCTCGAAAGTTTTACCGCTGTAAGGGATCTCGTACACCGTGTCCGTGGCTTCGACGTAGATGTAGATGGACTTGCCAGCCAAGATACCCGGGAGATTGCTCGACCATTGATCGCTTCCATTGCCAAAGAACTGCAAATAGGAAACGTTCTTGTCCGGCTTGCCTTGCGGTTGCCAGATCATCCCATAAAAGCGGATGAAGGCATCGACAACTCCGTCAGAATACAGCACCCAACGTCCACGTCGAGGCGTGGTGCCATGCAGCATATAGTGATCCTGGTCTGACACCTCCAGCGCCTTGAACGCATAATCGAGCAGCACCTGGGAGGTGAATTCCGCAGTCGCCCCAATGCGAAGCGACACTCCAATTTCCGTCAGCGCCTCAGCGACTGATTTCTCTGTTGTCATTGTTACTCTCCTTGTTTTGGCGATTATAGGTCTCGCTACATTTAACTCGCTGGCTTTTCAGTCAATCGGCGGCGATGCTTCCGCGCCGCCGCTAACTCCTGGCCAGAATGCGCGGGGGGCTGCCAGTTGCCAAACCCGCCCCCTCTTGTGTCGAGACGGTCAGCTGCAACCCGCCCACAGCTCGGCTACACCTTGATGTTGTACAGGCAGCTCGCCACATCTGCGTCGAAGCGCACAAAGGCCAGCCGCACCGTCGCTGTCAACTGATAACTGTCGTAGTACGACAAATATTCGACGCTGACCGCGATCTTGCGCCGGTAGCCCACATACCAGCCGGGCCGATACACACATAAGGCCTGGCCCTTCTCATTCGGTCCTTTCCCGACCTTGCCGTCCGCTTCCGTCAGCGGCATCTCGGCGGAGGCGAAAACCGGTATGCCATCCACGAAGCCGATCTGCCCGGTCTGCGCCGTCGCCAGCGGACCCGCCTTGTCCATCGTCAGGAACTCGCTGATGCCCAGCAGCGCGGCATAGGTCCCGCTATCCACCACCCAAGCCAAATCGGAGGGGCGGGCGGCATAGCGGCCCGGCATCTTGAAGCGCGTCTCCCGCATCTTCGCCAGGGTCGGCGCCCCGCCCATGCTGACCGCGTTGGCGGATTTATCCACCAACGGGCTATGGCGCAAACCATTCAACGCCAGATACTTCGCTGTGCCGGCCGGCTTCGCATGGTCGCTGTTGATATTGCCCGTGGCTGCGGATGTGCTATCGCCGTTGAGCAGCACGTTGTCGATGGCATCGGCGATGGCCCGCACCGCTTGTTCGCGATAGATGTTCAGCACCGGAATCACAGCGTCTTCCACCAGTTCGCTGCTGAAGCCGACTCGCAGCGCCAGCTTCCTGGCATTCAGCGTCACCTTGCCCGATCCCACCTTGCTATCGGGAATCGGATTGCCGCCGCCCAGCGTCAAATGCGCCTCGTCCTGCGTCTCCGGCACAAAATAAACCGTCGGATCCGTCCCCTCGATCGGCAGCTCAAAGGGATTGCTCGGCATCTCGATGCTCTGGAATAGCGGCAGAATCGTATTGTCCTGCCGCGCCCGGCGCCAAATCTGCTGGCTCCACAAGTCCGGCACCCATTCATCGCCGAAGCCGGTCTGCGCGCTATAAGCCAGCTCGTCCGCCTTCGTCGCTTTCAGCTTTCCCCGATTGACCTTGTCCGCCAGCGCGTTGGCATAGCGCTCGCTGACGCCGTGGAAGCTCTTGGCCGAACTCAAGAGCATATATCCGTGCAGCATGTCCATCGCGTCCAATGTATCGAACTCGCTGCCGACCGCGATCCGCCCCATTTTCAGGGCATCGCGCTCATCCGCCAGAGGCAGGCGCTTGCGCGGCGCCCCCATTTCTTCCGTCATTGCCTCTCCTTTCATTTCGTCTTCGCCATTACATGCGGCGTCTTTCTCGCCCAACCCCAGCCGCGCCATGTCCAAACCCAGGGCCTTGTACGCGCCCTTCAAGGTCTGCACATCCGTCAGCCGCGGCTCCGCCGGGGTCGGCGTCAGGCTGCCTTCTACTATCGGCCAGCGCTTGATCTGTCCATCTCCAGCCACTTGCGCCAGATGCGGAAGACTGCCCGACGACCAACTCAAAACGCCTTGATCCACCAGCCGCTGCACCGCCCTCACATAGCGTTTGCGCAGCTCCAACTGCGCCTCTGCCCAGAGCCCCGTCTCGTCCGGCTTCAATGTGTCGATGACGCCAATCACGGCCGCTTTCAAAGCGCCATCCAAACCATGGTGATACAGCACCGGACGCCGTTCATACCAATCCAGCCCCACATCCGTCTCCGGCGTGAAGTACTCGCCTTGCAAATCACTCTGATGCCGCTCGCCCCATACCAGCAGATAACCGCCAATGCGCCCCGCCGCCGCGTCAACCATTTTCACCGTCTTGCTGTCCATGCGCGCTCCTTCCCCTGTAGTGGTCCTAAATTATTGGACACAATATTTCAGAATTTGAGGGATGGTTTCGTTTTAACCACTGCGCCTCGTATTCTGCCGGCGTCTGGTAGTCTAGGGCGCTATGAATGCGTTCGGTGTTGTAGACCACTTCG
>JAJDUC010000004.1 GCA_022826865.1 Anaerolineae bacterium
GCACGGCAAGCGCTCTTCTACTACATCGAAGCCTGGTACAACCGCCGCAGACGACATTCGTCGCTGGACTTTGCCAGTCCGATGCAATATGAGCAGGGGCATTAGACAGATTCAGTGTCCACTAAAGCGGGTCAAGACCAGTTTGGGGGCGCAGCCTGTTCGCAGCTTTGGCGTCCTGGCATACAATGGAAGCAGAAGCCCTCTAAACCGCAGGGAGGTTGAAGATTTTATGAGCATTTGCACCGTCTGTGTCCTAACGGGCGATCAAACCGGGCAAGAATTGCTTGACGAGGCGCTGCGCGTCCTCGACCCGAGTGTCATCCGCATGCGCAACCTTCAATTCGAAACATTTGACCTCTCGCTGGAAAACCGCCGCAAGACCAAAAACGATGTCGTGCGGGCGGCGGCGGCGCGCATTTTGGAAACGGGCTTGGGCATCAAAGCCGCGACCATCACGCCGGGCGATCCCGACGATGTCGGCAGCCCGAATGCGTTGCTGCGCAACCTTATACATGGCAGCGTCATCCTGCGCACGGGGCGGCGGATTCCGTCCGTGCGCCCGCTGGCGGGCGTGCATGCGCCGATCGCTGTCGTGCGCATGGCGGTGGAGGGCGCTTATGCGGCGGAGGAATGGCGCGAGGGCGAAGGCATCAATGAAGTGGCCTACAACAAGCGCTTCATCAGTCGTCGTACCTGCCGCGCAGTGGCCGAATTCACCTTCCAGTATGCTGAACAGCACCGGGCCACCGTGTTCGGCGGACCGAAATATACCGTCAGCCCAATCTATGAAGGCATGTTCAAGGAGGAATTGGATCGGGCGGCGAGTTTGCACCGTCGTGTGCGTTATGATCCGCAGCTCATTGACGCGACCTATGCCCTGCTGCTGGAGACAACTGGCGAGGCGCTGGTCATCCCGGCCCTAAATCGCGATGGAGACAATCTGAGCGACCTCGTGCTCAAGATGTTTGGGACCATCGCGGGCGCTGAATCTGTTGTCATCGCCTTTGATGACGATTTTAAGGTCAGAGTGGCGCTGACCGAGGCGCCGCATGGGACGGCCCCTAGCTTGATGGGCAAGAACATTGCGAATCCGATGGCCATGCTGCTGGCCTGCGGCGCGACCCTGCGCTACGTGAACAGCAAGGAGGCGGCGATTGCCAGCCGCGCCATTTATGAAGCCACGCTGGAATCCGTCTACAACGGCGTCAAAACGCCGGATCTGGGCGGGCAAGCCAGCACATCGGAGTTTGTGGATGAAGTAATCCGCGAGGTGCGTGGTAAACTTGAAGTATGGGATGCCCTGGGCGAATAGGCGGGCGGGCTTTGGACGAAATCCTAGAGCGTGATGTAGCCGACCTCTGGTCCATTCTCATCGACATTGTGACCGATGGTGAAAAGCGGCTGGCCAGCCACTTTGATACGCATCAATTGACTCCCCCCCAGTTCTATGTTTTAAAGACGCTCTCGGACAAGGAAGGCGAATGCCGCATCGGCGACATCGCGCGCGATCATCATTTGACCAGCGCCACCATGACTGGCTTGATCCAACGTTTGGAAGCGATGGAACCGCCTTTGGTGAAGCGGCAGAGAAACGCCTCCGATGGACGTTCGGTTGATGTCATCCTGACGGCGGAAGGCGCGGCGCGCTTTCTGGCGGTGCAGCGCGCGCTGATGGATCAACTGCGCGCTGTCTTCGGTCTTCTGCCTGATGCCGAGCGGCGCGATATCATTTCCAAGGTCCGTCTCTATTTCAACATCTTCGCGCAGCAGTTTCCTGTCGAACGCCTAAAGTAATTTCCGACTCTTGGGAACTCGTATAGCGGTCGAACCAGTTGATCATCTCCGTCAGTCGACTGATGCGATGATTTGCTTCGCCACTGCGCGACAGATCCTGCCAAGGTTCGTCGGCCTCCAGCCGAGTACTGCGAGACATGCAGATCTCCGCGCCGTCAGCCGGCCAATGCGGCTGTGAATGGGCTGCATTAATTTCGGTCATTCGCTTTGGCTTGGCATCGGATATGGTCATCCTCGTATTTTAGCTTTGATGCTGGGCAGTCCCGTCTCAAGAAGCTGGTCGAACACGGCGGCAGATTTCAAATGCTGAATGCTGCGCGGCGACATCGGAGATGGCTGCGGCGGATGCAATTCTAACTGCCACCAGCCGGTATCCCGCCAGTCCCCGTTTTTGTAACCCGCGCTCTTGATGATCCCGACCTTGCGGAATCCAATGGCTTCGTGAACGCGGACGCTGGCAGCGTTGGGCAAGGCGATGACGCCGATCGCATTGCGGTAACCTTGATTGCGCAGAATGGCAATCAGCGAGCGGTACAAGGCGCGCGCGACGCCGCGACCCTGAAATAAGGGATGGATGTAGACGGTTGTCTCAGCTGTCCATTGATAAGCGGCGCGGGCACGGAAGGGGCTGGCGTAGGCGTATCCGGCGAGTTTTCCGTTTATTTCGCAAATCAGCCAAGGATATTGGCGCAATGTCCTGCTGATTCTGTCGGCGATCTCGGCCTCGGAAGGCACTAAAGTCTCAAAGGAGATATGAGTGTCGCGGACGATGGGCGCATAGATCTCCAGTATGTCAGCCGCGTCTGCGCGTGTCGCAAGACGGATGCCAACGAGCATTAGGCTTCGGTCACATCGCTGGCGAGCGCTTCCGCCGCGTCCGGGCGCCAGACTCTTGTGGCAATGTCGATGAATAAAATGCCATCCAGATGATCCATCTCATGTTGAAAAACGCGCGCCAGCCAGCCTTCCACCGTCAGACGGGTCGGTGTTCCCCAGCGATCCTGGCCAGCGATTTCAATGCTTTCGCGCCGCTCGACTTCTCCCAGCAGGCCGGGCAGGGACAGACAGCCTTCGACGCCGTCCGCGGTTTCCTCGCTTCGCCAAACCACGCGCGGGTTTGCGAGTACATAAAGCAGCCCGGCATCTTCGCCGTAAGCCTCCCGACTTTCATCGTTGTCGGGCAGGCGAGCGATAATGACGCGCAAGCTGCGCGCGACTTGCGGACCGGCCAATCCGACCCCTTCGGCTTCAATCATTGTGTCGGTCATGTCGTCAACCAAGGTCTGAAACTCGTCGCCGAAATCGCTGACGCGAAGCGCCTGTCGGCGAAGCAAGGGATTATCAGGCTGTATAATCTGCAGCACGGTCATCTGTTGGCTCTCTGATTGCGGACGACGATGCGCCTAATTCTAGCGTAAAGCCATACATCAGGACTACAAGCAATTCGAATTTGCGGATGAGATCCACAGCAAAGGCGTCGATAGGCCCGCCGCCGCAGCAGGCCGGAAATTTACATGAAGTTTACAGAGCGCGGCGGCAAGTGGCATTGACTTGCGCGATAATGAAGATGAACATGCTGAACGATAAATTAACCGCAGACGGAACTGGTTCGCGTTGCCGGCGCGCAGCGGCACTGGATCATGGAGATGGCCGAAACCATACTTGTTGTTGATGATGAGCAGCGAATCATAGATCTTGCCAGGATGTATCTGGAACAAGATGGATTCCGCGTAGCGAGCGCGACCAACGGCACGATCGCCAGGCGCGTGATTCTGCGCGACCAGCCGAGCTTGGTTGTGCTCGATCTGATGCTGCCGGGCATGGATGGCTTGGAAGTCTGTCGGCGTGTGCGGGAGGCCTCCGATGTGCCGATCATCATGTTGACAGCGCGCAGCGAAGATATCGACAAAATCGTCGGCTTGGAGTTGGGCGCCGATGACTATCTGACCAAGCCTTTCAATCCGCGAGAATTGGTCGCGCGGATCCGGGCGATATTGCGGCGGACCGATCGCGCCGATGCCAATGACGACATGCCGGCGACAATCGCCCTCGGCAATCTCACCATTGACGCGCGCCGCCGCCACGTGGAAATTGACGGCCGGCCGATTGAATTGCGTCTGAAAGAGTTTGATCTCTTGCAAACCCTGGCGGAAAACAAGGGTGCGGTGTTCAGCCGCGAACGCCTGCTGAATGTGGTCTGGGGCTATGATTTTGCGGGCGAAACCCGTACGGTGGATGTGCATATCGCCCACCTGCGGCACAAGTTGCGCGATATGGCTCCGGTGATCGAGACGGTCTGGGGAGTGGGTTACAAGCTTGAAGATCGCTAAGAGGCTGCGCCTTTCCTTCAATTTGCGGCTGCGTCTGCTTTCTTCTTATTTGGTTCTTCTGGCGATGACCCTGGGCGTGGGCGCGCTGGCTCTGGTTTTGTTAATAGGCAATCGCGCCGCGCCGCCGGAACCGACTTACGAACGCTTGGCCGCTTTGACGCGGGGTCTCAATTACCTAGACTATGTCGCGGATATCCCGGCCGATCCCAACTTCAGCTTTTTGCAGGATCAGGTCAACAGCCTCCTGGATAAGTTTGCTGAGACGCGTCAGGTCAGAACGCTGCAGATTCGTTTGACTGCGGACGGCCCCCATGTCCTCTACGACAGCGCGAGGAAGTACCTTCCAGGCGAGATGATCCATTTGCAAGGGGATGGTTATCATAGCGACCAGTTGGCGAAGGTATTGCCGCGCGGAAGCGAGCAATTCTTTGGCGGATTCAAGGATCCGGGCGGGGGCGAATGGGTCTATGGCGGCCTCATGTTTGGGCCGCAGCGTCCATTTCGCGATCGCTTCAGCGAGGTGGATATCTGGCTGCTGGCTGAGCCGCGCCCTACGGTCAGTCTGCAGGAAACCCTGGCGGTCTTCGGCAGAGCTCTGGCGCCGCCGCTGCTCCAGGCCGGGATCGTCGGCATCGCCGTGGCGATACTGCTGGCGGCCCTGATCAGCCGGACAATCGCCCGCCCCTTGCAGCGTCTGGTAAAAGGCGCGACATCCGTGTCGCGCGGTGACTATGAGGTGAGCGTACCGGTCAGCGGTCCGCCAGAATTGCGTTCTCTGGCGGATTCATTCAATCTAATGACGGCGGAAGTCCTGGCCGCGAATACCGCCCAGCGCGATTTTCTGAGCAATGTCTCGCATGATTTGAAGACGCCTTTGACTTCGATTCAGGGTTATGCGCAGGCGATCATTGATGGCGCGGCCGATGACAGTAAAGCGGCGGCGCAGATTATCTATGAAGAAGCGAGCCGCCTGGATCGTATGGTTGTCCAGTTAACCGACCTTGAACGCCTGCAAGCGGGCAAACTTTCGATGAAGAGCGATCGCATCAAGGTTGCGCAGCTTGTTGAGGCGGTCGTGCAAAGCCTGACGGTGGTCGCCGAGAATGAGGACATCACATTAAAATCGACGCTGGCGCCCGTGCCCGATGTCATTGGCGATGGCGACCGCCTGGCGCAGGTGATGGTCAACCTGATCAGCAACGCCTTGAAGTACACGCCGGCAGGCGGCCAAGTGCTTATAAGCTGCAAGCGCGCCTCGGACGGCGTGAACGTTTCAATACGCGATACCGGCATGGGAATTCCCCGCGAGGAATTGCCCCGTGTCTTTGAACGCTTTTATCAGGTGGACAAGGCGCGCGGGCCGCAGCGCGGGGCCGGTCTCGGCTTGGCGATCACGCGGGAAATCGTCGAAGCGCATGGCGGCAAAATCACAGTGTCGAGCCGCGGCCGCGACCTCGGCGCGATATTCCGGGTCTGGCTGCCGGCGGCGGGGCATGGCGCTTTTGCAGAGTCCGCAAGCTAGACGGAAAGCGGTCTCTGGCCAGCGCTCCCGCCTTCAATCCAGCATTATCTTACTACTGACATCATAAGCCAGCGCCGGCATCTCCAGCGAAACCGACACGTTGTTCCCGCGCTGAAAATAGCGATCAACGCCAGTATGCGCGATTAGCTCGGTGCCGTCAGAAAGCGCCAGACCCAATCGCTGATAATGTCCATAGAATTCGCGCCAGCGCACGGTCGCCCGCGTTCCGCGCTCTTCAAAACTCACCGCCAGCGCCTCGGGGCGGATCATCAATTGGACTTGACCGGTCTTCGGATGAAAGAGCTTGACCTCGCCCAGTCGGCTGTCGGCGGTCATACCCTGGGCTTCCGCAGCAAGAAAGTTCGCCTCGCCGACAAATTTCGCCACGCTCACATTGGCGGGGCGATTGTAGATGACATGAGGCGTCGCCACCTGCACGAGCCGGCCTTCAAAGAGCACGGCGATCTCGTCGGAGAGGCTGAGCGCTTCGTGCTGGTCATGCGTGACAAAGATGGCGGTCGTGCCCGTTTCCAGCAAAATGTGGCGCACTTCGCTGCGCACCTGCGAGCGCAAGCCCGTATCCAGGTTGGAGAAGGGCTCATCAAGCAGCAATATGTCGGGATTGGGCGCCAGCGCGCGCGCCAAGGCGACGCGCTGCTGTTCGCCGCCGGAAAGCTCATGCGGCATGCGCTCGGCATATTCCGCCATGCCGACCATTTCCAGCAGTTGCGCTACCTGCGATTTGCGCTTTTCCCGCGCCCCGCCTAAGCCGAATGCGATGTTTTCCGCCACGTTGACATGAGGGAACAGCGCATAATCCTGAAAAACCATGCCAACCTTGCGCTTGTCCGGCGGCACGAAATGCGATTCATCGGCGACGATGTTCTCGCCAATTATGATGCGACCGCTGCTCGGCTTCTCGAAACCCGCCAGCAGACGCAGCGTCGTTGTTTTGCCGCCGCCGCTCGGTCCCAACAACGTCAAGAATTCACTCGGGCGCACCTTGAGCGTAATATCATGCACGGCCGGCAATTGGCCATTGTAGCTTTTGGTGAGATGGTCGGCTTGAAGCGAGTAATCCATGCCGTTTAGGATTCGCCCATATCATCTTCACGAGCAAGCATAGTGCAAAAGAGCGCCGCATAAAGGGCAAATCACCCGGACAGGCAGAGCAATCGCATCAAAACAAAGTCCGCCGATGGCCATGTAAAATTGTAGGGGCGTCTCGTGAGACGACCGTTGAAAATGGCCTAAAAATTGTTGGGCGTTTCAGCGGGTCGCGTAGGTCGCGTAGACACTGACCGCCGACACTGACCGACAAACACCGCTACAGATTACAAAATATGAGCAAAAAATGTCATTTTTCAACGCAAATTCAATTTGCTGCGATTGCTCTGCCCGGGCAGGCGACAGCGCCCGGACGCTACTGCGTTAATGCCAGTCTAATTGACTGCTTTTTCCCGCCGAAGAATGATCGCCAGGGCGCAGACGGAAACAAGAATGAGCGCCAGGCCGGGCAAGGCGATGGACGACAGGAAGGCTTCGTCGTAAGCGCTCCAGATGCGGACGGCAAAGGTGCGAAAGCCGATTGGCCGCAGGATTAACGTCATCGGCAACTCTTTCATCACGTTAAGGAATACCAGCGCCAGGCCCGCCAGGATGCCGCCGCTGGCCAAGGGCAGGGTGATCTTGGCCAGCGCGGCCCAAGCCGACAGTCCCAGGCTGCGCGCGGCTTCTTCAAAGCGCGGATTAATTTGGCTGAAGGCGCTTTCAGTGGCGCCGATGCTGTATGGAAGATAGCGAATGGCGTAAGCAATGATCAAGAGCGGCAAAGTCTGATACAGGCTGAGCGCGTTCCGGGAAGCGAAGTATACAAGAGCCAGGGCGATGACGATGCCGGGCAAGACGTTTCCTGTGTAGGCGAGATTGACCAAGGTCCGGTTGAAGCGCGTGCTGGCCCGAATTGCCAGAAGCGCCAAGGGAAAGGCGGCAATCGTCACGACAATCGCTGAAACCGCGCTGACGCCGGCCGTGTTCCGCATCAGCTCGGACATAGACACCTGGATGGGATTCGTCAGTGTGTGCCCGAATAGCCATTTGAACAGAATCAGCACGGGAATGACAACGCCGATGAATATGACGATGAAACAGAAGAACAGCGACGGATACTTCCATCGGCCCAGGCTCACGGTCTCGAGATGGCGCGCCGCGCCGGTTCCGATGCGATAATTCCGGCCCGGCTGATGCAAGCGCGCCTGAAGAATCAGCAGAAACAATGTCATCACAATCAGCAAGAGCGCCAATACCGAAGCTTTGTCCATTCGGTAAGACTCGGTTTGAATGAAGATTGCGCGCGTGAAGGCGTTGAAGTGCATGACCGCGACAGCGCCGAAATCGCTCAAACTATAGAGAGCCGTCATGAGCATCCCGGCTGAAATCGCCGGACGCAGCTGCGGGAGAATCACCTGGCGAAATACCTGTCGGCGATTCAATCCCAGGCTTTGGCCTGCCTCTTCCAGACTGCGGTCGCAGCGCAGTATCGCCGCGCGGACCGGCAGAACAATGTAGGGAAAGGTCACGAATGTCACAGTTAGGGTCGCGCCGACAAATCCTTTGATCCCGGGCAAGCGGTCGACGCCGAAGGGTTCCAGCAGCGACTGCAAAATGCCTTTTGGCCCAAAGGCCTCGCTGTATGTTACAGCAGTAAGATAAGAGGGCATGACCATGGCGGCCAGCCCAAGCACGAGCCAGATTCGCCGCCAGGGCAGGTCGCAGCGCCCGGTCAACCAGGCGAAAGGAACGCCGATAACTGTCGCGCAAAATGTGGACGCCAGCATGAGCGCGACGCTGTTGGCGATGATGAGCAAGGTGCGCGTTCTGAGTACATAATTGATGCCTTCCTGCCCGGCGCTTAACGCGCCAGTGACCAGGTAGACGACTGGCAGCAAAACGACAGCCACAACCGCCAGACTGACAATCTGAGCAATTTGCCGGTTGCCGACATGCCAACGTGTCAATACGGACGGCTGATGTCCGGTTGGCCTGAATCTTGGCGGGATGACGTTCGATAGCTGCATGAATCCTCAAATCGGCGAGGATGCGCGGCATGCGCGCCCTCGCCACTCAATTGCCGACAGCTCTAGTCCAGAGCGCCGCTTTCTTCGATCATTTCCAGTGTCGCTTGCAGGTCGTCAAGTTCTGACAGGTCGATTTCCGGCGCCTCGATATCCCCCAGCGCGGGCAAGTCAACTGATGGCTCGACGCTATCGACCAGCGGGTACTCGTAGGTCGTCTGCGCGAAGTAGTCCTGCGCCGTATCGCTGAGCAGATAGTTGACCAATTGCTGCGCTGCATCGGGCTGATCGCTGGTAGCGAGGATTGCCGCGCCCGCGATATTGATGAGCGAGCCGACATCGCCACCGGGGAAGAAGTGCAGCGTCGCCGTGATTTCCGGATCTTCCGCCAGGAAGCGGAAGAGGTAGTAGTGATTGACGAGGCCGACCACCACCTCGCCGTTGATGACGGCTTGAACGATGGGCGTGTTCTTTGGATAAGGCTGAACGCCGTTGGCGAGCATGCCGGCCAGCCAGTCTTCCGTATCGCAATCGCCCAGCAGCACTCGCATGGCAGTTACGTTGGCGACGAATGAGGCGTTTGTAGGCGCCCAACCCACCAGACCGCTCCAGGTTTCGTCGGTCAGATCCAAGATTGAATCCGGCAATTCCAGGCCCATTTCAGCCAGCAGCTCCGGATTGTACACCAGGACGCGAGCGCGCCCGCTAAGGCCGGCCCAGACACCATCCGGCGAAACAAATGCCGGATCGGCGACGCGCGCCAGCGTTTCTTCCGGCAATTCCGCCAGCAATCCGGCAGCGGCCAGGGCGCCCAGCGCGCCACCGTCCTGCGCGATGAAAACATCGGCCGGGCTATTCGCGCCCTCAGTGAGAATCTGGTTGGCAACCGCGCTCGTGCCGCCATACAGCACTTCAATCTCAACACCCGTATCCTCGGTGAACTGCTCCAGGATCGGGCCAACAAGGCTTTCGTTGCGCCCGGAATAAACCGTTAGCGCATCGTCTGCGCTTGTCAGGCCCGGGGCTATGACCAGCGCAATTAGCATTAGAACAATGCCGGACAACTTGAAGCGATATGTGGACATACTGCACACTCCTTGAATTTGGTGCCAATCGCGATTAGGATTGACATCGATAGACGAAGGTCAATCGGGTATGAGATTCGGTGCCGAAGCCTAGCCAGCCCGTTTGACCTTTTCGTTTTATCAGAAATGGCAACTGGCTGTCCACGCTTGTGGTAAATTTCACTTTTGCCGTGACGCGGGCCAAGAATTGACCCGCTTTGCAATCGCCCTTTAATCAATTGGCGCCGATGGATTGCGCGGGGTTAAATCAGGGCGCGACTGCGGCCGGCGCGCGCGTTTCCACCGGTATCGGCGCTTTAGCGGAGGGGGATTGCGCCTGTGCTGATACTGGACATAAAGCGAGATGGACAATAGAGTATTTCTGTTAAGATAGGGGAAACCGTCCTGCGGGGTACAGCGTATGTCCAATTGGTGGGGGACGCGTAGAGACGTTTCGTCCCGCCTGATTTGGGAAGTCGAGGCGATGAAGGCTACTTTTGGCGAAACTTTTGCTTTGGTCGTGCCCCCGTTTGGCGGCCTGCTCTATTGGCAAGGCATTGTGGAAATCAGCATGAGCATCCTCGAGTCGACCCAGCACAGCCTGAAGATCGTCTATCCGAAAGAATACCCCAACCGTCCGGCGGAAGCTTATTGCATCAAGCCGCGCATCTACAGTGAAAAACATCAGTATGAGGACGGGCAGCTCTGCCTCTTCAACCCCAAAGATGGCGAGCAATATGGCTGGAATCCGTCAAAATCCACCGCTGTTACGGTTGGCGGCTGGGCGATTCAGTGGCTCTATGCCTATTACACCTGGCGCTCGACCGGACGCTGGCCCGGAATAGAGGAACGCATCAAAGCCAGTTCGCCTTTGCCCCGCCGCCGGAGACGTTGAACATGCGGACCCTGGATGAGCGCGAGTTTCTCAAGCTCATGCAATTGGAATTCGAACACATCAGGAAGCGCTTGCGGGGGATGGCGATGATTTCACGCGGTATCGTTCCCAACCTGGTTCTGTCTCGGCGGGCGGTCGAGCGGATGCTATCGGCGGCCGGCCAGTTCATGGCCGACGAAACGGGCGAAGCCATGGTGGGCTTCATCGTCGAAGATGATACGCCGGAAGGTTTGCCGACCATTTATGTGCTCGATACGATTTCCCCCGATGAGACGGCGGTCCGCCGCTCGCACACCTTTCAGCAGGGGGATGCCCTTCAAGACGAGATTATCTGGTGGCTGCAAGAGAACTGGCATTTTCACCGCGAGCGACACCGTGGCTCAGATGCCTTGCCCGATCGCTTTGATGTGCCCCTGCGCTATCTCGGAGACTGGCACAAACAGCCGGGCTCCATGATTCAGCCCAGCCACGGCGATCTTATGACAGCGCTCTCCTGGCTTGATGACGACGATCTTGCTATGGAATTCTTGCTGGTGCCGATCGTCACCGTCGGGCATGCCCCGATCATCGGCGAATCGGACTTGGCGGTCAATTACATCACCGTGCCAATGGACAATGGCACCTGCATGCGGGTTGACTGGTGGTACATCCATCGCGATGTCCGTGTCTTTCAGCCGGTGCATCCCCAGATTGTAGCGGCGGAACAATTGCCTCAGATGATGAAATACGGCTGGCATGTTGTCTTGGCGGACCGCCTCACCAGCGAGACTTTGGCTATGGCGGATGATGGCCTGCTCGTGCGCACGCTATTCTACGAGTGCGATGGCGAGGTGCCATTGGAGTTCTGCTTCTTCACGATCCGGCAGGGCGCTTCAAGCTTTGTGCTTTTTGTCACACAGCACGACTATCCGAAGAGCGCGCCCAAGGCATTTGAAGCGCCCTTTCTCGAGGGCTTGAACTTGATGGATCCGGTCGCGACTTTCCAGTCGCTTTGGGAAGTGGCCCGTCCCATACCCGAGCCACCGGAGTGGCAATGGTCGGAAGACAAATACCTCATCGACTTTGTCATCGCCATTGAAGTCGACCGCGGCTTGCGCCAACCGGCAGTTGTGGAGATCCCGGTAATCCTGGACGACGGTCAAGTCGACAGCGATGCCGAACTGTCGGAACGCTCGACTGCCATGGAGGCGCAGGCCGACCGGGAAGCTGATGCCAGCGGATCGCGCGGCCCTGCGTTCGTCGAAGAAGAACGCGCAGAAGAAGAGGCGCGCTAATATGAGCGACATTTGGGAACGTGTCGAGCGGCTCATCGGTTCCGACAATCTGGAACAACTGGCCGAGAAAAAAGTGGCTGTGGTCGGTCTGGGGTCGGGCGGCGGTTTCGTAGCGCTCAGCCTGGCGATGAGCGGCGTTGGCCGCTTCGTCCTGGTGGATAACGATGTGCTCGAAAGCGGCAACGTGACGCGACATGTGGCGGATTTGCGTTATGTGGGGCAGAACAAAGCGGCCGCGGTTGCCGACCTGATTCTCAGTCGCAATCCGCTGGCGCGGATCGACCTGCGAGAAGGTTCGATAGAAGATCACTGGGAATGCCTTGACGATGTGGATATTCTGGTTGTAGCCGTTGACCATGAGCAGGTCAAATACGCCATCAACGAAAAATGCCTGGAGAAAGGCTTAAGCGCCTCCTACGCCGGCGTCTATGAGCGGGGCGAAGGCGGCGATCACGTCATCATCAAACCCTTTGACGGCCCCTGCTATGCCTGTTGGTCGGAAGCGACGCGGGAGGGCGCAAAGGTCTCGATGAACCCGGTGGGCGACCTGGACTACGGCATGATCGGCCCGGAAGGCGCGTTGGCGGCCGAGCCCGGCCTGTGGGTCAACGTAACCAAGGTAGCCGGCATTCAGACGGATCTGATCATCAATGAGTTGCTGCGCGGCACGAGCGCCTATGAGGCGATGCCAGCCAACACCATCATCGTCGCCAATGCCTATATGGACATTATCGAGGGCCAAGAGAACGACCCGCATACCGGCGTCTGGATCGAGATCGCGCGCGAGCCCGATTGTCTCGTCTGTGGCGAGCGCCTCAAACAGGGCGTCAGCAAGCTCGCCCAGGAAGAAGCCGGCGTCATATCGCTTGAGGATCTGGCGGCATCCGGCTTGACGACCGATATCTTTATTGAGGAAGAAGACTAGCCGGCTTGGATTTCGCCGCGCCAGCGCTGCAGCTTGTCCAGTAGCGCCCGCCGCTGCTTCAGGCGATCCGTTTCATTGAATTCTACCTGATACAGCAAGCGGTCATCTTTGTCCGGCGGACCGCCGGCATCATCATAATAGATGCGGAAATTGCTCTGAATGGCGACGCGATAAACGCCGGCATCGTAAACCGGCGCGCGATAGGGCAAACTGCGAATGCCCATGCTCAGCAGACATTCGCCTTCGCGGTAATGCGCCCAAACGCCCAGCAGGTGGAGCGTCTGATAGCCGTAATAGCCTTTGCGATGATACCAGATTAGCGCCCCGGACCAAGCCGATCCACGCAGCGCCCGCGGCCCGTAACAGAGAACATGCTGGAATTCTTCGCGCGTCTGCGCGGCCAGGGCGTCGTAGGCGTTGACCAGATCGAGCGCCTGGTCCTGCGGCGTCTGCGCCTCGGCGCCGCGGCTCTTGCCGCCAAACGGTTTGCGCTGGGCAATTCGTTTGAGAATTTCTTCGTAGCGATCTTCGCTGTCGTCGCGGGACTTCATTGCGGCATCGCGCCGGCGCCGGCGCAAAACTCAATCCAGCTTGAGAAAGTCGTCGACAATCGTCCGGAATTGCGCTGGGTGCTCCATATTAGGCAGGTGGGCGGCATCGGCCATCGCCGCCAATTTTGCATTGGGCAGACGCTCCTGCATGAATTCAGCCGCCTTAATCAAGAATGGCAGATCGTTTTCACCAACGATAATCAGGCAGGGCGCCTTTATCTCATGCAGTCGTTCCGCGGCTTGTACTGCAGCAGTCTTGCGCGCATGCTTGCCGATGCGCTTATATTCCAGTTCCGTTACCTGCCGCGCCATTTCAAACGCTTTGGCGCGGGCTGCGGCTTTGGCCGGGTTCGGGCTTCGGCCAAAGCCGTCAAACCAGATCTGCATGTCGAGTTCTGCGACACGGTCCAATTCCCCATTTTCGAAGGCGCGCTCCGATTCGGCAAATAATTCATCCGGCTCCTCGGCCTCCGCCTCAAAGCCGGCTGGGCCGCCGCCAACAAGGATTAACGCCCGCGTTCGTCCCGGGTTTTCCAGGGCAAAATCAAGCGCGAGGCCGGCGCCCATAGAGCAGCCCATCAATATAAGCGGGCCCGTCAAATTGAGTTCGGCAAGAAGAGTCGTCAAGTCATCCAATATATTGAATTCGCCCGGGACCGGGTGGCTTTTGCCGTAGCCGCGCATATCAAAGCGCATGACATGATGACTAACGGCAAAAGAGACGAATTCAAATTCCCACATGCGGGAATCGGAAATGCCGGCATGGATCATAACCAGGGGCGTGCCCTGGCCGGCAATTTCGTAGTAGAGGCGGGCGCCATTCACATCGGCGTAACCCGTTTTAACTGAAGTCATTCCTGACTGTCTCGCTATATTTAGCCTGATTGAGCGGGATGCAGGCTGTCATTCGGGCGCGTGCTCGAGGAAGCGCTGCTGCTAATCCATCGCTACCTTTTCCAATTCGACGCCCTCGCGTATAAGTTTCTCATATTCCACATTTTGGCGAAACACTCGCATGCCAACACGTTCATAAAGGGCTACGGCGTTTGTCAAACTTTCCCCGTCCACATCCAGCCGCACGATCTTCGTCCCGCGGTCCCAAAACTGGGCGAAGCTCCGCTTGAGCATCGCTGTCGCCAGGCCGCGGCGGCGATACGCTCGCCGTACACCCACGGTATCGACATAGCCGGCGTCCGGCTTGCGATGATCCTGTGTCAGTCCGATCAGGCAGCCGGCTACATCGCCCGAGGTTTCATCCGCCGCCAGCATGACCAGCTCCGGGTCGAAGCGCGGGTCATTATCCAGCCAATGACGAAACAATTCCAGCGACTTCTCAAATGGCTGTTCGATGTAGCCGAAGTGATCGGAAAAGGAATCGCGCACGACATCGACCAGAATCGGAAGATCGACTTCCGGTCGATATGGGCGCGGATGGAAACCGGCGGGCAAAGGCGGTGGCGCCGGCCGCTCGGTCAAGTCGATTTGCATGTCAAACCAGTGGCGTCTGGGCTTGAACCCGGCTTCGTCCAGGGCCTTTTCTTCGAAGGCGAAACCCAGGTAGGTAGCGCTGCGCAGGCTGACGCGCGCCTCCGCCGGGCAGCGCTCAATGACGCCGGCAGCCTTGGCCTCCGCCCATTCCAGGAGGCGCTTTTCCAGCTCGGCCGCGTGAAAATCCGGGCGCACGCCCCAATCGACGGTCGGATGCACCGGCGTGTCCGATGTCGCCCAGAATATGGCATAGCCGGCCAACAGGCCCTTGGCGTCAAAGACGCCCAGAGACGAACTGCCGAGATCAAAGCCCGGCTCCTCCCATTCCAGCAGCGCCCAACTCGGCTCTATCTTTTCCTTTATGCCGATATGCGCCGATATCGCATTGACCGCATCAGTGTAGCGTCCGGCGTCGTCCAATGTGAGCGGGCGCGTTTCAAAACCTGTCGCGTGCATGAGCCGAATCGCTCTCCTTTTAGGCAATTGTGTGTCAATGTTGCAGAATGTTAGCGCGGTAAATCTGACGCCGGGCGTCTTTGTCCGGTTCGGCGCCAAACGGGAATTATACGGAGAAAAAGTGTTGCTTAACAGCCTCTGGCTTTTGCGGTATGATTGCTTCGTTTTGACGGCGCTTCAGGATCGGGTCCTGCATGAGTAAAACGACTAAAACATTCACTTATATCATTGGCATTGTTATGACGGTCGCGATGGTGGGCAGTCTGATTCTTCCGATGCTTTCCGGACAGATTGGGCAAGCCAACATCGACGAACAGGCCGGGCGGCCCACGCCCTTTCCCGAGCCGACATTGCCGCCACCGCCGGACATCTCGATGGTCGGATTCGACGATATCTATTTGCATCCTTCGGGATTGTTTACATTCGGCGCGCCAACGGGCTGGGAACCGAGCACGGACAGCAGCACGCCTGAGGAATTGCGCGCCGGCTTGAACAACGCCGACGCGCTGAGCGTCGTGGAAGTGCGGATCAACAAGAATGTCGCCGGCCTTAACGATGGGGAGGCCTTGAGCGCGTATTTTGACAGAACCTGGCTCGGCCAGACCTGGAGCGGGTACAGCAGTTGGGATGAAACGGGCCGGGCGGTCAATGAAGATGGCACTCTGCGCATCGACTTCAATTTGCGTCGGGGCCGCTCCCACTTGATCGCGCGCCAGCTATCCTGGCTTGCCGGCGCCGAGATCTACAGCGTCCGTGTCATCACGGCCGAGAATGCCGCGCAAGAACTCCGATACGTCCTGCAGGGCGTGGCAAAGGCTGTGGAGCTCCTGCCGACGTATGCGGACGCGCCCTTTGACCGCGAAGCCTACTTCGACAATTTTGACAAACACATGCTGCGTTATCCCATGGGCTGGGAGGTCACAGACGCGGCTGCAGGCCGTCCGGCGACCATCATCGGCGCCGGCGCAATACTCACGGTTGGCGCCTTTGATGCGCTTCCGGCGACCGAAGACGAGGCGGCCGCCTGGCTCGAAGATTGGCGCAGCGGCGTCGAAACGCTGTCCGTTAATGCCCTGGACCTTGCCGGCGCGGCCGGCTTCAAGGCATCTTATCGCTTGTCTACGCTTGATGGCGCAGTGGAGAGCGGTTTGGCGCTTATGCTGGGAGGCGCGGACAATCGGCTGCACGTTGCCAACCTGCGCCTTTCAGACCTCGATACGGACCTGCTTGCGCTTGACCCGGCCGAGGAACCGCGGATTGCCGTCCTGGACAGCTTCCGCCTCCTCCCCGATCTTGAAGTTGATGTGACGCCGGGCGCATAAAGCCAGAACCGGGACAGGCCATCCCCGCCGGCGGCCTAAAAGACGACCGGGCTGATTACCGCACCCGGAGAGCGCGATGCGGCAACTGCAAGAAGTCTTCCCTAATCTCTGGGCATTAGATGTATCCGCGCCTGGGATGCAGGCGCGCGCGGCAATCGTCCTGGGCGAAAAACAGGCGGTTGTATGGGATACATTGACGCGGCCGGGCGATATGGCGGCGCTGGAATCGCTTTTGAGGGATCGTCCATTTCATGTCGTGTACAGCCATGGCGATTGGGATCATATTTGGGGAACGGCGGGTTTTTCACGGCCGCCGCTTAATATCATCGCGCATGCCGATTGTCTGCGCCGCTTCGACGACGATATACCGCAAACGCTGCTGCGGAAGCAATTGGCGGAACTTGGCCGCTGGGACGATGTCGCTCTGGCGCCGCCGGATGTCAGTTTTACTTCTCGCCTCAGTCTGGATTTGGGCGGCCTCACGCTGGAATTGCATCATTTGCCCGGGCACAGTCCCGACTGCATTGTCGGCTGGATACCGGAATGGGGCGTACTGCTGGGGGGCGACGCCATCGAAACGCCCTTGCCGGTTTTCAACCGTTTCGATTTGCTGAGCGATTGGCTGGCGGCGCTCGAGGCATGGCGCGACGTGGATGGCTTGCGCCTCGCGATTCCGTCTCATGGCAGCGCCCGCGGCCTGGAAAGTCTTGAGTCGACCATCGCCTATTTGCGCGCAATTCTTGGCCGGGGCAAATTTGATCTACCGCCAAATCTGGACGAGTTCTACGAATCGACTCATCAAGCGAATTTGAATATCGTCGCCGCGGGACGGGAATCACATGATTGAGGCACTGCCCGATGTGATTGAGCCCGAGCTTGTCTTGGTCTTCTGTGGCACTGCCGCCAGCGCCGTCTCAGCGCGCGCCGGCACCTATTATGCTAACCCGAGCAATGCTTTCTGGCCGACCCTGCACCGCGTAGGCATTACATCGCGCCAGTTTGCGCCCGCCGAATACCGCGATTTGCTGCCACTGCGCATCGGGCTGACGGATCTGGCAAAGTTTAGCGCCGGCGTCGACAGCACACTGGCTTCTGACGATTTCGGCATTGAAGCATTGCGTGAAAAAATCATGCAATCCCAGCCGCAGATCCTGGCTTTCACCAGCAAGAAGGCCTGGCGCGTCTGCATCGGCAATGCGTCCGCTGCCGTCCAGTATGGCCAACAGCGGCAGAGATGGGGTCCGACGCGACTATTTGTGCTGCCCTCGCCCTCGGGCGCGGCCCGTCGCTACTGGGATCTGGGGCCATGGCAAGCGCTGGCGGCGGAATACCGGCGCCTTCGCGAAACAGCCTGAAGCGCCATCCTGCTTGTCTTCCTCGATCTCTAAAGCAGCGAAGGACCGCCATCGACGATTATCACTTGGCCGGTAACCGACTTGGCCGCATCTGAACTGAGGAATAGCGCCGCCCCGGCGGCATCTTCTGGCGCGATGCCTGCCGCGTGTTGGCCGGCGGGCAAAACATCGGCCGCCGGTTCGCTCCGGCTGTGTTTCCCCGCCGCGATGGCATTGACCCGTACATTGTGCGCCGCCAACTCGCGCGCCGCCTGACGCGTCATGCCGACGATGCCCGCGCCGCCAGTGACGTAGCCGATGCCCTCGGGAATCCTGGAGCTCAGCGCGTCAGCGGAAACGATATTGATGATGCTGCCGCCGCCTTCCGCCGCCATCACGCGGCCGACCAATTGCATGCAGAAAAACGCGCCGGTGAGATTCACCTCGATCTGCCGCCGCCAATCCCATTCATCGATCTTGAGCATGGGTTCCGCCCGGAAAGCGCGGGCGGCGTTGACAAGAATCTGGATGCCGCCAAAGGCGTCGCGCGTCCCTTCGATCATGTTGGCGGCTTGGAAGCGGTTGGCGACATCCGCATGTAAAGCGATCGCAACGCCGCCAAGGCGCGCGATTTCTTCGGCCGTGGCTTCGGCGCGCTCAATGTTGAGGTCAGCCGCCGCTACATTTGCGCCATTCAGCGCCAGGGCAAGGGCAATGGCGCGGCCGCAACCGGCGCCGGCGCCGGCAATCAAAGCGGTTTGGCTCTTCAGGTCGACGCTGAACTGGGGCACGGCAAAAGCGGCATGCGCCGGGCAAAATGGCAAGCCCGGCGCGTCGAATTAGAACGGGATATCATCGACTGAGCTTGGCGGCTCCGTCCAGTTTGAGGCGCGGTCATCGCGCGGGGCGCTTTCGCGCTGTCCACCGCGTTGGCCATAACCGCCCCCTTGTTGCCCGTCATCGCGGCTGCCAAGAAAGCGCACGTCGCGCGCGGTCAAATCCAGCGATGCCGCCGCCTCGCCATTGTTGTTGATGTAACCTCGGGCCTGCACATTGCCGACAACCATGACTCTACGCCCGGAAGACAGATAAGTGTTGCAGCTTTCGGCTTGCGCGCCCCATACGGCGACGCGATACCAGGTCGTTCGCTCTCGTTGCTCTTCCGTCTGGCGATCGCGCCAGCGCTCGGTGACGGCGACGCTGAAGTTGCAAACGGCGCGTCCATTCTGCATATACCTGAGTTCCGGGTCCCGGCCCAGATTGCCCACTATAATCGTCTGATGCCATGTCATCTTGTGTTTCTCCGAAATTCTCTAGTCTATTCTTTCCTTTTGTTGAGCCGTTCTTGCAGGATGCGGCGGACGATGGCTGGGTCGCCCTTGCCGCGCATTTCTCCCATAATGCGACCGAAGATGGCATTGATTACCTTGTCGTTGCCGGCGAGCCAGCGCCCGACCATATCGGCGTTGGCGCCCAGAACCTTGTCGACAATGCCGCCTATCATGTCCGGATCGGAAATCTGCGCCAAGTCCTTGCGGTCGACGATCGCTTGCGCGTCCGCGCCGCTCTGCCACATTTCCGGCAGGACCGTCTTGCGCGCCGTGCTCTGGTTTATCACGCCGCTCTCCACCAGTTGCAGCAGGCCGGCGAAAGAAGCGGCTGGTATGGGAATCGAGTCGATCGCTTCGCGTTCGAATTCATTGGCGTTCATCAATCGAAACAGGTCGGTGCTCAACCAATTGGCCGCCGTTTTGGCTTCAATTCCCGCGGCAACGACCGCCTCAAAGTAGTTCGCCACGCTCCGTTCAGCGGTCAAGACAGCGGCGTCATAGCTGCTCAAGCCCAATTCATGGACGAAGCGCGCCTGGAGTTGATCGGGCAGGGCGGGCAACTCGGCGGCGATATGCTCCACCCAGGCCCGGCTGACTGTTACAATGGGCAAGTCCGGCTCGGGGAAATAACGGTACTCGTCGGCGCGTTCCTTGTAGCGCTGTACACTAATCTTCTGTGCGGATTCATCCCAACCCAGGGTGGCCGGCTTCACGCTGTCGCCCTGTTTGTAAAGCTTGATTTGCCGCTTGACTTCGTAATCGATGGCGCGCCCCATGTTGCGGATGCTGTTGAGATTCTTGATCTCGGTGCGTTCGCGCAGTTCCGCATCGTCCGCATGCTTGACGCTGACATTCGCCTCAAAACGCAAGACGCCTTTCGACATGTCGCCGCTGTTGACGCCGAGGTAACGCAAAATAGATCGCAACTTGCGCGCATAAGCCTCCGCCTCGGCCGAGCTGGATATATCGGGTTCGGAGACGATTTCCAACAACGGAACGCCGGCGCGATTGTAATCGACGAGGCTCTCGCCCATGATATGCGTGAGCTTGCCCGTATCTTCTTCCAGGTGGGCGCGGCGCACGCGGATGCGCTTCGTCAATCCGTCTTCCGGTTCGATATTGATGAATCCGTCAATTGCCAGCGGCCGGTCATACTGGCTGATCTGGTAACCCTTTGGCAAATCGGGATAGAAATAATTCTTGCGCGCGAATTGGTTGATTGGGGGGATCCGGCAGTTCAGCGCCAAGCCGACCATGATCCCGTATTCCAGCGCCTGCATATTAATCACCGGCAGCGTCCCGGGCATGCCCAGTGAAAGCGGATCAACTGCAGAATTCGGCTCAGCTTCGACACTGTCTACAACCGGGCAACTGCTGAACATCTTGCTTGCAGTCGCCAGTTCCGCGTGGGCTTCAAGCCCAATAACCGTTTGCCATTCGCCCATCACGCGCTTCCTGCGGTCAAATTCGCTATGCATGAAATATAGCACAAAAGTTCGCAGGCGCAAGGGCATTTGCGTAAATGCGCGCCGCAAATGCCTGCGATTAGGGACTGAGCATGGCTTCAGCCGAGGGCGCAATGACCCCGCGCGAGACCAGAAACCGTTCCAGTCGCCGCAATGCTTCCCGGATTGTATCCTCACCGGTGGCATAGCTGGCGCGGACGAATCCCCGGCCGCTGGCGCCAAACGCCCGCCCGGGAATCAAAGCCAGGCGTTCCGTTTCGAGCAGCTCTTCGCAGAAGGTCTCATCGTCCATGCCGGTATTGGCGATGCTGGGAAAGGCATAGAATGCGCCGCGCGGTTCGAAGCAGGTCAAGCCAAGCCGATTGAAGCCATCGACAATCAGCCGCCGCCTGCGATCGTAACTTTGCCGCATCATTTCAACATCGTCTTCACCATGGCGGACGGCTTCCAGCGCGGCGTGCTGCCCCATCGTGGGCGCCGACATAATCAGGTATTGATGGATCTTATACATCGCTTCGGTGAAATCGCGCGGCGCTGTGACGTAGCCTATGCGCCAACCGGTCATCGCGTAAGATTTGCTCATGCCGCTGAGCACAATTGTGCGCTCCCGCATGCCGGGAAGGGTCGCGAAGTTGATGTGCTCGGCATCATAGACCAGGCGCTCATATATCTCGTCCGATATCACCACCAGATCGCGCGCCTCAGCGACAGCCGCCACTTGCAGCAGATGCTCGCGGGTTAAGATGGCGCCGGTCGGGTTGCTGGGATAGCTCAACAGAATCGCTTTGGTCCGCGTTGTGATTCGCGCCTCGAGCGCGTCGCCAGTCACTTGAAAGTCATTGGCAGCGGATGTCGGCGCCATTACCGGTATGCCGCCCGCCGTCTCAACCAGCGCGGGATTGGCGACAAAGCAAGGCTCAACCACCAGCACTTCATCGCCGGGATCAAGCAAGACCTTCAAAGCCAGAAAGAGCGCCTCGCTTACACCAACTGTGACAAGCACTTCGTTTTCAGGCGCATATCGCAGGCCGTATCTCTTCTCAATGAGATTCGCTATGCCCAGCCGCAATTCGTAGATCCCGGCGTTTGAGGTATAACCGGTATGTCCATCACTGAGGCTCTGTTGGCCTGCTGCGACAATGCGCGATGGCGTCACAAAATCCGGTTCGCCGATACCAAGCGTCACCACATCCGCCATCGTTGCGGCGATGTCGAAATAACGCCGGATGCCCGACGGCCGCAAATTGACAACAGTCTTGGACAGATAGCGATTCATCAATTTGATCTCCTCGACAATAGCCTCTATTTCAACGTTACCATAGGATTGGCCGGGCTTCATCGCACAGCTTCCTTGAATCGAACACTGGTTTTTGATACACAATGTACTATGTTTTTGTAGTCCGTGAATGATGATTTGCATATATTCAAGCAAAGTGTAGCAATGTTGGGCACGAGCCAGATCGTTGCTAATGATTCCAGGTTACAATTGGCAATGGCGCTCTCAGCAGCCTTAGCGTTGGATCGCGAGTGTAAGAAATGCCGCTGCCGAGCTTGAGCAACTGGAGTAAAACGCGCGACGCCTTGCATCAGGCGGCGCTGGTCGTCGGCGCGATACGCGTCGCCTGCGCCGATCCCTTGCCGAATGACAGGCATTTCAGCCTTGACCTGACGGAAGCAGGTTTATCAACCGGCGCCTTGCGCGCTGTTGGCGCGCTTCATTTGGATTTCACCGAATTGCAAATCCGCTTCGAGCGCGGCGGGAAGGCGTTATTTTCTTTGAATCTGCCTGGTCACTCTCAAGTGTCGCTCATGCGTCGTGCGCTCGATCTATTCGCCGACATTGGCTGCCACATCGAGCCTTCGATGAAACATATCCTGGGCGAATCCGACTTTGAAATCAACCCGGGGCAGGCAGCCGATTACTGGCAGGTTCTGACCGCCGTGTACAGCGCCTTGTCAAGTTTTCGGGGAACAGTGCGCGGCTGCGCCACGCCGCTGGTTTTGTGGCCGCATCACTTTGACCTGGGCTTTATCTGCTTTCCGCGCGGCGGCGGCAGCGAACAAAGCGATCCGCAGGTCGCCTTTGGTTTCGCGCCCTTTAGCCCGAGTCTGGAGAGACCTTATGTTTATGTCTACGCCTGGTCGGGGCCGACTGGTTATGTACAGGCGCCGCTGGATTCGCCGGCGGAGGCGATCGCCGGCGCATACACCGGTCTATATGCCGCTTACGACCGCCTCCGAAATTTGCCCGACTTCGAAACCGAAATCCTGCGCATGCTGCAAAGCTACCTTCGCATGGCGGAAGCCAAGCTTCCGAAATAGACATTCGCATCGCGTTTGCAGAATTCTTGCTAAGACTTTTTGTCCGCTCTTGCGTAAATTGGTGTAGGGCGCTTTCGTTCAAATCGGCGGAGCCATAGCTGGATATCCCGATTTCATCGGCGCCTGAAGGCGCTATAATCCAAGGTGAAACTGAATTGAACTTGGCAAAGGCCGCCTCTATCGTCTAAACTATAACTTCGTACCAGGAAGCGCGAAATGGTTGAGTCGATCAGGCGGGTGTCGACTCAAGGCGCGACAACCGAGGTAAGAAATGAGCGATCAAGACAAGAATTCGAACAACAGCTTTGACGAAAACATGAGCGATTCGTCTGAGGGCGCTTCAGCCGACGATTTGGGCGATCGGTTGGAACGTCTAGGTGGCGAACCGGCCCCTGCTATTACCCCGGAAGAATTTGAACGCTTGCAAAAGGCCGGGCAGGTACATATTGATTCGCGCGGTCGGGTACGAACGGCGCGGCGCAGCGGCGCGGAAGCCGGTGTTTCTTTGCGCAAGCGTCGGGCATGGTACAAAATCGCCTGACCGTCTGAATTTGTCCAGCTGGCGAGGGCTGTTCATAAAGGGCCGGCGTGGAGACGGCGACTCCGCCTATGCCAGGTTATTGCTTCTTTTGATTGACAATGCGGTTGCGCTTAGCCGGCGATGCTCTTCGCTCCGGCCAACGCGGAAATGATATTCGGCCCGCGGCCATGATCCGATGGATTGACATCGCAGATATCCGCCGCTCGCTCGCGCTGGTGGATTTTGATGTGGCGGCGGCGCGACAGCGAATGGCGCCGGCGCCGCGCGGTTGGCAAAAGCGGAACTCGCCGCCGAAGCGCGCCGCGGTGATGATCCTGCTATTTCTCCACCAGGACAGCCGGCTGCATGTCGTATTGACGCTGCGCAATGCCGGATTGCGCGGGCACAGTGGCCAAGTCAGCTTTCCGGGCGGCCATCAAGACCCGAAGGACGCCAGCTTGACCGCCACAGCGCTTCGAGAGACCTGCGAGGAAATCGGCGTCAGCGCGGAGGGCCTTGAAGTCTTGGGAAGATTGCCTCGATTCTACATTCCGGCGTCGCATTATGAGGTATATCCCAGTATCGCCTGTTATGACGGCGCGCCCGCCTTCGCGCCCAATCCTGACGAGGTGCAAGAGGTCTTTTCCTTCGCGCTGGAAGACCTGCTGCGGCCGCGCTTCAAATGCGCGGAGCGGCGTTGCATTCGCGGCCATGAAGCGCATGTGCCATTTTACAGCGTTGCCGGGCACAAGGTCTGGGGCGCCACCGCCATGCTGCTAAGCGAGCTGGAAGGGCGGCTGCGCCAAGTCTTGCCGAAGGCAGTCCTGCTTGAACTGGCTTAGGCCTGCCGGCGCTGGGACCAGGGCAAGCGCTTCAAATTTATGTTTAACACAGAAGTAAGCGCAGGTAAGAAATTGAAAAAATGCGCATCGTCTTTCGCGCCATAATTGCGGGCGAGCCAAGGCCCGCCCTTACGGCATAAGAGGAGACTTGGTGTACGGGCGAGCCACCGGGTCGAGTAGTCACTGAGAAATCACTTTTCTCTGTGCCCTCTGCGTTCTCTGTTGTTAAGGAAAAATTGAAGCCTTTGCCCTGGCGCCGGGTTCTTAAAACTTGTGCGCATTTCACTTGATTGCTATGCTTGGCTTATCTGGAATCTCGGGCAAGGTCGTTTGACAAACGGTTGCCCGCTAGCATATCAGCATGGATAGCTTCTTCACTGGCATTCCTATATTTGCGGTCGGCATCGGCGCGGGAGGCGCGGGCGAATGGAGCGCGTTGATTTTTTACGTCGTCATCGCGCTGGGCGTTTCCTTCCTATGTTCGATTTGGGAAGCCGCGATGCTGTCGACGCCGGTATCTCACATTGAGCTGCTGGTGCAGCAAGGCAGCAAAGCCGGCCTAATCATGCAGGGCCTGCGCCAAAATGTAGAACATCCCATTTCCGCCATCCTGACATTAAATACAATCGCGCATACCGTTGGCGCGGCCGGGGCCGGCGCGGAGGCCACCGCCATATTTGGCAGCGAATTCTTCGGCATAATCTCGGCCGTGCTGACATTGCTGATCCTTGTGTTTTCCGAGATCATTCCGAAAACCCTGGGCGCGGTCTACGCCAAGCCGCTGACTCCGTTCACCGCCTTTTCGCTTCGGGCGCTGCTCTGGCTGTTCCGGCCGGCCGTCTTCGCCTTTGAATTCGTCACGCGATCGATGCGGCCGAGCGAAGAAGCGCCTACCGTCACACGTTCGGAGTTGCAGGTGATGGCGCGCATCAGCGCCCAGGAAGGCGGCATCCGCGAACGCGAGAATCGCATCGTGGCCAACCTGCTGCAACTGGCCGAGGTCCAGGTGGAGACAATTATGACGCCGCGTACCGTCATGGTGATGTTTCCTGAGCAACAGACTGTCGGCGAAATAATGCGTCTATATCCCTTCTTGCCTTTTTCGCGCATTCCTGTCTACGGCGAATCGGCGGATGATGTCAAGGGCTATGTCTTGCGTCACGAGATCTACGAACGCGTGGCGGCGGACGAAAACGCGGTCGCGCTGCGTGACATCGCGCTCCCGCTGGAAGTCGTGCCAGAGACCAATTCAGTGGCGCAAGTGCTGGACGAATTCATCGCCAAGCAGGAGCATATCTTCCTGGTCATCGACGAATACGGCGGCACCGCCGGCTTGATCACGCTGGAAGATACGGTAGAGACCCTGCTTGGCATTGAAATCCTGGACGAATCCGACCGCGTGCCCGATTTGCGGCAGTTGACGCGCCGACGCTATCAGAATCAACTCGATCTGCTGCGACAGATGGAGAGCGTCCAGAGCGCCGCGCCGCCGGCCGAGGATTCACCCGATCCGGACGCCTCGGGATGAGGCAGCTGCGCCTGCCGCAGCCGGCACATGCCTATCGCTTCGATTTGCTCCTGGAATTCGTCAAACGCATCGCGTATCCGGCGCGCATGGTGGCGCATGGCGATGTATTGTGGCGCTTTACCGCTGGTCAGCTTCTGGCTTTCCAGGCGACACCGGATGCGATACTCGCGTCTGGCACGTCGCTGTCAGCGGCAAACAGCGATCAGATTCGCTGCCGTTCGCTGCGCTGCCTCGGTCTGAGCCGGGATCTCTCCGACTTCTATCGCTTTGCGAAAAGCGATTCCGCCTTGTGGCAGGTCGTGCAGCCGCTGGCGGGCTTGCCGGTCTTCTGCGCGGAGACAGTCTTCGAGGCGCTGATCACGCTGATAATCGAGCAGCATATCACCTGGAAAACGGCCCTGCGCTCGCAGCGTGAATTGATGTCCCTGTTCAGCGCCGGGCGCGGCGTCGCCGGCCAACGTGTATATGACTTTCCATCTGCGGAACAACTGGCGGCCCTGGAACCGGTTCAGCTTAAAACGCTGAAGATCACCCATCGGCGTTCGTCGCTCATCATCGATATCGCGCGAGCGGTCTGCCGCGGCGACCTGGATCTTGAATCGCTGCGGCATCAAGAGCCTGACTCCGCCTACGAATATCTCATGAAAATCAAGGGAGTCGGTCATTGGACGGCGAGCAACACGATTGGACGGGCCTTCGGCGCCTTCCCCTTCGTCAGCCAAAATGATGTCGCGCTGCAAGCGGCGCTGCAACATTTCTTCTTCGACGGCGACGGCGAAAAGAGCGAGGCAAGCGTGCTTGAGGCGCTTGGCAAATACGGAGAATACGCCGGCTTGGCGGCGCATTTTCTGCTGCTGCGCTGGGTGCTGGATCGTTATCCCATCCTGAATCTGGCGCGGTAGCGCCCGGCCTAGGCCGAAAGCTCGTCGTAAAGAAGCTCCTGGCTCAGCGATTGCAGGACGGTGTCTTCACTGGCCAATGTGAGAGAGGCGGCGGTCACGCCCAGGCGCATCGCTTCATCGATTGGCACGTCGTTGAGGATGCCGAAGATAGCCGCGCCGGAAAAGGCATCGCCCGCGCCGGATGAATCAACCACGGCTGTTTTAATCGCGCGGATATAGCCGCCGCCGCTGCTGTCGGCATAAGCCAGCCCGTTCTCGCCGAGTGTAACCACGGCGATGTTGGCGCCCATGTTCACGAGTTGCTGCGCCGTTCCGATGGCCGATTCGCGCCCGGTCGCCGGTTCCTCAAGCGAGCAGAGCGCGGCTGTTTCGCTGGCATTGGGGACGATCAGATAAAGATTCGGGATGTAAGCGCAGAAACGGCTTGCGATCAGTGGCGAGGTGGGGTCGGCGCAGACGCGTGTTTCATGCCGCGCCGCCAACTCAAAGATGGTATCGAGCGCCTCTTCAGATGGCGTCGCGTCGATGACAACCAGAGCAGCCCGCTCGAACAGCCATTCATGTTCCAGCAAATAATCCGAATCCAGAGCGTCGGCGATGCCGACATCGTCAATTCGCGTGAAGTTGTCTTCTGCGCGATAAAGCAGAATGGATGTCGCCGAATGCGCGCCGTTCACTCGCATGACATGGCTGCAGTCAATACCGGCCAGGGAGGAATGCGTCAGTAGGTGCTGGCCGATATCATCGTCAGCAACAGCGGACAGCAGCACGGTTTCTATGTCGAGGCGCGCCAGATTTTCGGCGATATTGCGGGCGACGCCGCTGACGGAGGAGTGAATATGGCCGTATTGACGCGCGCCCATACGCAATACCTCTGTGGGGCGCGCGCTGATTTCCAGAACTGCTGAGCCGATCACCAGCACGTAGCCGTCGCTCATTATTCCGCTTCACTTATCTTGTCGCCTTTCAAGCGCCGGCTGGGCGATTGGCTTCGGGCGGCGGCGGCTGCGTCGGCTGCGAGCCGCTGGCGTCAGTCGTCTGCGGCGGCGCGGCGGGCACATCGGCGCCCAGAGTTGCCGGATCCAGATTTGAACTGCCGATGGCGGCGACATCAAGCGGGTCTTCAACACAGCGAAAACCCACCCAGCGCTGATATTCGCCGGGATACTCAGATTGGCGATGCATGGCGCGGCTGAAGAAGGGAACGCCATTCCAGGACCCTCCCCGCAAGACTTTCTGTTGGCCGTTAATAGGTCCGGCCGGGTTTGCCGATGCGCCAAGGGCGGCTTGTTCCTGGTAATAGCGTTCGCTGTACCAATCGCTCACCCATTCGGCGACATTGCCCGCCATATCATAGACACCGTAGATGCTTGCCCCGAGCGGATAGCTGCCCACGGGGAAGGAGCCGGGCGGCGTATCCACCGGTCGATTTGTCTTGGCGAGCGCATTGTCCCAGCGATTGCCCCAAGGGTAAATCCGGCCGTCGTCGCCGCGCGCGGCCCGTTCCCACTCGGCCTCTGTCGGCAGGCGGCGCCCGACAGCTTCGCAATAGGCGAGGGCGCCATAATAGGTGACGCCATATACGGGATGCTGCGACAAGCCGACGCCGATACTGTAATTGGCGCCGTCAAATACAATTGGCGCGTTCAGGCTCTCATTCTGCGTCTGGATGCAGGGAAAGCCGGCGCAGCCATTGACGTGAGTGTCCGGTCCGCTTACGTTGAGAAAGGTGACGTACTGTTCGAAACTGACCTCTGTCGTTTCCATCAAGAAGGAATCAACGGAGACCTCATGCGCCGGGTAAGAATCCTCGGCATAACTGGCCTCGCAAGTTCCCCCGTCGCGCACGCATTCGTTGACGGCTTCCGCCACTTCCACCGGCGTCGTGCCCATCGTGAAGACGCCGCCCGGAACCGTGACGGCCAGGCTTCGGGACGTTTCGAGAATGGCTGGTATCGCGCGCTGCGGCAGCGCAGTCGGCGGGATCTGCGTTGGAATGGCCGTGGGCTGGGCTGTCGGCTGGACCTGGACAGAGACTATCTCGCGCGTTGCTTCTTGTGTCTCTAGGAGAGCGGCTGGTTCCGGCGTGGCGGTAACGACGATGACCTGCGAAACCGGACTCGGTCGGTTTGGATCTTCCGTCGCTGTCATGATAACGTGAACGACAGTTTCGAAAACCTGCGGCTCCGGCGTTGGCAAGATGAATTCCGTCAGCGTGCCCTCAAGCATGATGGCAGCCATGATAATTACGCCGCAAAACAGGCCCGGAATGAATCCGATCAGCGCCCATTGCCAGGCGGCGCTGCGATGTCGCCTCGCCCCGATCGGCCGGTATGACATGCGCTGTCTCCTTTGCTCGGTCGAATGCAGTGCCGCGAGTTCTTGTCTTTACGCAACTGTTCTATACGATTCTATCGTAATCGACAAGGCGACGAAATGTAAGCGTCAGCGCCCTTCGCGCGGCGTCTCCCCAAGCGCAAATCCTATCCTTGGTCCTGGCTTCGCTTGACAGGCCACTTGGCCGGTCGTAGGCTTAGTTGAAGCGAGCGATTGGCGGGCGCGCCGCGGCCGCTTGCTAGCAGGCTTTCAAAAATGCAAAAGCACGGGAGCGTGGCGCCATGACGCGCATCGGCGTGAGGCCGGCCGCAATGCCAAACATGTTGGGGGATGGCGTCCGGCCCGTCAATCTGCGTAGCGATTTGCGTCCGCTGGCGGATTTGATCGAGCTTGTTTTTGCTGACTCCATGGACGACTACGGTCGTTCCGCAGTTCGCGAGATGCGCTTTCTCAGCCATCTCGGTTATGGACTGAAGTTGATTACGACGATGAATGAGCTCGCGCTGGGCATCAGCCTCGGCTTCGTTTACGTCATGGATGGCCAACTGGTTGGCAACGTGTCGGTGTATCCGGCAAATTATCCCAGGGAACTGGGCGAGACATGCATCCTCGCCAACGTCGGCGTGCATCCCGATTATCAGCGCCGCGGAATCGGCCAGGAACTGATGGATGCCAGCCAGGCGATGATTCGCAAGCGCGGCGCTTCCCGCATCATCTTGCAAGTGAATTGCGACAACATCCCGGCCCAGCGGCTCTACGACCGTCAGGGCTTCGTCTATGAGCGCGCCTGGCGGGTTTGGCGGCGAGCCGGG
The DNA here is from genome assembly GCA_022826865.1 of Anaerolineae bacterium. GTDB lineage: Bacteria > Chloroflexota > Anaerolineae > Aggregatilineales > Phototrophicaceae > UBA6055. The sequence goes on from JAJDUC010000004.1 coordinate 30,090, forward strand.
TTCTTTCGCCCGCCGGTTTCCGGCAAGGGGAAATTCCATATCACGCGCGCCCGACCGGGCGAGTGGCCGGCGGAATATGCCTTGGCGCTTGCGGCGCGTCCGAACCGACTTGGCGGGCTGGGCTGGCTCAAGCCCGTGCACAAATCGGCCTTCTATTCCGCGCCCTGGAGGCGACTGCTCAATCTCCTGTCCTTGAAGAGCGTGGAGCGGCTTGTCATCCGCGACGGCGGCGGCAAGAGAATCCTGGCTTCATGCTGGCTGGAGCGAGAGGCGGGCTTCGGCGCTATTCGCGCGCGACTCTTCACTTCGCCCGGCGTTGAACCGCAACCGTATGCGGAAGCATTGCTGGGCAATGTCGTCTCCCGCTACGACGGCGCGAGCATCGTCTTTGAGCATCCGCGGGACGACGAAGCCATGAACGAACTGCTCAAAACTCATCAGTTCAAGGTAAGGCGCGAGCTTTGGCACATGCGGCTGGATCTCTGATCCTGTCGTAAATCGCCGACAACTTCAGTTATCGCCGCCGCCATTCCGGAAGCGTTGCGGGCGGCGCGCGCCATCGCCATCCAGTACTGAAGAGTCCCCGCGGTCGCTGGGACGCGCGGCCGCCAAAACTTTGCGCGGCAGCCTTGGCGGTCGGTTGCGATCCGGATTGCTCGCCGGCTGGATCGCCCCAGCCCGCGCAGCTGATTCTGGATGGCCGGCGGCAGGCGCCCCCGCCGCTGTTGGCTGGCTTTGAGCGGCAAGGGATGTCATGGCCGGCAATTGGCCGCCATTTGCCGCTCCCAGGTATTCACCCAGGATTTGCCGCTGCTGCATGGCGTCGTATCGGGCGCGGCGCTGCGCCTTCTGGTGCTGTCGGCGCGAGATTTCTTGCTGGATTTGCTGCGGCCGGGACACGCGCTGAAACATCTTGGGTTCGTCGGCGCCGACCAGAGACATGCGCACATCGCCGTATTTCATCAGCGCGGCGAAGAAACCGCTGCTTACCGATTCGACGTTGTCAATCCGTTCGACCAGGATTTGGTCCCGCAGATTTTGCAGAAAAAACGGGCGCTTGTGCACCAAGGTAATGGTGTCGTCGCCGATAATGTAGAGGTCGTTTCGCCAATCCCAATCCATCCAATAATATCCGAGGCAACCGACCAGCAGCCCAATCATCCCGATTGGGAAGGCGACGATGCGCAGATCGGCGCTGACGACAGAAAATATCAGCAGCAGGGCAGCCAGGGAAAGCGCAATTATGACGAGCGGTATAGCGGTGTGCTGCGCCCAGACGCTGACATGTTTGCGATAAACGATATCGCCATTGGTCATCCTGATGCAGCTGCTGAAATAGCCATTGCTTCCGCGTACCGGTCTGGGCGCTTCGGCCGATGCCGCTTCGGCGGCCTGCTCTTCCGCGGAATCAGCCTCCTCATCCATCCATCGCTGCATTTCGGCGCGGACCAGTTTGTGATGGCGCTGCGCCCGGCGCCGCTCAAAATACTGTCGGTCTTCGATTATCAGCTTTTGAAACTGCTCCGGTCTCGGCATGAAATCCAACTCCAGGTTGCCTTGAGCGCCGGCGGTCTTGACGATGACCGTGCCGTAGCGGAAGAGCCGCGCGAAAGGATCGTAAGCCGGAATATCGAAATTGATTTCTTGCACGCTCTCCAGGCCGACTTGTGTGATCTGGCGATACATAGTCAGGATCGTCCGATGAATGCGAATGATCCGCTGGTCGGTGACGATGACGGAATCATTGCGCCATTCCAGATAGAAAAAGACCAGCGCCAGGCCCGGCAAGAGCAGCGAAAGCCCCAACAAGCCAATACTAAGAATCTCTATTTCGATAAAGAGCGCGCCGAGCCACATCGCGGGCGCCAACAAGAATGGCAGCCAGGCGCTTCGCAGAAACGACCACCAATGACGATGCGTCTGTATCAAGATTTCTTCATCGTCCCGTTGCTCGGCAAACTGAGGATGGATCGGCGGATTCGCCTCGTCGCCATCCAAGCCGAAAGCGAGCCGCAATTCGGGGTATTCCGCAAGCAACTGCGAGAATGCCAGGCGCGTCAGTTTCAGCAGTGTAACCGGTTGCGCCGCGCGCATGGTCGCCGACTGACTGGCTTCAGCGAAGAGCGCTTCCTGGTTTAGGCTCTGATTGGCGGAGACGGTGGCCAGCGGCGTCTGGCTGCCGTCGGCGTCGCTGCGAAACAAAACGGCTTGTCCCGATACCAATGTGATCATGGCGTCGGCCGGCGCCCCTTGTACAAAGATATCCTCACCGGCGCGGTATTGTTCCGTAATGAAGCGGGCGCGCAGCCACTCCAATTGGGTTGGACTGAGGTTGGAGAATAATGGCACATTCTCCAGGCGGAACTCGTTTTGCATCGGCAGCGATCTCTTCCAAAGCTTGCGCTGGCTTGATTATAGCATGGCTGCGCATGCGGCAGGTCGCTGCCGCAGCGTCTGAACGGCTAGGCAATAGCGGCCGCGCAAACGCCAGTCGAGATCGCATGTCGAAATTCCGGAATCACGTGTTATAATGGCGCACAGACTGAAGCGAGAGAGTAGGAAGCGTCTATGGGCAGCTTGGGACCAACCGAACTGATCATTATCCTCATAATCGTTGTATTGCTATTTGGCGTCGGCCGCGTCTCGCGGATCGGCGGCGAGCTCGGCTCGGCCGTCGCGAACTTCCGCAAGGGACTGCAGCAGGGCGCCAAAGGCGAGAGCGAGGAGAGCCAACCCACCGAGCCGGCTTAGCCTGATTCGACGCCGTACTGGATCGACTCCAGTGCCTGCTGAATCAGACGTTCGGCATCCAGCGTCGCCCGGCGCGGCAGCCCGGCGGGCAATTTCAAATTCAGCACGAGCGCCTCGTCATTGTGACGCCGGATGCGTTGCTTGAATGACTTTGTGAATCGCTCCCAGGCGGCGTTTTCTGATTCTCTGGACCGGGCGCCTGCGCCAGTAGGGCCTGTTTTCTTGCAATAAAGTCGCGCCCGTTCGGCAATAGTTTTACGCAATTCCCTTTCCTGTTTGTCCAGCGCTTTCGCCGCTGCAATCCACTCTGGCAGAACCTCGTGATCGTTCATGATTTTGAAGGCCGTGCGCCACTCGTCGGGCGTGTGGCCGTCGTCATTCATTTGTAGGGGCGCGCCCGCCCCGCGCAAATGCGATACATCGCCGTCGCCAATGGCATCGCTTAGGAGTTGATCAACGATTCGCTCCCAACGTTTCATAGACATTTATTCTCCTGTGGCGCTTAGCTCTCGGCCGGCGCGGGAAGCTGCAAGACCTGGAGCGCCCGGCCTTGGGCATCGCTGATGGTCAAGTCTTCTCCCGCTTCCCAGACAGCCTCTTCCCGTCCCCAAAAGCGGGCGTCAGATGTGCTTGTTCCGCTGCGAGTGTAGATCACGATTGCGCTGTCCGGAAACATGAGCGTTTCTATAAATGTGAAGCTGTTGCCCTGCGAATCGGAAATGGTCCAATCGCTGATGTCCACTGTCTCGCCCAGGTTCCGCAGCCGGATGCCTTCGGCGGTGATATCGCCGACGCCTTCGGCTGCGAGTATCTCAAACTGCGCCTTGACTGGCGTGCTGGTGGCGGCTTCAGACGGGGTGGCGAGTTCCCCGGATAAGACCTGTACCGCTCCGCCCGACTCGCTTGGGATGACGCAGCCTTCCAAGGGCACAGTTAATACATCGCCGATTTGCAGATAGGCTGCGGATTCTTGCGTCAGATTGTTGACCTCCAGCATCAAATTGAAATCGGCCCCGTAACGCAGCGCAATACCAAAAGGCGTGTCGCCGCTGACGACGGTGTGATAGAGGCAATTCTGCGAAAAGACCGGCCCCCCGGCGACCGCGACCGTAGCTGTGCTGATCGGGACATCTTGCGCGCCCAACGCGGCCGGGTTGATGGCGGCGGAGTCGTCCGCTGTTTCAGCGGCAATATCGGCGGGCAAGTCCACCTGCGTCCGGTCGGAACTGGCGGGCGCCGCCGTTGCCAGTTTGGTTGGGAGCGGTGTCGCGGTGATGATGACCTCGACCGTGATGATCTGCGGCAGATTGCTCTGCTCCGCGCCATCCCCGAATAGCCGCAAGGCGACATAAGTGCCGCAGACGGCGGCCACAAAGGTGAGGCCCAGAAAGACCGCTTGAGGCAGGATATTGATCCGTTGCCGGGGCTGCTGCTTCTGGATCATTCGCTCTTCCAAAGTTTAGCCAGCATAGGAGAATACTAGCACAGGCGCTATTTGCTGGCAACGAAGGTCGATAATGATTCAGGGCAATCGCATCAAAATCACAATGAGCCCTTAGCCGCGAAAAATGTGAATCGCCCGTTGAAAATGGCCTACAAATTGAGGGCGTTTCAGCGAAACGCCTCTACTTGCATAGCCGGATGGATCCCCCGGCTCATTCACTCGCCTGCTGTGTTCAAAATCAGGCCTTGCATAAAATGCTTTTGAAGCGCGAAGAACAGGATGAGTGTCGGAATCGATGCCGTCAGCGCGCCTGCCATCTGTTGTGGGATGGTGCCCTTGCCGTAGGTGCCTGAGAGCGTCGCCAGCGATGTCATGACCGGTCGCACGTCGTCCGACTTCGCCAGAACCTGGCCAAAAAGAAAATCATTCCAGATCCAACTGAATTGCGTCACAAAGAGAAAAAGAGCGGCCGTTTTCGCCATCGGAAGCACTACGCGCAGATAGGTTTGAAAGGAAGACGCCCCGTCTAAAGATGCCGCTTCAATCACTTCCCCTTGCAGTCCGATGAAGTAATTGCGGAAGACAAATATGCAGAACGGCACAGCAATGGCCGAGTAGAACAGCAGCATTCCAAACCGGGTATCGTAAAGATCGACCGACTGGTACAGCCCAAACAAGGGCATTAAGTACATTTGAAAGGGGAAGATGGTGCCGCTGTAGATGATCAGAAACCAGAAGAATGGGAAACGGATTTTCAGCATGGCAATAGAGTATGCCGCGGATGACGCGGCGATGACGGCGGTCGCAGAACCGACGAATGCATAAAGGAGACTGCTAAGGAGCCCGTTGCCGATGCCAGCTAATTCGGAAGCGGACGCAATGTTGTCGAGGATCATTGCGGCATTCTCTGGAAGCGCCAGGATTCCGCTTTGCGATTGCTCAATGGGGGTTTTCATACTGCTCAGCGCCACGATCGCCAGCGGGGTAACCCAAACTGTTGTGAACAGGCACAGCAGCGCCAGCGCGAGGTAGCGTTCGAGAGCAAGTTGCCTTATAGACCATCTCTTAATCATAAGGCGCTTCGCTTCAAGGTCGCTCGCAAATAGAAGATAGAAAATGCAATAACAATCGTGGACAGAATCACTGCCACAGCCCCGGCGTACCCCATTCTCCACATGATAAAGGCCTGCCGGTACATCGTCACAGCCAGGGTTTCGGATGAGCGTCCGGGTCCGCCTTGAGTCATCACCCAGACCAGATCAAAAGTCATAAAGCTTCCGATGACCGACATGATGACGACGATCGCTGTGATTGGTCGGAGCAGGGGCAGTTTGATGCGCCAGAAGAGTATTCGCTCGCCAGCGCCATCTATCTTGGCCGCTTCGATGAGTTCTGGCGGTATGGTCTGCAAGCCAACGAGAAACAGCACCATGCTGGGTCCTAGCGCGCGCCATGAGGATGCGACGATCATCGCCAGCGTGTTTGTCGGCGCAAAAACCAGCCATGGTCGCGCCAAGGCCTCAAGACCGACCCAGCGCAGCGTTTCATTCAAGACGCCATTGTTGGTGTAGACATAGCTCCAGATAGCGGCGACTACCGTTGTAGACAGTATTGCCGGCAGATAGATAAGCGTCTTCAAGATCCTCTGCCCGGGGATACGTTCCAAAACCACCGCAAGCAGCAGGCCGCCAGCGACCGGCAGCAGCAAGCTTCCCCCGGTCCACACCAAAGTATTTGTAAATGACCTTGTGAAAGTGGGATCACGGACCGCGTCAATATAGTTTTTTAAGCCCACAAAACGGGGCGGGGTGATCAAATCCCAATCGGTAAAGCTGATGGCAAAGGTATGGGCGACCGAATAAAGCAGCAGGCCGCCGACGAGCAGAAGCGCTGGCAATAGATAAAGATAAGGCTCAATCGTGCGCAACAGGGCCCGGGCGCGTGTAGGCGCTTCGGGCGGCGCCCGGTCCAGCGCTGTGACCGGGGCCTCATTGCGAAGCGGATCAGTGCTCACTTGGTTTGTATCGGGCAACCCGGCCCGCCTGCATTCAGGATGGTTAGAGAGGCGCTATTCACGCCTCCCCAAATCCAGATGCTATTCTCCGCCGGCGCTTGCCCAATAATCCTGGGCAATCTGCTCGGCGCCGTCCAGAACCGTCTGCAAGGCTGCCGGATCCAACACGAATTGACCGAGCAAATCAACCACCTGTTCGACGATTTGAGGCGGCGTGGCTTCCCAGTATCGCGTGTAGAGTTCGTATTCGCCATTGGCGACGGCATTCGCCAGATCAACCAGATGACCCGGGCGCGTCTCTTCGGGCGCCAGCAGATTAGGCGAGTTGATTTCGCTGGTTTCCGCCCAGATCGTTTGCCCTTCTACACTCATGAAGTAATCGGCAAATTCGAGCGCGACATCGAGCTGCGGCGAGTTTGCGGCAATCAGCAAGGGACGTCCCTCAATGATCAGGCTGCGATTCCCCGCTTCTGTGATTCCTGGCATGACGAAAACGCCATAATCCTCACCGGCGACAAAACCGGCGCGCTCGAGCGAGCCTGTCCACCAGTCGCCAATCAGATACATGCCAAAATCGCCGTTCACAAATGGTTCCTCCCAGTTATCGGAGAAGTCGCCCGGCTGCGAGAAGTAGCCCGCATCCAGCAGGTCGCGCCATTGCTCCATAATGGCGACCACCTGGGGATCGTTGTAGGCCGTCTCGCCCGTCATCAGGCTCTGATACAGGGCGGGGTCGGCGCGCACCATCATTTCTTCGAACCAGATGAAGCTGCACCAGCGACAGCCAACCACGTCCAGGCCAAACGGGGTTACGCCATTGCTCTTGAGCGTTTCCGCAACCGCCATCAGCTCATCCCAGGTGCTCGGAACTTCGAGGCTGTGTTCAGCGAAGATATGCGCGTTGTAAAAGACGATCCAGTAGTTAATCATCTTCGGCAAGCCATAGGCGCGCCCATCAAAACCAAAGGAACCCATCATGCTGGCTGGGTATCCACCGTTGTCGATATGCGTCTGCCAGATGTCGGTGACATCCGCAAGCAGCCCGGCGTCGACCAGGTCTTTCATGCGATAGCCAAACCACCAGTCAAAGAGAGGAAAAGCGTCTTCGGTCGGCAGCGCGCCGCGCACCGCGGCCTGGTAAGAGTCCGTTGAGGTGAAAATTACCGTGTTGACGCCGATGCCTGTTGCGTCAAGCGATGCCTCGCCGACGGCATCCTGGCCCGCCTCGTGCCAAGCCGCGTCATTCGCCCAGTCGATCATGGCGGGATCATCCTGCGCCGCTATACTGCCTCCCAGCAGCAACGCTGCGATCAGCAGCAGCGCCGAGAGTTGTCTCAGAAATACGATGCCGTTTCTATTCATTTCACAATCTCCTCTGTTAGAATTCTTGTTTGGACAAACCTGGCTAATCAACTCATAGGCTATTCTCCTTAGATGTTTGATTCAATCTGATATTTGCGTTGACACTGGCAGCCGAGAGTACGCCGTCAGGGAGGGATTCAGGCTGGGGGCGCTTTACCTCAGCTGCCGTGCATGGAACGCATCCGCGCCAGCATCTTCTCGCGCGCTTCCGGCGAGCCGTCGCAGTTCGTGCCAAACAAATGATCCAGCGGAATCGTCGGTTCGCCGTAATTGCACTCGAAGAAGCGATGATGCAGCGAATGCCAATAGTTGCCATAAGAGATCTTCAAATCGTCCTTGACGACGATTTCTTCGAAGCCGCCATGCCCCATTATCGAACCAAAGGTCACCTGCTGCCCCTGGAAGATCATATTGATCGGATGCGCGCCGATGAGCCAATGGATCAACATGCTCGCGTACATCACGATATGTTCAATCGGGTGCTGCGACAAACCC
>JAJDUC010000006.1 GCA_022826865.1 Anaerolineae bacterium
GCACGGCAAGCGCTCTTCTACTACATCGAAGCCTGGTACAACCGCCGCAGACGACATTCGTCGCTGGACTTTGCCAGTCCGATGCAATATGAGCAGGGGCATTAGACAGATTCAGTGTCCACTAAAGCGGGTCAAGACCAGCTCGCAGGACTCAGGGGGCAAAGAAGGGGGCGAATTGAAAGGCTTATCATCAGTGAAGATGCCGATGATCGATATCGCAGACAGAAGCTTGCGAGGTTAGCAAAACGCATGGGTATCGACACTAAGCAAGCCCATGATGCGGCGGCGGATGTTGATATGACATTACAGATAATTCAATGGGCTGCTGAGAATATAAAGAGCTTGCCTTCTACACGCCAAACGGAGGCTAATCGTGCACAAGAAATGGCGGAACTAACGCTTGTATATTCACGGGCCGGGAAGAATGGGCAGTATTGGATCCTCCAACCTGACCATGATGTTGATAGCCCGGCATTTCTATTCGAGAATCAGCTTGGGCAGAAACGATTTGCCAAGTGCGAGAGCTTTATGGCTTGGCTCAAATCAATGCCGATAGGTTGTATCTCTCTTCCTCCTGCCAAAGTCTTCCTTGAAACGGAGGTCAATTGGCAAGGATATATCCGTGTAGGGTCTTTGCGGTGTGAGGCGGATATACCGAAGGCGAATTGGCGCGTGAATGTGAGGCGAAAACGGAGATTCTTTTCTCGGGGTTGGCAGGTTGGAAGAGAATGGACTCGCGAATTGAGTGAAGCCGTTACCCTAGCGTTGGAGCAAGACAGTTACGCATTTGGCGAATAGCAGAGCCTTAAATTGCAGAACTTAATAGGTAGATGACTAGCTTGGCAATTATGTAATTTCCACTAATATGCTCAGCCTCAAAACGGCTCGAGCCAGCTTTCTTCAATGCCCAAGCCGAAGCCGGGTTCGTCGGAAACCTCCAGCCAGCCATCGACGGCGCTGGCCATGCCCGGCAGCCAGGTCGATTCGTTCAAGGGTATGCCCGGCGGAGCGCCGATGAAATATTCGATCCAGGGCACGGCCGCCATCGCGACCGAGAAATGCTGCCCATAAGGCGTGCGCGCGCCGGTATGCAAGATGACCTTCTTGCCGGCGGCTTCGGCGGCGTGGGCGATCTTTATGCATGTGGTCAAGCCGCCGACCCATTCGATATCGGGCTGCAGGATATCGACGAGGTTGTGTTTCAGCGCATATTGGAAGGGCACATGACTGTGCCAATGCTCGCCTGCCGTGAGCGTCTGCCAGGGCAAGCGCGCCCGCAGTTCGGCATGGGCGTCGAAGTCTTCGGGGATGAGGCATTCTTCAATCCACTTGACACGGTAGGGGCGCAGCGCCTCCGCCAGGCGCACGGCGTAATCGACATCCAATGACATCCAGCAGTCGAGCATGATCTCGCAGGCGTCGCCAACTTTATCGCGGACCTGCGCTATCAATTCGACATTTTTACGCAAGCCATCGAGCCCATCCGCCGGTCCGTAGGGACAAGCGAGCTTGTGCGCGGTGAAGCCCAATTCCTGATACCAGTCGATGTCATTGCCGGTTGAATAACAGTAGATGCGGTCTTTAAGCGCCCCGCCGATAAGACTGTAGACGGGCAGACCAAGGGCCTTGCCTTTGGCGTCCCAGAGCGCAAGGTCAATCGCGCTGATGGCGTATGACGCCAGGCCGGCCGTGCCGTAGAGCTTGGTCAAGCGGAACATCATATCGGCGAGGCGCTCGATGGCGAAACCATCTTGCCCGAGCAACTGGGGCGCCAGGTGGTCTTGAATGATGGCGGCGACAGGACGGCTGTAGGTGGAAGAGCCAAGCCCCCAGGTGCCATCTTCGAGCGTAACCTTGACCCAAACCGGCCCCCAGCCCATGTCAATCCACTTGCTGCGGTGGCGCTTGACGTGCGCGTACCAAGACATGGGATTGGCAACCTCATCAGTTTCATTCCAGCTCTCGCCGCGGGCTTTGACGCTGTATTCGCGGCTCGGGATGTTCACGTTGACAACTTCAAGGCTCTTGATTCTCATACGCGTTTCCTCAGTCTTGCCCGGTGGCTTGCGATACTTCGCCGAGTATAATTCGGTTGAAGGCACGCGGTCAAACCGACGCGCGAAGAACACCCAAAGAAACAGGGGACATTGCGATGAAGGCACTGGTATGGGAAGCGGCGCGGCAGATGACATTGCGGGACGAGCGCGAGCCGGAAGCGGCCGCGGATGAGATCCTCATCAAGGTAGATTACGCCGGCATCTGCGGTTCGGAGTTGAGCGGCTACCTGGGGCATAATGCGCTGCGCGTGCCGCCGCTGATCATGGGCCATGAATTCGCCGGCGAGATCGTCGATCTGGGATCGCTCGTTCCAACGCTGCGACCGGACCTGACAACCGGCGCGGCAGTGACTGTGAATCCGCTCTGGTATTGCGGGGATTGCGCGGCATGCGCGGCGGGCACAAACCAACTCTGCGACAATCGACGCCTGCTGGGCGCGCATCGGCCGGGTGCCTTCGCTGAATATATCTGCGCGCCGGCGAAGCTGGCCTTGCCGCTCCCGGAAGGCTTGGACACGCGAACCGGCGCCTTGACGGAGCCGGCAGGCTGCGCCGTGCGCATCGCCGAATTGGCGGGCCCGGTCGCCGATGCCGATTGCCTGGTCATCGGCGCTGGGCCGATTGGCTTGCTCTCGCTTCAGATGTTGCGTTACAAGGGCGCCGCGCGCGTCTTCATCGCCGAACTGGACGAGGCGCGTCTGGAAATGGGCGCGGCCCTGGGCGGGATACCGCTCCAGCCGCGCGCGGTCGATACCGTGGAGGCGGCGCGCGCGGCGACCGACGGCCAGGGCGTCGCCGTCTCGGTGGATGCTGTTGGCAGCGCCATTACCCGCGAGCAGTGCGTCGCGGCGACTAAAACGAGCGGGACGCTGATCCTCAGTGGACTGCACGAGGAAAGCAGCGCCATGCCTGTCGCCGCTATGATTCGCAGCGAAATAACAGCGAAAGGCTCATACGCCTATTCGCCGGCGAATTTCGCGCGCGCTCTGGACTTGCTGGGGCAAGGCGCGATCCGGCTGGACCCCTGGATTCATGAGGCGCCGCTGGGCGAAGGCGGCCAGTGGTTTGAGCGCTTGATCGAGGCGCCCGGCGCTGTATCAAAGGTGCTGCTGGCGCCGGACAGCTAAGGGCCCAATGGCATTGCGCGCCGGCAATCCTAAACCGTCTCGCCCAACTTCACCGCGGCGAAGATGCGCATCCGCCGCAAAATGACGAGCAGAATCAGCATAATCAGCAGGAATGTGCCCAGGAACAGCGCCACAATCTGCGCGATCTCGGCCCAGGCCATCGTCACGACATAAGGCGGGACAAGCCCCTCCAGGCTGCTTACAAATTGCATATAGGGGATGTAAAGCAGGCTCACCGCCAGCCCGATGCCCAAACCCAGAGCCAAACCCATGACGATCAGCAAGCCCAGTTCCCAGGCCACTGACAGGATCATTGAGGATTGCGACAATCCGATCGCGCGCAAAATGCCCAACTCCACATAGCGACGCCGGTAGGAAAAGACCGTGTAGAGCAAGAAGCCGATCATCGTCGCCAATGACGATGTGATAAAACCGATCGAGAGCAGACCGAAGAGACCCTGCCGTTCCGGCCGCGCCTGCTCCCGATTGATCCGCGTAGTCGGCTCCTCGGTCAAGACGCCGGCCGCGCCGCGGGCAAAGACGCCGCGTGTGAATTCCCGCAAGTCAAATTCATCGTCGACCCGCGCGATGACGCGATGCGCCAATTCAATTTGCGCTTGCTCGAATAAGTAGTCGAGATTGCCAACAAAGAGCGTGCCGTCCTTTTCCGGGTACCAGCGCGGAAAATAGTCAAGCGCGCCGACGATCTGCAGGTTGACTTTGAAGGTTTCGCCGGCGCTGCGCACATCCAGCTCCAAGAGGTCGCCGATGTCCAGGGCGCGCTGCTGCATAAATTCGCGCGACACCAGGACCGCGTCCGGCTGCAGCGCCAGCGCATTGGTCAAATAACCCAGGCGGATCGGGGCGAAGTCGGCGCGCCAGAAGACCACCGGCCCCAAATCGGCGCGGTCGACGCCGACGAAACGCCCTTCGACGCTGCCGGATGTCAGGCGGGCTTTCGCGCTGTATTCGCCAACGCGGGTCGCGCTGTTGATATGCGGCATGGCGATGAATTCGGAGATGTGCATGTAAGCGGGCGGCGCGTCGCTGCCGCCGCCGCCACCGGGAATGCCGCCCGGTTCCTGGCTGAATACGCGCACCGAGAGATCGGCCGATGTCCGGTAATATTGCTGTTCGTAGAGATAGCGGTCGATGGTGCGGGCGAATGAAGACGTATAGATGCCCAGGCTGATCGTGCATACCAGCAGAATCAGCGGCAGATAATAGGCCCCGGGCGAGCGCTCCAGTTGCCGCGTCACAATCAGCAAGCCGACGCTGTTTGTCCACTGTATCAGCCAGGCCAGGCCGCGAAGTATCAGCGGCAGGAAGCGCAGCAGGAACAGGGTCAGGCCAAAGATGGTCAGGGGCGGCAGCAGGAAAACAAAAGGCTGATCGTAGGCGTCCTCGATGCTGCGCAGGCCGCCTTCGACCTCGATCAGCGCGCCCTGCTGCACGACCTGATAGTAGAAATAGCCGATCAGCGCCAGCAGGAGAATATCAATGCCGAGCCGCTGCCATAAGGGCGGGCGCAGCAGGCGTGATTGGTCCATCTTGTAGCTGATGATGGTGTGGCGGGCGGCGCCGATAGTCGGCACAACACGGATGAGGATGGTGAAGACGATAGCCAGAGCAATCGTTGATCCGATTGTCGGCGGCACCGAAACGATGAAATGATGGCCCCAGCGGAAGTCCATGAAGCTGCGCGTCGTGCCGATGAGCTGCGTGAAAGCGACGGCGAGCAAGCCGCCGATGACCAGGGCGATCAGCCCCATAATCAGGCCTTCGACCGTGGTCAAGCCGACAACCTGGTAGGGCGAGGTGCCGCGGCTGCGCATGACCGCGGTCTCATTGCGCTGGCCATCGACGACCAGGCCGACCAGCATAATCAAGAAGACGATCAACAAGGCGACGATCGGAATGCTGAATACGGTCAGCGTCAGGGTTAGCACGATGACGATGCGCTGATAGGGACGCAATTCATCGATGGGCGAGGCCTGGATATAGGTGCCGGGCAGGTATTGATCGGCAATCTTCTCGGTATCGTTGTGACGGCGGATAAGTTCGTCGACGCGGCTGGTGTTCACGCCTGCGCCATCGGTGACCAGGTACCAAACGGCGAGGTTGATCTCGGACTCGGTGAATGGCGCCAACCGGTTGATGAAGGTCTCCTCCCTGATGAGCAGAATGTCTTTGAAGACATTCGGGCGATAGAACCAGTATTCGGAGTCCTCATCGATCGGGCGCCAGATGCCAGCGATATGCACGGTGATGATCTGCATCGGGTCGTCCGGCTGCAGCCGCCAATTGAAGCCCGAATATTCTTCGCCGACCTGGATGCCAAACTCGGAGGCGAAGCCTTCGTGGATCATGACTTCGACGACGGAGTCAGCCTTTGCTTCGGCCGGCGCCGGCAAGCGGCCTTCTATAACTTCCACCTGCGCTTCGATATTCTCGGTTGTGCCAAAACTGACATAATCGAGCGCGCGGTTTTCGTTGCGGTAGTTGGTTTCGTTGGCGGGGTAGAGGCGGAAGTTCTGCGTTTCAAGATGACGCACCGTGCGGGTCGTATTCAGGCCGAGTTCGCTGCCGCCTTTTTGCCGCAGATATTCGTCCAGGTCGCCTATGGCTTCCCAGTTGACCGGATCGTTCCAGGAGCCAATATAGCTGAAGAGGTAGGAGAATGGCGGGCGGTTAATGCGGTCGGGTCCCTCGGTCAAGCGATCAGTGAGAACGCGAAAGGCGACCGATTCGGAATAAATGGGGATGGTGAGCACCAAGGCGACTGCCACAGTCAAGCCGGTGATGGTGGCCAGAGAGAGCAGCGGCTGCGCCAGCAACCGCTTGATGGCGACGACAAAGATGGCCCGCGAACGCAGATAGGCGCGCTTCATGGACCGATGACCGTCTGCATCTCTTCCGCGCCGGACAGAATCTCGACCCGTCCGTCGCCTTGCAAGCCCAGACGGACGTCAACGCGCTGCTGCACGCCTTCGTTCTGCACGACAATGAAATTCCGCCCGCTAAATTGGCGTATCGCCGATACCGGCAGCCAAAGCACATCGTCCCGCTCTTCAATGAGCACAGTAAAGTTCATGCGGTCGCCAACTTTGAATTCATCCGCGAGCGGCTGCTCATCAAAAGAAACATGCACATATTCATCGGTCGACAAGCCATAGGGCGCGGGCAAGCTGGCTATCTTGCCGGTATAAACATTGCCCGGCAGCGCGGCGCGCTGTATGGTCAGCGGCATGCCTTCGGCCAACTCATTCAGGTCATCCGCATCCATCTCGTCCGTGACTTCCAGGACAGAGAGATCCGCCACCACCGCGATCGGGTCAAAGGAAAGAATGGGATCGCCCGGTTCGGGAGCGAAGTAGACCAGGCGACCGCTACTCGGCGCGACCAGGGAAGCTTTCGCGATCGTAGCGCTGATATCGTCGACGAGCTTCTGCGCCCGAATCACATCAAAGCGCAATTGCGGATCGACGCCATCGGTCAGTTCGTCAATCTCCACCTGCGCCAGATCGCGCTGAATCGACAACAGACTGATGTCCAGCGCCTCATCGCTGCTGGGCGGATCCGCGGCTTTGGCGCGGGCATGATCCAGTCGCAATTGCGCCATTTCGAGATTGAGCGCGGCGCGGCGGCTGTCGAAGCGCGCTTTGGCGTCAGCGCTCTCCAGGATCGAAGTGGCGATCGCCAATTCCTCCTGCGCCTCCAGCAATTGCGTTTCAAGCGCGGCGGTGTTTAGCCGGGCCAGGACGTCGCCCGCCTCAACTTCCGCGCCGGCCTCGACGAATATCTCCAATACGCGCCCGTCAATTTCAAAACCAAATTCTTCTGTGACCACTGGCGCGATTCGCCCGAAGAAACGGCGCTCATAGACGACTTTGCCGCGCTCAACCTGGTACACTGGTTTGCTTGGCACGACCGGCGTCGGAATGGCAGTCGGCTCGCCTTGGGTGATGGCGTCGCCGTAAGTGGCTTGTGAGGCGCAGCCGACCAGCAGAGGCAAGGCGAGCGCCAGCAAAATGATTAATCGCACGGAATTCCCTTCTTGATCTGTTGCGGACCAGCGGCGCAAAATCTCAGTCGAATATGCGACGTCGACCCAGCCACTTCAATTGAACCGACTTAGTATACAGCATCTTGATGTAGACTCCACCCACGACTGAGCGCGCTTGCATACCGGCTTGCAAGCCGCTGTCGGTATAGAACCAAGTAGACGCAAGTAAGTCATGCAAAATCTGAAGAACGGTGTAGGGGCGATTCTGTGAATCGCCCGCCGACACAAGCGCGGATTTTCGGGCGACACATAGTGTCGCCCCTACATATCGACCTTATGCTGAATTTCGCATTACTTACTTAGTGTTACTCAGTCTGTAAGCGGCACAAGGCTTTCCGTTTCATTCAGCCATTTGTATAGCGGCATGATGAAAGACTGGAAGTCTTACTTTTCGCCTGCCGCGTCGATCGAACTGAGGCCGTATGCTAAATGCTGATCGGCGGCTCGCCACAGCCGGCGTTCGCGTCATAAACGCAGAAGTTCAAATCGGGCAAAGACAGCACACCATAAGTATGCGAGGTGGCGCGGGCGCACTTGAAGGTATACAAAGAACCGGGGTTGACCAGGCAGCCCCACTCGGTTGCGATATGCAGCGGCATATGCGTGTGCCCGGTGACGAGCACATCCGCTCTCAACGAGCGCAGCACCATCTTAAGATAAGTCTCGGACAAGTGATCGCGATACATGCCCCACAAGTTGTTGCCGGGCTTGCCATGGCACATATAGACGGTAATGCCGTCCAATTTGCCTTGCCAATCCAGCGGCAGGGCCTGCAGATAACGAAGATTATCCTGTCGCAGGCCGTAGACCCATTCGTCGTGATTGCCCCGGGCGACCGGGATGCTGTGGGCGCGAATCAGGTCAATGACGCGATCCGGATGGGGGCCGCGACCGACCAAATCGCCGGCGCATAGAATCTGGTCTACATTATGGTGTTTGTCAAATCGATCGAGTACATCCGCTAGCGTGGCATAGTCCGCGTGTATATCCGAAATGATCCCTATCTGCATTCACACTCGACCCTAAGCGTTCACTACATGAGGCATTATACGACGCCTTGACTCAGATGTAGAGACAGGATATATGACGGCCCGGTCCCGGGGCAATCGCATCAAAACATTATCCGCCGATGGCCATGCAAAATTGCCGGGCGTCTCGTGAGAGGCCCGGTTCGAAACAAATCAATTCGTTGCGATATATGCAATTCAGTTGTTTGATTGTGCGCAGATCGTCTCGGCAACATGTTAGTTATTTCATACAATGTTTTTCTTGACATATTCTGTCATTTTTGCTAAATTAAATGAAGCAGGCATCTTGCAGCGTAGCCGCACCGTCATTGAAACAAGGCATTGAAGCAATCTGCGCGACAATCACCGTTGACCACAGCGCAACCCCTGCGAACATTATCACAGAGCGTGCAAGAACATTGCAGCCAGTAAGCAAGATGCCTGCATAATATCCACAAAGACCTGCGCCAATTTACTGCCGCGGCGCCTCGCCAGATTCAGAGCAGATTAGTCGAATGGCAATGAGGGCAGGTTTCGTCCCCGACACTGACAGGCGTTTTGCAGTCATCACAGATTGTGATGCTGCCTTTCTGGAGATTTTGGTCAAGCGACACGCGTTCATCAAACACGAAGCACTCCCCATGCCAGAGCGACTCCGCCGGCGCAATGCGCTCCAGATAGCGCAGGATGCCGCCTTGTAGCTGGTAGACCTCGTCGAATCCCCAATCCAGGAGCAGCGCCGTCGCCTTTTCGCAGCGAATGCCGCCGGTGCAAAACATCGCGATGCGCTTGTGTTGCGCGGGATCCAGGTGGTCGGCCAGGAAACGCGGCAATTCGTGGAAAGAATCCGTCCCCGGGTCTAAAGCCTTGGGAAAACTGCCCATCCGCACTTCATAGTTGTTGCGCGCGTCGATGAGGATGACATCATCTTGCTCAATCAAGCGGTTCCAGTTTTCCGCATCGACCTGGGTTCCCGCCCGCGCTGTCGGATCGACATCCGGCGCCTTGAGCGCCACAATCTCGCGCTTCAGCCTTACCTTCAGGCGCTGGAAGGGAATGGCGTCATGGAAAGACTCTTTCGCCGCGAGGTCACTGAGACGCGGGTCGGCGCGCAAGTGGGCCAGGACCCGATTCACGCCGGCGCGCTCACCGGCAATGGTCGCGTTGATTCCTTCCGCCGCCAGCAGGATTGTGCCGCGCACATTGGCGGCGCGGCAAACTTGCAGCAGCGGCTGCTGCAGATCGCGATAATCCGGAAGCGGCAGAAAGCGATAAAAAGTCGAGATAACAACTCTATTTTCGGACGTCACACTTCGGCTGCCCTTGTAGATCTTGGAAGACCTTGCGTTATTGTAGACGCCTGGGTGGCATCTGTGCAGGTCGGCCGTCTGTCAGACTCGGCCGCGGCATGCGCCTGCCAGGCAGTGAGGGCGCATGTGCTATACTGCTGCTTATGAGGGTTGGACTTAATGCGCACCTTCTTTCCGCGGGCGAGGGTTATCGCTCGGCCGGCATTCATGGTTACATCAGCAATTTGCTCCGTCATTTGCCCAGTCATGCCCCGGCCGACTGGCGATTTCAGGCCCTGGTCGGCGCTGCCAATTCGGCCTCCTTCCCCGGCGTCGCCATGGCGCGGGCTTCCTTTGACACGCAATCGCCCCTGAATCGCATCATCTGGGAACAAGTCCTGCAACCGACGCAATTGCGCCGCTTTGATCTTTATCACGCTTTGGCATTTGTCGCGCCGCTCGTTCTCAACACAGCGATGGTCGTTACCGTGTACGACCTGAGTTTTTTGCGCTATCCCGAGCGGCTCAGCCTGCCGCGCCGCCTCTACCTGCGCAGCATGACCGCATTGACCTGCATGCGGGCGCGGCGCGTCCTTGCGATCAGCCAGAGCACTGCCGACGACTTGACGGCGTTTCTCGGCGTGCCGCCCGGCAAGATAGATGTCACGCCTCTGGGATATGACCGCGCCCTGTTTCGCTCCCTGCAGCCGGCGGCGACCGCGCGCTTTCGCCGCAAGCAAAAACTGCCGGAACGCTTCTGGCTCTACATTGGCACGCTGGAACCGCGAAAGAATTTGCTGATGCTGCTGCGCGCCTACCGGCAGCTCGCGCCAGCGGAGCGCCTGCCGCTGATTCTGGGCGGCGGTGTCGGCTGGCGCGGACGCGAGGTTCTCGCGGCGATTGAGCGGCTCGATTTGGGCGAGAGCATCCGGCATCTGGGTTTCATCCCTACCGCCGATTTGCCGTTTTGGTACAATTGCGCGGAAGCATTTCTTTACCCGTCGGTGTTTGAAGGTTTCGGTCTGCCCGTGCTGGAAGCGATGGCCTGCGGCGCGCCGGTGGTCACTTCAAACGCATCGTCCTTACCGGAAGTAGTCGGCGCGGCGGGCAAGATTCTTCCGCCGCAGGAGCAGGAAGCGTGGACCGTCGCCTTGCGGGAACTGAAAGCAAACGCGGACTGGCGCGCGGACGCGCGCGAGAGAGGCTTGGAACGCGCGGGCAGGTTTAGTTGGGCGCAAACGGCTGAGTTGACGCTGGCCAGTTACCGCAAGGCCTTGGCCGAGCGCGACCTTCCGCGAAGCGAAAGCGAGCAGGCGACCAGCGTTGAGCGCAAGTGAGGTTTTCGCCCGGCCAGACCGGCGTTGCAAGCTGAAAGACTAGCGCGACAGGTTATGAATTCGAATCTTCCGTTATCGGAACGCCCCACCGTCGAACCGCGCTGGCTGTTGCCGATGATTGACGCGGCGATCGCCTTTATTGCCTTCGCGCTCGCCTATGCCTTGCGCTATGAACTGCAAATCATTCGTCCCGCATTCGATCCGCTTGGCCGCGGATTCGTGCCTTATATCCCTTTTGCCGCCGTCTACGCCATTCTTATGTGGCTTAACAACCAGCGCAACGGCTTGTATCGCAACATCGTCGGCCGCGCCTGGCTGGAAGAAGTGTATTTGATCGCAAGCGGCGTGGCCGTTTCCATCGTCATCATCCTGGCGATGTTCTTCATTTTGCAGCCTCTGGTCACCAGCCGTTTGATGCTGGTCTATGTCGCCGCGTTGACGCTGATCGTGAGCGCAGTCGCCCGGCTCGGCCGGCGCTGGGTGCTGGCTTACCTGCGCAATCATGGCATCGGGATTCGACGGGTGCTAATCGTGGGCATGGCCGATGTCGGCCGCTCGCTGCTGGGCATCATGTTGGCGCGTCCCGAGCTCGGTTACCGGCCCGTTGGCTTTCTTGATGACGATGAGGGCAAAATCGCCATCGGCATGGGACGATTTGAAGCCTTGGGCGGAACGGCGGAATTGGCCGATGCCATCCGAACGCATCACATCGATACCGTGATCATCACTTTCCGCTGGAAGCATTATGACCGCATTCAGGAATTGACCGAGGTCTGCCGCGTCGCCGGCACCGACCTGCGGATCGTGCCGGAGATCATGCAGCTCAATATACGCCAGGTGCAAGTGGAGAATCTCGACGGCATTCCCTTGCTCGGCATCGGCGCCCACCGCTCCTTCAGCCGCGCCAATCAATTGCTAAAGCGCGCGCTGGACATGGCGCTGGTGATAATCGGATTTCCGATTTGGATGCCGATCAGCCTGTTGGTGGCGCTGGCCCTGCGGTTGGAAGGCGAGGGGGGAATCCTGTTTCGGCAGGTGCGCGTCGGCAAAGACAGCAAGAAGTTTGAGATGGTGAAATTCCGCAGCATGGTGGAAGGCGCGGAGGAATTGCAAGAAGCGATGCTGCGCGAATCGGGCGAAGACCCGCGCCATCCCAAGTTCATTGACGATCCGCGCATCACCGGCGTTGGCCGCTTTTTGCGCCGCACCAGCCTTGACGAATTGCCGAATCTGATCAACGTCTTTCGCGGCGAAATGAGCCTGGTTGGGCCGCGACCGCCCACGCCGCGCGAAGTGGAATTGTACGAACCGCATCACACGCGCCGCCTGCAAATCACGCCTGGCATCACGGGCTGGTGGCAAGTGCGGGGGCGCAGCAATATCCCCTTTGACGAAATGTGCGAAATGGATATGTATTACATCGACAATTGGTCGATTGCGATGGACATCGAGATCCTGCTACTGACTGTGCCCCGTGTTTTCTTGCGCAGCGGCGCTTATTGAGCGGCCGACCAACTGCGGCATAACAATCTCCGCCAGCCGCGCGATCCCCTGCGGGAACATCGGCAAAAAGAACATGGGCCGCAACTGCTTGAATAGATCGTGAACAAAGCGCAATAATTGCAGCGTCGACGCCCTGCCGGGCGAACGATCATAGAGCCAGAACAGAACAATCAACATGTGCGCCGTATACAAGGCGACGCCCAATTCCAGCGCTTTGGGATCGCGCAAGGCATCGTCCGATTCGCGCGCCATGCGCTGATAAGCCGCGGCCAGGCGCTCGCCAGGCGCGCCACGCATGAAATCGAAATCGGCCTCGCCGGCCAATGCGGCGCCAAAGAGCGCAGCCAGCGCGCCGCGATCAGGCTCCATGGCAGCGAGCGATTGGCGCAAGACCTGCTGATAACGGTCCGCCATTTGACCGGCCGGAAGCGCGCCGACCATGGCGACCAGTTCGTCGAGCTGGCCTTCGTAAAGCGCCCGCGCGATAGCTGCCTTATTCGGATAATGACGCCGGCAATCTACCGGGGAAAGGCCTGAAGAGACAGCGACATCTTCAAAGCTGACGGCGGCGTAGCCGCGCTCGCGAAAAAGCCGCCTCGCCCGCTCCAGGATATGCGCGCGAGTTGAAGCCTGCGCCGCCGATGGTTCTCTCGTATTCGACATCACGAAGCCCATGATGGCTGCAAACCGCGCATTGCGCAATCCTGCGGCCGATACCGGCCTTCGTTTCCCAGGCGCAGGCGCGGGTAGTGTATCCATTTCGGTTGAAATAGTCTGGTAGGGGCGATCCGGTGGATCGCCCGATGGGTAAATCAAGATCGATATTGGGCGACTCACCGAGTCGCCCCTACCAAATCGTCGGTATTTGAAGAAATTCAACCGACTTTGATACAGTACGCAGGCGCTCTTCAATTGCCATTCGCCGCGCCCAGGGGCATAATGCAGGCACCGTTTCCTTAGGCGCGGCCGCCAGCAAGCCGCGACAGAACCATGAGCGCATCTGCCCGGACAGGACCGCCCAGGCAAGCCGGATTGCTGGCCTGCCTCGTTCTGGGCGCTCTGCTTCTGCTTGGCGCCTGCGATTCTGTTCTGCTGGAAGATATCTCGCCCGCCGTTCCAGACACGCCCGTCCCGGCGGTCCCGCCCAGCAGCAAGGAGCCCGAAGAAGTCCTGGCTGCCTTCCTGGACGCCTGGCGCAATGAGGATTACGAAACCATGCACGGGCTGCTGGCGGGCCGCAGCCGGGAACTGCATCCGCAGCGCGAATTCATCCAAAAGTATACTGCCGCCCACAGCGTCATTCGCTTTGGGGGACTGGAATATCAACTGCAGGACCTGGAATATCAGGGCGCAACGGCGATCCTGAACTACGACATTGAGATCGAATCGCCGACTTTCGGCTCAATCGCGGACGCGGGCCGGGTGATGAGAATGGTCGACGAGGGCGGCTGGAAGATCGCCTGGTCCAGCTTGGATATCATCAATGGTTTGTCGGCGCGGGCGCGCCTGGACCAGCGGGCGGATTTCCCGCCGCGCGCCAACATTTACGACCGCGATGGTCAGCCGCTGGCAAGTCAAGACAGCCAGGTATACAGCCTTTACGCCGTAAAGCAGGATATGCGCGACATTGAAGCTTGCCTGGCCACGCTGGCTGAGATGACGCGGCGGCAGCCCAACACGCTGCGGTCCATCTTCGCAGATTTCCTTGGCGAAACGCGTTTCCATATCGCCGAGATCGACAGTGTTCGATACAACCGATATCGCGCGGGCCTGGAAGAGAACTGCGCCATCTTTCCAAGCGAGGGCCCTTTCAGCAAGGTACGGCAGTATCGCTCGCGCAGTTATTATGGCCAGGGCATCGCGACGCATGCGGTCGGTTATATCGGCGCCGTTCCCGCCGATGAACTGGAGCGCTGGGAGGCCTTGGGTTATTCAGCGGGCGATCTGATTGGCAGAGCCGGCATTGAACGCTCATATCAGGCGACACTGGCCGGGCGTCCACAGCGATTGCTGCGCATCGTGGAAGGCGGCAACACCCTCATCCGCGAAATGGCCGGCGCGCCGGGCGAAGACCCTCAGCCCGTCACCACCACCATCGACCGCCGCTTGCAGGAGATCACCGCCCAGACGATGGCCGACGCCGTAAGTTATGCCTTGAACAACTGGGGCGGGATCACCGCCGGCGGGGCAATCGTCGCGATGGACGTCAGCAGCGGCGAGCTGCTCGCCATGGCGAGTTATCCCAGCTTTGACCCGCAGATCTTCAACCCGGACACGGAATACAACGTGCCGCGGGCGGTCGCGCGTCTCAACGGCGATATTCGCAATCCCTTTGTCAACAAGGCGCTGGCCGAGCAGTACACGCCGGGTTCGGTCTACAAAATCGTGACGGCGCTCGCAGCGGCTTCAGAAGGCATTTGGACGCGCGACGAGATATTCGACTGCGACTATTTTTGGTATGGCGGCGCCTATGGCGATTCCGAGCCGCGGCGGACGGACTGGCGATTGCTGGAACCGGGCCCGCCGCCGCCAACCGGTCCAGTCAGCATGACGCAGGCCCTGGCCGCCTCCTGCAATCCTTTTTTCTACGAGATGGGCGCGCTCATGTTCGACGTTCGCCCGGATATGCAATCCGGTTATGCCAAGGCGCTTGGCTTTGGCCAGGCAACCGGATTGCGGGGGCTTGGCATAGAAGCCGCCGGCGATGTGGCTTTTCCCAACGAGCCGGCGGCCGCCATCAACAACGCGATCGGCCAGGGAAACGTCGCCGTCACTGCCTTGCAGATGGCGCAGCTGACGGCCCTGATCGCCAACGGCGGAACACTCTGGCAGCCGTATATCGTCAGCCACATCGGCAGCCCGGGCGAACCGGGTTATCGACTGGAGAATGAGCCGACCGTGGCCGCGAGTCTGGATTTGGATCCGGAAGCGCTGGCGCTCGCCCGCGATGGGATGTGCCTGGTCACGACTGTGCGCGACCTGGGAACGGCTGAACGCGTGTTTCGCGACGCCGATTACAGCGTCTGCGGCAAGACCGGCACGGCGGAAACCTTGGGCAATCCCCATGCCTGGTTCGTTGCCTTCTGGCCCGCGGAAGAACCGGAAATCGCATTCGCCGGCGTGATGGCGCACTCGCGCGAAGGTTCGGAAGTTGTCGCGCCGATGATCCGACGAATCCTCGATGACTACCTCGGCCGGGCGCAGAAAGCCTTCCCCGAATGGTGGCAAACGCCGTACATCCCGGTCAAGACACAGGCGCAGGCCCTGCAGGAATTGGAAGAAGAGGGTTAATTGCAATGGCCCGGGTAACTGCGGTTGGGCGTCCAGCTCGGCAGCAGATAATTGATCTGGGCTGGTGGCGGCATTAAAAGGTAGACCTTCACATAAGATCGCCAGGTGATCCAATCCTGATCGCTATAGCCGAGGTCAATCCAATAAGGCGAACTGCGATAACCGGCCGTATCCGCCATCAGGCCGGCGCCATAGCCTGGCACAAATACGCGCGTTCGATAGCGGATGAGATCGGGGTCGGAGGCGACGATGCCCTTGCGCAGCGTCTCGCCGATAGCGGTGGCGGCGCTGCCGCCTTGGGATTCCGGCTTGTAGCTGGTGGCTAACATGCAGAGGACGCGCCAGTATTGCAGTTCTCCCTGAGTATTCGGGACGGCGCGCGCGACGATGCGCGTGCCGTAGGCGAGGACCTCGGCAACCGGCGCCTCAAGCTCTACTGTCTCGGAGTGAACGCGGCTGACTTCCGCGCCGTTTTCATAACGGACGCGATAGCGAAGCTCGCGCCGACCATTTTGCCCGGATTGGATCAAGGCTTTTTGATCAAGCTCCATCTGCGCATCGGCTTGCAGGCGCCGTTCGTAAGGGATGGTTTCGGTCTCGGTGAGCAACTCCTCGCTAACGCGGACGATTTCAATCGTCATGCCAGCGCTTATGGCGGCATCGGCCGCTGGCAGAACATAATCCAGACCGAAGAGCGGCGCGTTCAAATCGGTCAGCGCATCAGCCACGGTTGCCGCGCTGGTCCGCGCTTTGATGACCACGCCGTCGACCAGAAGTTCAACCGGTATCGCGCGCTCAATCAGGACGGTCATCGCCGGGCGCAGCGGGCTTTCAAGCGGCGGGCTTACGTTATCGCTCGGATTAAGGGTGATGCCGGCTGCAAGCAGCGCTTCGCCAACGCTATCCGCGTTGGTCAGCAGGGAGCTTGATTTGCCGTCGTGGATAATGGTCAACTGCGCCGGCCGCCGGACACGCAGATGCCGCGCCGGGATCGGCCAATCCGCCAGCGCTTCAAAGTTCGCCGGCGCGCCGTTGATCCAGATCTTATCGGCGCTGCCCACGGCGATGCCGGCGCTTTCCAAGATCGCCAACGGGCTTTCCAGCGCCGTTGCGAATTTGCGCGTCCCTCCCGCTTCCGCAAGCGTCACCTCACGGGGCAGCCTGACGCTGATTAGCATGCCATCCAAGAGGGGCGCGCCTGACGCGGGCGAGAGGACGGCATCGGCCGGCAAGTCGATCCCTTGTTCCCTAAGCGCGTCGCCGACTGTTTCGACACTTGTCTCCAGCCGGCGCAGCGTCCCATCAATTTGAACCTGAACCTGCTTGCCGGCGGCGCCAATGCCCGTGAATGCCAACATAGCGCGGACAAAAAGGCTCGACGTCACAACGAGGGAACAAGAGATCAAAATGATGATTAAAATCAGAATCCAGCCGGCCGGACGTATCCGTCGGCGCCTGCCGGAAGGCGTGTAGGGCGGCGCAGCGCGCGGCGGATGTGCCGCCTGCTGCGTGTCATCGGGTACCGGCGCTGTTGTCCGCATCAAGTTGATTTGCCCGAGGCAATGCCTGTTGACCGGAGTTGGCCTAAGGCATGTTCTCATGGATACGCTGGAATTATAACGTATGACATCTTGCCACTTGAAAAAGAATCACATATAATGAGACTTCGTATCAATAGAGAATCGGAGTTCACTACGATGTGGCACAAGATCATTCTGCTAGTCCTGTCTTGTCTATGGCTTCAATTGGGCGGCCTCATCGGCTTCGCCCAGGCAGAGCCGCTAAAAGTCATCGCGACGCACGGTATCCTGGCCGATGTTGTGGGCGCTGTTGCGGGCGACCGCATCGAGTTGCAAACGCTGATTCCGGTGGGCGCGGACATCCACAGTTTTCAGCCGAGCCCGCGCGACTTGACGCCGCTTGCCGAAGCCGATGTGGTATTCGTCAATGGCGCGTATTTTGAAGAGAGCCTGCTCGAGTCGGTTTACGGCGCGGCTGAAGGCATCCCAATCGTCGAAACGTCGGCCTGCATTGAAATCATTCCCATCGGCGCGTCCGGGCACCATCATGACGACGACCACGCCGATGAAGATGAGCACGGTCATGACGATGACCACGCCGATGAAGATGAGCATGGCCACGACGACGACCATGACGACGAAGACGAGCATGGCCACGACGACGACCATGACGATGAAGACGAGCACGGTCATGACGACGACCACGCCGATGAAGACGAGCACGGTCATGAAGACGGCCACGCCGATGAAGACGAGCACGGTCATGAAGACGACCATGACGATGAGCACGGCCACGCAATGGAAACGCATTGCGACGAACACGAAGCCGAGCTGGGCGCGTTCATCGGCGATCACGAGGAACATGATCACGACTCGGTTCTGGGCCGGCTGGAAGATATCGACTGCGGCGGCGGGCACGATCATGGCGCGCATGCGCACGAAGAAGGCTCTTGTGATCCGCATGTCTGGTGGGATCCGCACAATATGATGTTCTGGGCGCTGATGATTCGCGACACCCTGTCCACGCTCGACCCGGACATGGCCGACGGCTACGCGGCCGATGCCGCCGCCTATATTGAAGAATTGGCCGCCTTGGAAGCCGACTACATCCTGCCGCTCCTGGCTGAATTGCCGCTGGAAGATCGCATCTTGATCACCAGCCACGACTCGATGGGATATCTGGCGGCGACCTTCGATTTTCAGGTGGTCGATACTGTGATTCCCGGGGGCTCGACCAATGTCGAACCCAGCGCGCGCGACATCGCCAACTTGATTGACCTCGTCAAGGAAACGGGAGTGCCGGCAATCTTCGGCGAGACTATAGTCAACCCGAGCGTGATGGATGCGATCTCGAGCGAGACGGGAGCGGAACTTGTCGTCCTTTATACCGACAGCCTGAGCGTCGACGGTCCGGCTGCAAACTACCTCGATTACATGCGCTACAATATCCGCGCCATTGTCGACGCGCTCAGCATGTGAACGAGTCCGGGAGGATAGCAGCCGCTAGGCGCGCATCCGACTAATCTGAGCTACCGCGCTCGCGCAATACACCATGACGCCGGCTGGCGAGCGCGGTAGCACACTTGGGCAAGTCGTTCCGGGCGGGAGCGGAATGGTGATGAGCTTGGGCAAGGATTTCGACCTAAGCCAGCCGGCGTTGCATGTCGAAGAATTGTCGACGGGTTATCCGGGCTACAGGCAAGCGCTCCACAATGTTAGTTTCTCGGTTGACGCGGGCGAGCGGGTGGCGGTAATCGGGCCAAACGGCGCGGGCAAGAGCACACTCTTCAAGGCCATTGTTGGCTTGTTGCCCTTTTCCTCCGGTCATATCTCGATCCACGGCATGGATTGCCATAGCAGCCACAGTTTTGTCGGCTATGTACCCCAGCAAAGCGAAATCGACTGGACCTTTCCGGTGTCGGTGTTTGATGTGGTGATGATGGGCCGCATTCGGCACATCGGTTGGTTTCGCATGCCGGGCAAGGCCGATCGCGATATCGTCAACGACCTGCTTAAGCAATTGAGCCTGAGCGACTTGGCCAAACGTCAGATCGGCATGCTCAGCGGCGGGCAGAGGCGGCGCGTATTCATCGCGCGGGCGCTGGCGCAAGATGCGCGCGTATTGCTGTTGGACGAGCCGTTCACCGCCGTTGACCAAGTTTCGGAACAGGAAATCATCGAGGCGCTGGACATCTTGACGCGTCATGGCATCACCATCGTCCTCTCGACGCATCACCTGGAAAACGCCGCCCTGCGCAGCGACAAGGTGCTCATTTTGAACAAGCGGCTGCTGGCATACGGCCTGCCGGAAGAGGTGCTGCGCGGACCGCAGTTGAAGGAAGCATTCGGACCGGCCTTGCCCGTCTTCACCGAAGGCGATAATCTGCTGCTTTTCCGCGCGGACGCCGGGCGAAAATAGCCAGATGGATCTCGCCAGCTTTTTCTCCGAGCCGCTCAGTTATGCTTTTATCCAGCGAGGCATGCTCGCGCTCATCATCGTCGGCGGCATCAACGCCGTCGTCGGCTGTTTCGTCGTCGTGCGCGGCATGGCTTTTTTCGGCGACGCCCTGTCCCATGCCATACTGCCCGGCGTCGCCCTGTCCTATATCGCCAGCGGCGGCAACGTACAGAGCAACCTCTTCGTCGGCGGCCTCGGCGCAGGCGTTATATCCGCGATAGTAATCGCCTGGCTGACGCGCAAACAGGAACTCAAGGAAGACAGCGCCATCGCCATCGTCTTCGTCACGATGTTCGCGCTGGGCATCGCCATCGTCAGCACCCAAGCCAGCTATACGGCCGATCTTACGCATATCCTCTTCGGGAGCATCAACGGCATCAGCCAGGACGACCTTCTCACCATGGCTGCCTTGACAGCTATTGTCCTGCTGGTGATCCTGCTGCTCTTCAAAGAATTCCTCATCGTCAGCTTCGACCTCAGCTTGGCGCATAGTCTCAGGCTGCCGGTGCAGCTTCTGAATATTCTGCTGCTGGTTTTGGTCGCGGTGACAATCGTCGCCAGCATGCAGGCGGTGGGTATTGCGCTTATGCTGGCTCTGCTCATCACGCCGGCGGCCACCGCGCGCCTGCTGGTCGACCGCATCCATCACATGATCCTGATCGCCACGCTGGTCGGCATCGTCAGCGGCATCGTCGGCTTTTACGCCTCCTACTACCTTGATATCCCTTCGGGCGCTTGCATAGTGCTGACGCTAAGCGCGATCTTCGGCCTGGTTTACCTGCTGCAATCGGGCTGGCGCCGGCTGCGGGAGTAGACCTGGCGCGCCAACCGCAGCGGCCGCCTCGCCAATTCCTCCAGCGCCTGGAACTTGGGAACGTCCCCTCGCCGCCGCGGGCCAGACTCGATCGCCGCAATCTACCGGTTTGCGGTAGAATAAGACGTCGCGGCAGGCAAATGAGAAGAGCCGGGGTCAAGACATGCGCTACAAATTGGAAATAGCGATCGAATTGCCGCGCGAACGGGTGATTGAGCTATTCGACAGTTTCGATAATCTTAAACTGTGGCAGGAAGGTTTGGTCAGCTACGAGCCAATCAGTGGCGAGCCGGGCCAGCCCGGCGCCAAGACGCGGCTGCTCTACGAGATGGGCCGGCGGCGCGTGGAAATGGTCGAGACGATCATCACACGAAACCTGCCCGACGAGTTCTCCGGCACATACGATGCCAGCGGGGTGCACAATATCGTGCGCAACACCTTTTATGATGAAGGCGACAGCACGCGTTGGACGCTCGAAACCGAATTTCAATTCAGCGGATTCATGCGCATCATGTCGTTCTTCATGGGCAGCGGCAGATTCCGCGAACAGACGCGCAAAACAATGGAATCGTTCAAGCGATTCGCCGAGAGCGCTTGAGCTAGCGCCGATCCAGCAATTGCCGAGTCATGCCGGCGTGCCCCAGGTGCTCGGACGTGTGGTCCAGGCCGCGCAGCAGCGCCCAGCCGCGCGTGAATTGCTGTGGCGGAAAATGGCGATAGCGGCTGACATCGACGACCTCGCCCAGGCGGCTTGAACCCGCCGATTCAAGGACCCTTCGGTAGAAGGCGATATTGTCGCTGAAAAGCGCCTTCAAAGCAGGCAGTTCGTAGCCGGCCGCGCTGAACTCCGCCGGGCGATCGCGCGTTTCGAGGTCGTCAACCACGGCGCCGATCCAAAAGCGTTCGGCCGCGGTCACATGCACAGCCAGGACGCAGAGCGAATTCATATCCGGTCCGGGCGTCCAATCCAGGTCGGCCATCGTTAGTCCGTCCATATACTGGAAGTATTCGTCGTGCATGGCTTCAAAGCGCTGGATCGCAGCGGCGAATATCGGCTCCATGTCTTGATCTCCTTAACCTGGTGTTACGTATTGCTCTCGGTGTGGAATGCAACTATTGGATGCGCAGCATCACCTTCGAGGCGGCATCCCAAAGTTCTTCCAGGGCATAATAGTCGCGCTTGTCCGGCGAGAAAAAGTGCGCCACAACATCGCCGTAATCCATGACGACCCAGCCGTTTTCCGCCTTGCCCTCGTTGGTGAAAGGCAGCTTCTGATATTGCTGTTTGACTTCCAGGCGGACGGTTTCCGTTAGCGCGCGCAAGTGCCGTTCGTTATCGCCGGTGCAGATGATGAAAAAATCGGCGATGATCTGATCGGGCCGCAGGTCAAGCAGAAGAATGTCTTCCGCCTTGCGTTCTTCAACGAGGTCAACAATGCAATGTGCCAATTCTAATGACTGCAAATAGCGTATCTCCAATTGTTCAACAAGAATCGTGTCGCTATTTTAGCACAAGTCCCCTGAGGTCAACATGCGAACTCGCGCGGGGGAGTAGGGCAATCGCATCAAAATCAGGCAGTGTATCGAAGTCGGTTGAAATTCCAATGAACCAATATCAACTTCACCACAAAGGCGCAAAGGACACAAGTAACATCAGGAAAGTAATGCAACAATCTGAAGAACGGTGTAGGGGCGATTCTGTGAATCGCCCGCCGACAAAAGCGCGAATTTTCGGGCGACACACAGTGCCGCCCCTACCTATCGACCTTATGCTGAATTATGCTGAATTTCGCATGACTAACTT
>JAJDUC010000044.1 GCA_022826865.1 Anaerolineae bacterium
GCTGGCGGCGCAAGTGGAGCCTCTTCAAAGAGGGACTACAGTTCTTTCACGATCAAGTCATCAGGCGCGGACTCTGGATACCCATTACACTGATTGCTGACAAACGATTATGTTGAAACATAAACGTGTCCCCTCGTCAGCACAGGCGTGGGGGTGTACCGTTTACGTGCGGAACTTCACAATCGAGCGCAAGGCGTTTTCCCCACAGGCGTGGGGGTGTACCGCCGAAATTGCAGACGTGAGCGACACTGAGACAGTTTTCCCCACAGGCGTGGGGGTGTACCGAGAAAATCCCCTTTTAGGCTTGCATTATGGCGCGTTTTCCCCACAGGCGTGGGGGTGTACCGCCCTTCGACTCGGTTTCTGAAGGACGGCGACAAGGTTTTCCCCACAGGCGTGGGGGTGTACCGAATTGACTGCATTATCGCCGTACCATTGTTTGCGTTTTCCCCACAGGCGTGGGGGTGTACCGGCAGCAACGCGCTTGTGGCATGGCCGAAACCAGTTTTCCCCACAGGCGTGGGGGTGTACCGGGTGTGAGAATGTCTTCGAAGCGAGGCCTAATCGTTTTCCCCACAGGCGTGGGGGTGTACCGCCCGTCGACTCGGTTTCAGAAGGACAGAGATAGTTTTCCCCACAGGCGTGGGGGTGTACCGTCCGTTTCCGATACGGCGCGTGATACAGCGCGAGTTTTCCCCACAGGCGTGGGGGTGTACCGAACCAGGTTCACGGCGTGGTGGAGGGGCAACATAACCGGCCCGGTGGAAGTCGTACGCGCCGTTCGAGAAAAAGTCGGCTTGGGCGCGGACTGGATTCACCTGCGCGCTACCGGCGCGGCCGCCGGGCAATTTGACGCTAATACCGAGCTGATGTCGCTTGAGGAAATGGAGGCCGCCGCGAAGACCGCGCATAACTTCGGCCTGCGCGTCACCTGCAATGCTTGTGGCGCCGCGGTTTCGAGAAGGCGCTGCAAGCAGGCGTCTTGATCGCTATCGGCACCGATTCTGGAGCGCCATTTGTAGAACATGGCCAGAATGCGACGGAGCTGGAGGTATTCGTGCGTTATGGGATGATGGAGATGCAGGCGATTGAGGCGGCACGCGTGTCGCCGCCCGGGTCATGGGAATGGAAGACCGGCTGGGAACAATCGAAGTTGGCAAGGAAGCCGACGTTATCGTAATAAAGGCCGAATAAAGGCCGAACCCTTGGCGGACATTCGGGTATTGCAAGACAATGACAATATCGCGCTCGTCTTCAAAGCCGGTCAAATCATGCGGCAGACCCGGGATTTCTCGCAGAATGGCGGCTTGATTTAGCGGCTGCGCTCGGCGCTATCTGCCGCTTTGTCAAGCATTGCGGTGGTTGCCATCGCTGAAGCGATTCATTCGCAGATCGCGCCATTGGCGATTGTCGCTACACTTGTATGCCTTCAAAGATCTTGCGCTTGTGACTGGATTTTCTGCAGCGCCGCCTCGGCGAAGTCCTCCAGCGGCATGGCGCCCAGGTCTACGTCGTTGCGCAGGCGCACGCTGACACTGCGATTCTCGATATCGCGGTCGCCAACGATCAACAGCCAGGGGATTTTCATCGCCCGATGCGTCTTGATTTTTGAGCGCATATTGCGGTCTTGGAGGTCCGCTTTGACGCGCATGCCTTTGGATTTCAAATGCGCCTCAACCTCGCTGGCGTAAGCATTGTGGCTCGCGCGTATGGGGATGATGATCGTCTGGGTCGGCGCCAGCCAGGGCGGGAAGGCGCCGGCGAAGTGCTCGATCAGGATACCGATAAAACGCTCCAGGCTGCCGAAAGGCGCGCGATGAATCATGACCGGGCGTTTGCGTTCATTGTCGTGGTCGACATACTCCAGGTCAAAGCGCTGCGGCAGGTTGTAATCCACTTGCACCGTGCCCAGTTGCCACTCCCTCTTTAATACATCGCGCACGATGAAATCCAGCTTCGGCCCATAGAAGGCGGCTTCGCCCGGTTCAATGTGATAGGCCAGACCCAGTTCGTCGCAGGCGTCAACAATAGCGACGGTGGCTTCTTCCCAGAGGGCGTTGTCGCCGACGTATTTGTCGCTATCGGGGTCGCGCGTGCCAACCCTGGCGCGGAAATCGGTCATGCCAAGCGAACTGAATACGTGCTGAATCAAGCGCACCACCGCTTTGAACTCGTCCAGCAATTGGTCGGGACGGACGAATAGATGCGCGTCATCGACGGTGAAGCCCCGCACCCGCGTGAGACCGCGCAATTCGCCCGACTGCTCGTAACGGTAGACCGTGCCGAACTCGGCATAGCGCAAGGGAAGATCCCGGTAAGAGCGGAGTCTGCTGCTGTAGACGCGGCAATGGTGCGGGCAATTCATTGGCCGCAGCATAAACTCGTCGCCGTCAACATCAATCGGCGTATATTGGCTGTCGGAATAATATGGATAATGCCCGGAGGTCTTGTAGAGTTCGATGTTGCCCAGATGGGGCGTGACCACCGGCAGGTAACCGCGTTCAATCTGAATATCTCGTAGCCAGCGCTCCAGCGTATCGCGCAGCATCGTGCCTTCAGGCAGCCAAAGCGGCAAGCCCTTTCCCACCATCGAGTCGATAATGAAGAGATCCAGCTTTTCCCCCAGCGTGCGATGATCGCGCTTGATCGCCTCTTCCATGCGCATGCGAAAATCCCGCAGTTGCTCAGGCGTCTCCCAGGCCGTGCCATAGATGCGCGTCAATTGCTGGCGTTTTTCATCGCCGCGCCAATAGGCGCCGGCCGGCGGACGCAGCGATATGCTCACCGCTTTGGGATTAATCTCGGCTGTGCTTTCAACGTGCGGACCGCGGCAGAGGTCGGTGAAATGATTCTGCGTATACACAGTCAGGCCCGGCGCCGGGTCATTCAGAGGCTGGCCCTTATCGTCGATGCTGCCATTGACCAGATCTTCAATCAACTCCAGCTTGTAGGGCTGGTCGCGAAAGATCTCGCGCGCTTCATCCGCCGTGACTTCACGCATTCTAAAGGCGTGCCTTCCCGAAAGAATCTTTTTCATCCGCTTCTCGACCCATTTGATGTCCTTGTCGGCGATGGGCCGGCTCAATTCAAAGTCGTAATAGAAGCCATCTTCGATTGGCGGGCCGATGGCAATCTTGGCTTCCGGGAAGCGTTGCAGCATGGCTTCCGCCATAACGTGGGCGGTCGAATGACGGATCTTGTAGATCTGACTCTCTTCGTAACGTTCTTCAGGCATCATAACCCCTCGAGCCGGCGGACCATCGGCTCAGCGCTGCTGCGTTTCGATAAGCAAGGATAGACTATCTGCGGCGAATTGCCGCGAATTATAGCGGAGAATCTGATAGCGCTGAAAGGGGCAGCAGCCAGGGCGCCAGGGTAGGCCGTTTCTCTCCGCCGCAGGCGCGGCGGGCTTGCTCAGTCGTCGATCAGGACCAGTACTTCTTCGATAACGGCCGTTGCAATTTCCTGGGTGGTCAGTTGAGATGCCGTGACATGCCGCTTTGCGTCCGCCTTTTCGTCTTCGGTCACGCGTGTGAAAAGGCTTTCGAAGACATCCTGGGCCACCAGATTGTCGATTGTGTCTTCGATCGTAATTGCTTTGAGTTCTTCTACGATGATATGCGGCGTATCGAGCACGGCATAACGGACCGGCGGCGTCTCCGGTATGGTGTCTGTGACCATCCAGGTTAGCTCCAACTGGCGGTGGATATAGGACAGCGTGGCAAACAAGGCGGTATAGACGCTGCCATCCTCCATTCGTACAATGACATCGCAGGCATCGCCTTCCTCGTGCATCTCGCAGAGGATCTCTTCCGGTAAGATCATGATTTCGGCGATTGAACTGGCAGTCATCGTGTTCTGTTTCCTAGGTTCGAAGAACGTGTATATTCAGATTATATGTCTTTGACGATGAGATTAAAACAAGCAAATCGTGAATTGTGCAGTATTTCTCAAAGTCGGGACAACCATTTCTTCATTTGGTGAAGTTTGCGGAGACTTGTCGAATGAACGCCTCGGAAGAGTCGTCATTTGAGGCGCATGGTTAACAGCAATGGGAGCGGCATGACAGAACAGAACAATCAAGATCACCCTCTGTATCAGGCGCGGACGCCGCGGCCAGCCGCTGCCTCTGCGCCTAACCGGCTTCTGAAGCGCCCGCGCCGCCCGCGGGAGGACCAGCCGCTGCTCACTTATCTGCTCATCGCGCTGAACGGGCTGGTTTTCTTAGTGGGCTTCCTGCAACCCGGCCTGGAGTGGGAGCTCATGCTGCGGGGAGCGTTGATCTCGCAAGCGATTGTCGTCGATGGCGAATTCTATCGCCTGTTGACCGCGATGTTCTTGCATGGCAGCCTGGGGCATATATTCTTCAATATGTATGCGCTTTACGTAATCGGCGGGCAAGTTGAGCCGATTTTCGGGCGCGTTCGTTTCCTGCTCATTTATCTGCTGGGCGGGCTTAGCGGCTCGGTCTTGAGCCTTGTCCTGGGCGGTATCGCCACATTTTCAGTGGGCGCATCGGGGGCGGTCTTCGCCATATTCGCCGCCGAAGCCGCGCATCTTTATCAACATCGCGCTGTTTACGCCCAGGTCCGGGCGCGCTTGCAGCACATGGGCATTCTGATCGCCATCAATCTGGTCATTGGTTTTCTGCCCGGTTCACGCATCGACAGCTGGGGGCATATCGGCGGCATGCTGGGCGGGGCGTTGCTCGCCTGGCGGATTGCGCCGCGCTTGTCCCGCCCCAAACTGCCGCCGCGCAGCCTGACTGAAGTCGCCAAGCTGGATCGCAATCCGCTGAACCGGCATCTGCCGGAAGTCGTATTATACATCTTTGTGTTGATCGCCCTTGTCGCCCTCGCCAGTAGCTTGCTGGCGCCGTAATTGCTCCAGATCCTGGCGCAGCAGCGCGATATGTTGGGCCGCTTCCCGGTTTTCCTTCGTGAGCCGGGTGATGACAGTGGAAAAATAGAGCTGGATGAACAGCAAGAAAAGCGCAGCAAGCAGGAAAAGGAGATTCGGCGGATATTCGATATTGACGAGATCGGCCAAGCCATGCAGAAGATCGCGCCAGACGCCGACCACAAGCATCACAACGGCCGTTCCCAGCCACAGGAGCGAATACTCCTCGCTCAAGTGCCGCCGCCGCACCAATTCCAGCACGACCAGCAGGGCGATCAAGGACGCGCCTACCGCGAAAACTACCGAGCGATCAAGCATTTGGATTTCCCCTGTCCGCCAGCTTCGGTCGATTGCCGGGCTGGCATGGATTAAATGCCGATATGCCGCAGACTTTGATCGAACTCACGGGCGACAAGGCCGCGCCCATCTTGCACCTGGCGCCGGCCAACGGCTTCCCGCCGCAAACATACATGCCGATGCTGCGCGGGCTCAGCCAATATCGCTGCCTGTGCCTGCCGCCGCGCGCCCTCTGGGGCGACGAAAAGCCGCCGCCCGGCTATCGCGATTGGAGCGCCGCCGCCGATGATCTGCTCGCTGGATTATACACCCGCGGCCTGCGCGATGTCGTTGCTGTGGGGCATTCCCTCGGCGGCATCATTTCGCTCCTGGCTTTGATCAAAAGGCCGGAAGCCTTCAAAGCGCTGATCTTGCTCGATCCGGTCTTCCTTCCGCCGCATGTCTTGGGGATTATCGAAGAGGCTTGGGCGAATGGATCGGTCGAGCAGCTTCCGCTGGTGCGGGGCGCCCGCCGCCGGCGCCGCGTCTTCGGCAGCCGCGCGGAAGCTCTGTCCCGCTTCCGCGAAAAACCGATCTTCGCTGACTGGCCGGCCGAGACGCTGGCGCTCTATGTGCAACACGGTCTGCGTCCCAGCGCCGATGGCTGCGGTTTTGAACTGGTCTGGACCACATGCTGGGAAGCGCATTACTTCGCCACAGTATATCGCGAAATCTGGAATGCTTTGCCGAAATTGAATGGCTTGGCGCCGACTTTGATCCTGCGCGCTACTCATAGCGATACTTTCCCGGTTGCAGTCCTGGACCGGGCCGAGTCCCTGCTTCCGGATGCGGACTTCCACGAGATGGACGGGCAAGGGCACCTGTTTCCGCAGGCGGCGCCACAAGCTACAGCCCGCCTGATTCGTGAATGGCTGCGGTCCTTGTAGAGCTTGTCTGGTAATGCTGAAGTTGCTTTCGTTCCGATCTAACCCCCACAATCCCCCCATCGCAATGGGGGAACGCTAGTTTCGACGTTGCAGCGATACTGTTTACTGTTTTCTGATGATGCAAGTATCGATACCTGCTGTAAACAAGCGAGTTCGCACTACGTTAGCTCCCCTCCCCGATGCTTCGGAATTCTGGTCTTGACCCGCTTTAGTGGACACTGAATCTGTCTAATGCCCCTGCTCATATTGCATCGGACTGGCAAAGTCCAGCGACGAATGTCGTCTGCGGCGGTTGTACCAGGCTTCGATGTAGTAGAAGAGCGCTTGCCGTGC
>JAJDUC010000025.1 GCA_022826865.1 Anaerolineae bacterium
GTGAAGCGGTAGTGTATCCATTTCGGTTGAAATAGTCTGGTAGGGGCGATCCGGTGGATCGCCCGAATGGGTAAAACAGGATCGATATTGGGCGACTCACCGAGTCGCCCCTACCAAATCGTCGGTATTTGAAGAAATTCAACCGACTTTGATACAGTACCCGTGAAGCGCTTGCCGGCGCCAATGCCCCGGCGCGGGGGGATTGCCTTGCAAGTTTCCCGGCCTGTGCTAAGTTGAACGCAGAGTCAAGCGGTCTGCCCAAACTGCCATGCCCGATTTGTCCGTGATCATCGTCAGCTACAACACGCGTGAACTGCTGCGCGACTGTCTGCAGTCGCTGTGGAACAGCCGCGGCATTGATCTCGAAATCATTGTGGTCGACAACGCCTCCACCGACGGCAGCGCGGATATGGTCCGCGCCGCCTTTCCCGAAGTCCGCCTGCTCGGCCAGGAACAAAATACCTGGTTCTGCGGCGGCAACAATATCGGCCTTGAAGCGGCCAGCGCCGAATATGCGCTGCTGCTCAATCCCGACACCGAGGTCGCGCCCGATGCCCTGGCGCTGATGCGCCAATTCCTGGCCGAGCATCCCGACTATTCGGCTGTGACCGGGCAGCTTCGTTTTCCCGATGGCGAGATTCAGCAAACCTGCTCGGAAGTACAAGATTTTGCCTATCTGCTGCTGAGTAATAGCTTGCTGGGAAATCTCATGCCCGGACGCAAACGACGCCTTCACGCGGCGCGCTTCTACGCCGATTGGGACCGCAGAAGCGACCGCGATGTGGCGGTTGTGCCCGGCTCCTGCCTGATGATGCGCCGGGCGGATATCCGGCTGGACGGCGATTTGCTGCTATATTTTCCGGAAGACGCGCTGGCGCAACGAGCGCTGGGCAAGGCGCGCTTCCTCGCCGACGCCAAGATCATCCACCACGAGAAGTCCTCGACGCGGAACTGGACGGCCACGCGGGTATATTTTCGCGACATGCTGGTTTACTGTCGCAAGCATTATGGCAGCGCGCGCGCGCTGCTGCTGTGGATCTTGAGCCGTCCGCTCTACTGGCTGATCTGGCTGAAGAATCGCCAAGGCTAGCGCAGAAATTGCATCGCGAACACTACAGGTACTCTGTCAGCGGTCGCGCGTCCACTTGTCCTCTTGAATGTCGTGTCGGACGTCGTACTGGTCGTCGCAAATCGTATACACTACACTATTATTGTCATGTTGCTTAAAAGGAGGTGTAGGATGAGCATCCGGGTGGCGAGCAGAGAGGACATATTGATCGCCATCGTTGAAGCTGCCGGGCATCACGGCCTAGACCGATTGCAGTTGCAAAAGTCAGTGTTTTTGGTGGGGGAAGAGTTCAATGGCAAGTTGCCGACGAACTTCTATCAATTTAGACCGCATTCCTACGGTCCCTTCGCGCCGACTGTCTATTCGGACATAGAGCGGC
This sequence comes from Anaerolineae bacterium, assembly GCA_022826865.1. Lineage (GTDB taxonomy): Bacteria > Chloroflexota > Anaerolineae > Aggregatilineales > Phototrophicaceae > UBA6055. The sequence continues at coordinate 1,449 of JAJDUC010000025.1, forward strand.
TGTGTGATGGGCCGCTGGTCAATGTTGCTTACGACAGCCGTAACCGCCCTCGGTACAGTCAGGAGCCAAGCGTCAAAAGCGACATGCCGCGTTTGTCGGAAGAATTGGCATCGGGTGTACAGGACATCGTCGATTGGGTGACAAGCATGTCGTTTGATGAGCTTGTCCGCGCGATCTACTACCTTTACCCGGAGCAGCAAAAGAACAGTCAGTTTGATTATTCGGAGGAGTTAGCGATGGAGGAGTACTTCCGACGAGCGTTCCACGAAATCAAAACGGGTAAGGGTCGGCCGGCACTTGAGCTGGCCGACGAGCTGCGGAGTAAGACTGTTCTTGAATAGGGAAGTTATTTGTTTGGACGGTTTCAAGCGCCAGCTCAAGAAGCTGTCAAAGAATCGCCACGGGTTGGCGGCGGACTACGAGACGTTTGTAGCTAACCTGGGGGCGACGCGTGAATCTTGGAGGCGTGTACAGGATGTGGATGGCGCGCCATTGTGGATTTCCCGTATGAGCGATAGTTCTTCAGACCGGGGAAAGAGTGGCGGTTTTCGCGTCCACTTTTTTGTCTGCGCCACAAAGATTTATCTGCTACATATTCAACTTCGCCGGGATGCCAAACCAGTGCCCGGCGCGCTTCTCCTGCGTACTCTGAAAGCCGTTGGGTTATGGCCACCGGCTGACGGCTAGCCAGCAATCAGGTGTAACGAGAGATTCCAAAGGAAAGTCAAGTCTACGACAGATTCTGATTGGTAGCGCGAAATACACAACTACGTCGACGAGCGGATGGAGAGGCACAACACCGCGAATCAGCGGGAGTTTCAGCGCCTCCGCGATGGGCACCTGAAACTCGAAGTAGACCATAGTTGAGGCGTACAATGACGTAGGGGACAAGCCTTTCGCATCTGAATGCGCGTTGAGTTCCGCTCTACAATTCAAAAATCGATTACTTAAACAAGGCCAGCGGGATGTGAAATGACAGGACCCAATTCGGCGCATCGACGATCTCGCTAATCTTCAAGTCGCCAGCGACGCTGCACAAGATATAAGCCTGGCTGCGGCTCATCCGGTGATTATCCACCAGCCAATCGATCATGTAGCGCAGGGCGTTCTTGGCATTTTCCATCAAATCGGGCCCATGCGCCGTCGTGATGTGGTAACCGGCCCGGTCCAGCTTGCTCATTGGGCTGGGCCGGCGCAGTTGCAGCTCTTTCAGTTTGATATCTTTGAGCAGGTTGAAACGCATCGTCACGGTCATCGGCGCTTCAATCCCGGTCACGCAGACCTCGCCCTGTCCCTGCGCCGCGTGACAGTCGCCCGTGGCGAAAAGCGCCCCCTCGACAAGCACGGGCAGCCACAGCCTTGAGCCGATGACCATGTCGCGCACATCCAGGTTGCCGCCGTTGGCGCGCGGCGGAAACGTGCTGAAGCGTCCGCTTTCGCGCGGCGCCACGCCGACCACGCCCGGATGCGGCTCGTAGGGCAAGCTGATATGGTCGAGCTCGGTCGAATAGATGGTCTCGCCGTCGATGCGCCACTGATGCAGATAGCTATAATCAAAGTCTTCCGGCAGTAAACCCATGCCTGGCCGATGCGCCGACCAGCCCCAGCCTTTATGCTGCAAATCAAGGATGTCGATCTCCAGAACATCGCCGGGCTGGGCGCTCTTGATCCAGACCGAGCCGTTCAAAGCATGAATCTTGCTGCGATCCACATTTTCATATTCGGCAACTGTCCAGTCCGGCTGGACTTGACCATTGGCTTCCTGGCACTCAAAGACAACCGTGTCGCCACTTTCGATTTCCAGACGCGGTTCGACTGTATTGTCCCAAAAAGGCTGAATCACGCTGTCGTCAAGATAATATTCCGCCACTGGACTATTCCTCCTCCTCGCCGTATATGCGCGCTTCGCTAAAACTCAGGCAGAAGCCGTACCAGCGCATAAGCAGCAGCTCCGTCCGCGCATCCAGTTTGGCATCGCGCAGCGGGACACCGCTATCGCGCGCTTGGAAAGGCGCGAACATTGGCCCGTTTCCTAGAATGGCTTTGCTTACATCGAAGTCCGGCATCCGCGCTCCATGCGCGCTAAATTGCGACCTTCGCCCAATTCGGTCAAGGTCGGCGCGCCTGATTCGGCCGTCCGCTCCTATTGCATGAAGGAGCGCGGCGTCGCCTCGAGTCTGGTGACCTGCAATGCATCCACATCCATCAGCGCGGGCAGCTTCGGCGCGACTTCGTCCCGCCAATAATCGTTGTTGTACACGGCATCATAGCGCGCTTCTTTATCCGCCTCATCTTCAAAACGGCGTATCCAGACGTAGGTGTCTTTCTTGTCATTAACAAAGGATGCCAGAATGACCATCCCCTTCGACAGTTGATATGGAATGATCACGTCGTCCATGTATTTAGCAAACTCATCAGCTTTGCCGGGCATAAGCGGATAAACGCGCAGTTCGAAAAACATCAGAATCCTCCTTGTCTTCAGTTGAATGCGACAATCTTAACACGTTTCCCGGCCGCGCTTAAGAATGCGGCCGCGGCGCAGCTTCGCCGCGCCTGCGTTTGCGAATCGACATGTTGACGTCAGGCTGGCGTATGTCGCAATCGCAGCCCGGATTATGGTAAGATGCTCCTATTGATTTGCGAGCGAAAAGCCGGCACATGCGCATCCTCGTCATTTCCGATATACACGCCAACTACACCGCATTTGAAGCTGTTCTAAAGCATAGCGAAGGCGACTGGGATTTTGTCTGGTGCCTGGGCGATGTCGTCGGCTACGGACCCGATCCGAACGAATGCGTCGAGCAATTGAAGGAGCTGCCACAGCTTTGCCTGGCCGGCAATCACGACTGGGCGGCCCTCAATCGGCTGGACGTGCGCACCTTCAACCCGGATGCGCGGCGCGCGGCCGAATGGACGCAAGACACGCTGACGGCGGAGAATACCAGTTTTCTCGAACACTTGCCGGTCACATTTGTCATCGGCGAATATACGCTGGTGCACGCCAGCCCGCGCGAACCCATCTGGGAATATATCCTGGAGCCGACAATTGCCGCCTTGAATTTCCCGCATTTTGAAACGCCCTATTGCTTTGTCGGGCATACGCATCAGCCGGTGATCTATACGGCGGCCGAGAAAGAGGACAGGGCAGATTCCGCCCCGCCCCAATACGACGAGCCTTACGCGCTTAACGGTCAGCGCCAGATAATCAATCCCGGCAGCATCGGCCAGCCACGCGATCAAAACCCGGACGCCGCTTATGGCATCTTGGATTTGAACAGCGGCATTTTTGAACACCGGCGCATCCCGTACAACATACCGGAGGTACAGCGCCGCATGCTCGATTACGACCTGCCTGAACGCCTGATCACGCGCCTCGAACACGGCTTGTAAACCGCGGCCGCCGGTCCGAATCAGCGCTTGGGAAAGCCACGTGTCCAGCGAACTCAGCAACAAGATGCGCGCCTACATGGCGGAGATTTATCGCCTCATTGACAGGCAGCCCGACGGCAAAGATTTTGTCACGTCCTCGCAACTGGCGGAACTTCTCTTTGTCAGCCCGCCGGCTGTCAACCGCATGGTCAACCGTTTGAGCGATTTGGGGCTGCTGGTGCATCAACCATACCAAGGCATCACGATCACCGACGCCGGCCGGCTGGAAGCGCTTATGCTGATCCGATCCCAACGCATTGCCGAGGTCTTTCTCACCCAGGTGATGGGCATCAATTGGCTGGGCGTGCATGACGAAGCGCTGCGATTGAGCGACGGGCTCAGCGAAACCATCGTGCAGCGCATGTACGAGATGACAGGCGAGCCCGAATCTTGCCCGCATGGCGAGCCGATTCCCGATGCCGACGGCAACCTGCCAGCCATTGCGGATGTGGCTCTGGCGAATGTCCCCGCCGGCAATACCGTCCGAATCCGCCGTCTGATCACACGCGAGTTCGACCGTTTGCAATATATCGAGGCCCTGGGTCTGGCGCCGGGACAAGTCTGCGAGGTGATCCACGTCGCGCCATTTGACGGCCCCATGCAGCTCAAGCTCGGCCGGGAGTTCCGCATCATCGGCAGCAACCTGGCCCGTCTGATTCGCGTCGAAGCGCCGTCTTGAGTTCAAGGCGGAAGGCGACCATAATAGAAGGCGGTCATCTCCCCGGCGCAAGGACAAACAGACCAATCATGAAAATCGGCGTACTCGCCTTGCAAGGCGCCTTCATTGAGCATATCAAGATGTTGTGCCAGCTTGGCGCGCAGACCGCCGAAGTCCGCCTGCCGAACCAGTTGGAAGGCCTGGATGGCTTGATCATCCCCGGCGGCGAGAGCACAACCATCGGCAAACTGGCGACATCCTACGGCCTGATAGAGCCGCTGCGGCGCTTCACGCGCTCGCGGCCGACCTGGGGCACATGCGCCGGCATGATCTTCCTTGCGAAAGATATCGGCATTGACGAACAGCCCATCCTCGCTTCAATGGACATTAGGGTCGACCGCAATGCCTTCGGACGGCAGATCGACAGCTTTGAAACGGACCTTGTGATTGCCGGTTTGAAGGGCAAACCCTTCCACGCTGTTTTCATCCGCGCGCCGGTTGTCACCGCCGCCGCTGACGCGGTGAAAGCGCTGGCGCGGCTCGAAGACGGGCGCATCGTCGCCGCCCGCCAAGAACACCTGCTTGCCACGGCCTTCCATCCTGAGTTAACGGGCGATTTGCGGCTACATTCATACTTTTGCGCTATAGTGAAAGAGACCATGGCTTGAGCCTGGCGAAGGGAGTTTGATGATGTCAGGCATTGTGCCAAACTCGGGCGATGCCGCCCCCGCGGATGGGGAAGCAGGCGCGGCGTCTTCTCTGTTAGACCTGTTTCTGAGCCAAGCGCGTAACAGCGATCTTGAAAGCATCGAAGAGCCGACGCTTGACGATCTGGAAGCGATGGGAGATCTCGACGATCTGGACGAGATTGCGGCGCCCGTGAACGAACCGACGGCGCTCGAGGCGGCGCTCGCCGCCTTTGCCGAAGCCGAGGAGCCGGAGCTCGTTTCCTTCGAGGGCCTGGACGACGCTGACGCGACGGAGGAGCTCGAGACGGAACACGACGATGTCGATGAGCTGCTGGAAGATGTCGAAGGCTTGATCGAAGATTATGTCGATGTCGACCTGGAAGATGACGAACTGGAAGACGAAGGCTATGATCTCGACGATGATTACATCGGCAGCTATCGTGACCTCTACGGTGAAGACGACACGATCATTCCTTCGTTTCGCGAGGGCGAATTCGCCGAAGAGGAAGACGGCGACAGCGCCTATTACGATGATCTGCGCTGACCGCTCGCCGCGATGGATGGCATAATCCTCGCCGGGGGCCGCGGCACGCGTATGCGCCCCCTTACGCTCCACAAGCCGAAACCCCTCTTAAACCTTCAGGGACAGCCGATTTTGGCCTGGTCTTTGCTGAGCCTCCGCGCCGCTTGCCAGCGCGTGATCGTTGTCGTCCACTACCTCAAGGAACAGATTGCGCGCTACATGGCGGCGCAGAAGATCTTCGCGGATTACCAACTGGTCGAGCAGAGGCCCGCGCCGTTGGGCACCGGTCACGCTCTGCAGTGCTGCCGCGGCGCGATCAAAAGCGACGACTTTCTCGTCATCAATGGCGATGACCTCTACGCGGCATCCGCGCTGAGCCGGCTGAGCCGGGGGGCTTATGGCGTCCTCTCGCAGCAGCGCTCCGATTATCAGCGCTACGGCGTCATCGTGCGCAGCGACGCCGGCGGATTTTTGCGCATCGACGAAAAATCGCCTTCCGGGCGCTATGGGGCGGCGGCGCCCTGCAGCATCGGCGCCTACAAGTTTGCGGCCGATGTCTTCGACTACGACCTGAAAAAGACCGCGCGCGGCGAATATGAGATCACCGACTACATGACGGCGCTGGCGCAGGACCGCCCGGTCGCCGTTGTGGAATCGCCCTTTTGGCTGCCGATTGGCGATCCAGCCGCGCTGGACGCGGCGCAGCAGGTCGACATTGCGCGCTGGATCCCGGGACCGCGTTAGCCGCCCTCGGCCAGCAGCAGATACCGCATCGAACACCGGGTAATGTATCCATTTCGGTTGAATTTCTTCAAATACCGACGATTTGGTAGGGGCGACTCGGTGAGTCGCCCAATTTCGATCCTGTTCGTACCCATCGGGCGATCCACCGGATCGCCCCTACCAGACTATTTCAACCGACTCTGATACACTACCGACCACCGCCAGGACTGTAAACGGGCGGTCAAATGTGTCAAAATAGATCGCGCCATTTTTCACAAGTTGCAGGAAAGCCCAGCATTGATGATCCGCATTACATACGCGCTGGAGGACAGCCGGCTTGCCGAGCAAATCCGCGATGACTTAAGCGAATTCTCGCGACTGGCGCGTCCGATGCTTATCGTCCTGGCATCGGCGGCGGCGCTGAGCAATGCGCAGGTTCAGGCCGAGATCGAACGCGCCCATGAGCAGCGAGCGCAGATTCTGCCGATTTTGCTGGAACACATTGACTTGCCGCCGACGCTGAGCGGCCTGAAGGCGCTGGACTTCAGCGGCGGTTACCAACGCGAACGGCTGCTGAATCGGCTTGCGCAAATTGCGCCGACCCGCGGCAAAGTCCGCCGCGCCAACCGGCAGGCCCTGACTATTATCGCAACCATCGCTGCCGCAATGTTCGCCTTGGCCCTTTTCGCTTTGGCCAATGGAATAGTCGGTTTTCCGGTTGCAGAATACAACGAGGACGCCACCTTCCAGGCGCAATGGGTCGATGGCTTAATCCGCGAGACCTTGGAACATGTACAGCCGCGCAGCACCGCCGATGCGCTGAATTTTCCCGCGACTTATGCGGCCGCCCCAACACGCGTCCGCCTCTACGTACGGGGCACGGCGACCGCCTTGCCGTCGGAGCGGCAGAACTGATGCCGACGGCGGATGTGCTGGTCATCGGCAGCGGCCCGGCCGGTATCAATGCCGCTTACGCCTTGCGGAATGCGGGCATTGAATATCGCATCATCGACCGCTCGCAGACGCTGGCAACGACCTGGCATAGCCTCTACCCTTCCCTGCGCCTGAACACATCGCGCTTTTTCAGCGAATTGCCCGGGCGCAAGTTTCCCCTGCGCTGGGGCATATTTCCGACGGCGCCGCAATATCACCGTTACCTCAGCGACTGGGTGGCTGATCAGCAGTTGCCAATCGAGCCGGGCATCGAGGTCCATCGCGTTGCGCCGCGCGCCGACGGCCTTTGGCAAGTGGAGACCAGCCAGGGCATCGAAAGCTATCGCGCGGTGATTCCCGCTACCGGCGTATTCGACAACCCGCAACTGCCCGAGATTGAAGGCATGGATCGCTTCGAGGGCACAATCCTGCATTCGCGCGACTTCCGTCATCCGGACCAGGCGCGCGGCAAGCGCACGCTGGTCGTCGGCAATGGACCGAGCGGCACCGATATCGCGGTGGCGGCCGGGCAGGTCGCCGCCGGCGGCTCGGCCTGGCTGGCGATACGCACAGGCGTCGACTTGCGTCCGCGTTATCCCTATGGTTTGCCCCGCCACGCCTGGATGCTGCTGGGCAGTTATTTTCCGCGTCCGATGTGTGAGTGGCTGCAGCGGCGAACCGGCGCCATCAAATACAATCTCGAGGACTTCGGCGTCTGGGAGGCGCCGGCAAACAGCGGCAGCGCCGTCGGCTATCGCGGCCCCGAATTGCTCAATGCCCTGCGCCAGGGCGCGGTCATTCCCACGCGACACCCGGTCCGTTTCGATGCGCGCGGAGCGACCATGGCCGATGGACAGTATGTCGAACTGGACCTGGCGATTATGGCCACCGGCTTCTTGCCTGTCTTGCATCACTATCTTGATATCGACATGCAATACAGCAAGGACAGTTACTACCCGGAAGTTGGCTGTGACTGGGATATTGGACCGAATGGCGTACGCGGCTGGCCGCTGCGCGATGTCAGCGCGCATCCCAATGGGCGGCAAGTGCTCGGGCACGCGGGACTATATTTGGTGGGTGTCTTTTACAAGGGGCGCGGCGCTTTCTACAACATGACGGTAGAAGCCGCCATCGCCGCCGAACAGATCAGCGAATACCTGACCCAGCGTCATTTCATGGCGGCCGCGGCCTGAAACCTTATGCGCCGCAGCCTGCTCCGTCTGTCAGCGCTTGTTTTCACGCTTGTCATTTTGGCCGTCACCCTGCGCCATCTGCTGGCGGCGGTCGCGCCTTCAGCGATGGTCGCCTATATGACGCTCGAAACCGGCTTGCCCGTCGTCATCGTGCAAGATCTGAGTCTCGGCCTGAAAAAGCGCCTGGATTTCGATTTTCTCAGCGAGCCGTCTTTCGCGCCGGATGGGGCGCGGCTGGCGTTGACTTTGTATCTGCGCTTCGGCAGCGATATCATCACATACGATTTGACTAGCGGCGATGTCACGAGGCTGACGGATTCCCTGGCGATCGCGGAGGCGCCCGCCTGGTCGCCCGATGGCAACTGGATCGCCTACGCCAGCAACCGGGAAGACGACAACAACATTTATATAGTCCGGCCGGATGGAAGCGCAGGCCGGCGCGTCACCGCGCATGAAGCCGGCGACCGCGAGCCGGCTTGGTCCCCCGACAGCCGAACCATCGCCTTCACATCAAATCGCGGCGCCGGTTGGAATCTCCACAGCATTACGCTTGCTAGCGGCGAAGTCCGCCAATTGACGACGCACCGCTCGCCCGACTCGTCGCCCGATTGGTCACCGGACGGGCGGCGCATCGTCTTCGCCTCGCGGCGCGATGGCGCGTCTTCCATTTATCTCTATTCGCTTGAGACGGGCCAGGTCGAGCCGCTGGTGGTCGATTCACGTTACGACAGCCTGCCGCAATGGACGCCCGATGGGCGGGCCGTGACCTTCGCCCGCTCGGTCGACGGGCGCTCGCGCATCATGCGCGTCGAACTGGCGTCGGGGGAAATCAGTCGCCTGGACTTGGGCGAAGTCGATGCCGATGCCTTTGTCTGGCGGCGGGGTTAGGTATGAAGTCACTAAAGAAAACACCGAGAAACTATTCCACGCCTCTAAGCATTTTAGTGATTCTGCGGTATATTCTAGTTATGTGTGTGGATTGACAAAGGCCAATATCATGGTAACACAAGCACAATTAGGACTTGAATTAGATCACAAGACAAACGGTGTATTCTCGAATGTCCGCACTCTTCAATGCCCGCCTCTCATATTGCCTTCCGCCCTGCCCCTCAATCAACGAATCAAAATGGACGGATTAGAACTCCTTGGAATGCTTGACGACAACTCTGTACCAGCCGCATTTTTCGACCCACAGTTTCGCGGCGTCTACGACAAGATGAAATACGGCAATGAAGATACCAGCCGCAATCATGTCCGAGTGAAACTTCCTCAAATGTCCGAAGAGCAAATTGCTAAGTTTACTAGTGAGATTGGACGTGTCTTGATACCATCCGGCCACCTCTTTCTGTGGATGGACAAGTTTCACCTTTGCACGGACTTCCGCAACTGGATCAAGGGTACAAATCTCAGTGTCGTTGACATGGTGACATGGGACAAGGGGCGTATGGGCCTAGGCTACCGCACACGCCATCAAACAGAGTTCTGTGTGATTATCCAGAAGGAGCCACGTCGGGCTAAAGGTGTGTGGACAATTCGCAACATTCCTGACGTATGGAGAGAAAAAATCAAGAAAACACACCCTCACAATAAACCCGTACGACTTCAGGGTGAACTCATAGCGGCGACAACATCTCCTGGTGATCTGGTTATAGACCCCGCGGCCGGTTCCTTCTCTGTAATGCACGCTTGCCGCGAGCAGGGGCGCAATTTCCTGGGATGTGACGTTGAGGCGCACGATGGCGCGACTGAGTGACATTGAAGGCAAGCCAATTGAAGAGGTTCGCAAGGGTGCATACGCGCGTTGTTTCGGAGACGCGAAATTGAGTCACCTACTTAGTCGAGTCCAAGGTCTTATAATCAGGAACGGAAATGAGTTGGAAAAACTCGTCACCCATCTAATGGCAGACAAACTAATCAGCGACGTCGATGAGTTTCTTAGCGCGCAAATCATGGACATTGGCGTTAGAGTAGCGACGAAGAAGGCAGTCAAGAAATGTATTTCTCTAAATGGCGATGGCATTGAACCTGACTTTATTGTCTTTGATCGTGAACCACACTCGCAACACTGCTACGTTGTAGAACTCAAGGACGGTCACGAATTCGATACGAAGTCCTCTGAGAAAGAGCAACAAAATCTTGTTGATTTTCTCGCCACAAACGAGTCGACATTGCATTATTACAGTTGCCACGGGAAGATTTGCGGGTTTAATGCTAACACGCGGGAAGAAATCCGAATCGGATTCAAGCGCAAGATAAGCGTTGAGGAAGCGATGACAGGCCGGGAGTTTTGTGATCTCGTCGGTATTGACTATGACCAGATTCTCGCGCTTAGAGCAGCCGACAGAGAAGCCAACTACGACGAATTCCTGGAAGAACTACTGCAGATACCTTCTGTGCGATCTGATTTACTCAGAAGACTACAAGACTAATTTCTGATGTGTGTTACCGATCTATACGGCGTCAATTAGATCAGCCACTCCCTAGGCTGCTCCTTGACCAGATAGATTCCAAGGATGGAGACGAAGGTAACGACGAATTTGACCAAGATATTGGATGTGAATAGCCCGATCATAACCTCCGTCGGCAGGACGCCAAAATAGCCAGCGGGACAAAGAGCGCGCAGTGATAGCGCATATCAATAGCGCATATCAAATGAAGGCCAGCGCGCTCAATCTCCTGAAAGGGGAGACTCCTTGTTCGCGGCCGATTTCAGCGAAGGACGAGGCGCACTCCAAGGCCTTCCGCGTCAACTATCCTGCGCGCGCGCAAATGACGGCGGATCGCTATGCGTAATCTCCGACATTTTGACCCAGTCTTGCGAATGTTCTTCGACCAGGTAAATGCCCGGTATCGATATGACGCCGAAGACCAGCCGGATGATCGTGGTGCCGAAGAAGGCCGCCCAGATCTCGTCGGTCGACCATGAACCGGCAAAGGCAAGGAGCAGGAAGAGAATCCGATCGAGCGGTATGCTGATGGCGTTGCTCGCGAGGACGCGTCCCCATTGGCGCTCCGCCCCAAAGCGCTCCACCCAGCGCGTATAAATCTCGGTATCAACCAGTTGCGAGATGACAGAAGCTAGGACAGCCGCCGCCAGAAAACGCCATTCCGGTGTGAGCAACTGGCCCAAAGCCGTGCGCTCTTCAGCGCTCATCTCCGGAGGAAGGCCGGATATAATCGCGAAGAAGGCCTGCGCGATCAGGTAAATGACGGCAGCGGCGATGATGAGCGTGCGCGCGACATGGGGACCGGCCAGTTTGTGCGCCATATCGCGCAAGGTGAATGTCAGCGGATAGGCGATAGAAAAGGCGCTGACGCTCACGCCGGCAATCATCAAGTCTCTCAGGCTTGAGATATCGGCCACCATTTGCACAGCGACATAAGCGACGCTGACCAGGATCAAAACATGCAGATTGCGAATAGACATGCCACCCCCAAAGCTCTTATTTTATCTCTATCATATTACGTGAACTAACCATTGTCCAATTGGACGAGCGCCGGGCAATTTAGCCAGCGAATTGAAAAAGAAGCTGCTATTCGCTGCCGGCGCGCTGGCCCAAGTCGGCCGCTGCCCGGCGTTTGAAGTTTGCTTCGCGTTCCTGCAGCGCGCGTTTGCGTTCGATACCCCAGCGGTATCCACCCAAACTGCCGTCTTTACGAATGATGCGATGGCAGGGAATGACCAGCGCAACCGGATTGCTGGCGCAGGCGCTGGCCACTGCGCGGCTGGCTTGTGGCTGGCCGATGGCCGCGGCAATCTCGCTGTAGGACCGCGTTTCACCGACGGGAATCGCCTGCAATTGCCGCCAGACCTTCTGCTGAAAGGCGGTCGCGCGCAAGTCTAATGGCAGATCCAGATCCGGCTGCCAGCCCTCCAAATAGGCGATGATCCGCTCCACCCAATAGCCGACGCCGGCATCGTCGCGAATGACTTCGGCCCGGGCGAATTCCGCCTTTAAATCAGCAGTCAGCGCATCCGCGCAGTCGCCCAGACCGGTCTTGCAAATGCCGCGTTCCGTCACGGCGACCAGCAATTGACCCAGCGGGCAATCGACGATGCTGTAATAGATTGTCATGCCAGCGCCCCCTTTGCCGTAAGTCGATGGCGTCATGCCCAGGCTTTCGTCGCTGTGCTCATAGAGGCGGCTCGTCGAGCTGTAACCGGCCGCCAGGATGGCGTCGGTAATGCGCTCGCCATGCCTGACCTGCGCTTTGAATTCCTCCAGGCGCAGGCCGGCGGCGTATTGGCGCGGGGAGATGCCGGTGGCGTTTTTGAAAAGGCGCTGCAGGTGAAACGGGCTAAGATAAAACCTCTCGCCAAGCTCCTGCAGGCTCGCCGCCCGCGGATGAATCTCGCTCAAGTAATCGCAGATCTGCGCGACCAGCGCCGTCCTTTGATTGCCGCTGTCTTCCAACATTCCATTCACCCCAGCGCTGTTTGCATTCCGCCCAAATCATAGATGATTATGCCAGCCGGAACACTCTGATTCTTGCTGATCCGGCGTCAGAGAATTTTCAGGTTAGCAGTTGGATAGAGAGCAATGCGGCCGGCCCGGTTAAAGCCCGGGCGACAAATGGCAACGGGAGTTATGCTGAATCGGGTTAGGCGCGGCCGCAGTTATTGGGGACTGACAATGCTTTCGGCGGAATCCACCATGCGCACAGATTTATCAGGATCAACGGTTCCATCAAACAGATGCTGAGCCACTCGCTCATAAGCCGGGTTCAAGCCGATCACGTACAGGTGGCCCTGTCGCTCGTGTGGAGTGCGATGAATCGCGCTGAATTGGCGCAAAGCGCCCTTGGGCAACTCAAATGTTTCTCGCAGGTCCAGCACGATTGGCACGCGATGATCCACGGATTTGATCATCCGATACCAGGTTTTCCGCGCCTCGATAAATTCCCTCAAAGACCATGGGTCCTGCAAGGTACATTCTATGTACGCCTTCGACTTGTCGTTCCATTGCACATTGATAGCCATAGCGTGTCTCGACAGTCGCAATTACATCTAAGGACGAAGATACGGCCTGTAATTTAACTGTATCGTACATTATGTGTACAAACGGGCTAAAACGCAATACAGGTATTTGACACGCCTTATCCCTATATACACAGATAAGGCGATAAGAACAGCAACATTATATTTACCCTTCCACCTACAATGGATTTTATCAGAAAGAGCTTACAAGGCTCGCCAGAGTGGAAATAGAAAAGTTTAGTGTGACCGTTGGGGTATTGTGCTTGAACCCAAGGGCGGCGGGAGACTGCCGGCTTAGTCTTCGCCCCAGGGGAGGATGGATTCCTCGCGCTCCACACCCAGGGCATCGGCGACGCGATTGATATAGTTAAAAAACCCGATGATCTGCGTCGCGTCATGAATCGCAGTATCATCCAGGCCGGCGCGGCGCAAAGTCTCTATGTCCGCCTCGTCCATTTTGGACGCGTGCAGCGTGAGCTTTTCGGCGTAGGCGCAGAGGGCGCGGTCGATCGCGCTTAATTGCGCCGTCCGCCAATCGCGGGCGATGGCATGCACAAAGGCGTCGGCCGCGTCCGCGTCTGTGAAGCCTTGGACCTCGGCACGGAGGTCATGCGCATGGGACTGAATTCAGTAGACGCAGTGATTGACCCGGCTGACGACAACCGCCAGCATTTCGCGCTGCTGCCGCGAGAGCGGGGACGCGGCGAACATGGTCGCGCCGTACATGTCCATCGAGGCTTTCATCACGCGCCCGTTCAGGGACATGATCTGCACAATGTTCCAGACGCGGCCGGCGCGCGCGACTGCTTTTTCCAGTTCGCGCTTGAGCAGGCCGGTGGCCTGGTCGAGGGTGATCTGTTTGATATAGGGCATGGCGCCTCTCTCTACAATAAGTCTGGCGGTTGGATACAGCCGCCGCTGACCAGTTCGGCCGGGTTGGGATAGTCGGGCGGGATGCCGGGCGCTGTAACCGGCTCGCCGGCTTCAATTTTCGCGGCGACTTCGAAATTGAGCGCGAGCAACTGTTCGAGGATGTCGACCTCGGGATCAAAGCCGTAGGCAGCGAGCACGGCTTGGTCGAGGGCGGCGTGGAGGTCGCGGAGGGGATTCGCTCCCGTCTCTTCAAGAGTTCGATACATGTCGCGAAGAGTAAGCGTACCACTACTCTCCATGCGCTCGCGACGGAACTCGTGCAAGGCGCGGCCCGCGCTCGCGACGGCTTTTACACGTCCGGCGGCCGGTTGCTGCGGGAACGGGAAAGTATCAAATACACTGTGGGACGTATAGCGATAATCGGATTTGAGCGTCGAGGCTTTCTCGACGAACCACTGCCAGTGGGCGTCGGCTTGCAGAATGCCAAAGGTGTAGTCGTCGTCGAAGCCAAACACTTTCAGGGAAGAATCAGGACGAATTGAGTTGGAAACAAAATCAAAAACTGGGCGTTTAGTCACGCGCGAGCAACAGATGTAGCGCCTGATGTTCTTGAGATAATGTGTCATCGCTACTCTGCCGGTCATATGATGCCACCAATTTTCCAATAATCTTTGAAAAAAGTTATTCGTTTTCGAGTTTGGATTTTCTGCTAGCGCCTCGCGATTGCGCGCAATTTCATTTTCGGCCTTTATTTTGCGAGCTGGCAAGACTTGTTGCACAACGATCGCAAAGGGCTCGGAGTATACCCGCGCTTGCAGAATATCAAGACCAAAGAAATCGATGACATAACGACTTGGCTGTCCCTTCGATTGTCCAAGCAGATCGTCGCCAATCAAGTAAGGCTTGACAACGGTCCAATTGGTCGAGTCATGCTCTACTAGCTTCTTGGCATGCTCTTTGTCGAGCACAAACCCTTCGTTACCAACGTCGATGCCCTGAAATATTCGTTTGGGTTTTGCATTAACGTTTAGCTTTCGAGCACCGCTTACAAAGGTTTTGTCCGATAAAGCCGCGTTAATTCTCTCTTTTTCCGCCGTGCGAAAGGTATATTCGCCGGCTTCATTTCGCCCCGTATAGAAATGCAGACGAGAGGCGAATGGTGGTTTGTCTTTGCACCAATTGGCAATCGACACATGCACCTTGGCTTCACCAGACCAAGGCATGGTAGACACCGCGTCATAGATGTGTCCGCCGTTGGCAAGAATATAATCAAGTCCCCCGATGCGCGAATAATTCTGTCGGATGGTGTTCGTGCCGACCAAGCCAGCTCTCGCCCCGTCTTTCATATTGTCGTGCGTCTTGCGAAACCAGTAGACACAGTAGTCGGCGCGCCCGGGCACATCGCTGAATCTCTCCCGTACTTCACTCATATAGGCAAGACCCCGTTCTTTGCCAATCGTGGAGCCACCCAAATAAGGCGGATTGCCGATACAGGCGTCAAATTCGACCCATTCATTGAAGAGCGCGTCTTCGGCTTTGATGTTTGCATCCAGGTTGTCAAGCGGCAGCGGATTCTCGTCCGATCCAATTTCATCCACCGCCAGTTTCTTGGCGATCATCAGCGAGACCTTCGCCAGTTCAACGGCGAATACATTGATGTCGTAGCCATGAAACTGCTTGGCAGTCACTCGTCGCTGCAATTGCGCGATGTCGCCGCCTAGCTCGACGATGCGCTCGCGCAGGTCGGCTTCCAGCGCTTTCATCTCTCGGTAGGCGACATACAAAAAGTTGCCCGACCCGCATGCCGGGTCAAGGACGATGTAGTCGCAAAGTTGGTCGTAGAGCTTGAGCGCGTCCGGCAGCGAGTTGACGGAATCGATATCGGCGCGCCAGGGCTCGGCGATTACGGGATCGACGATGCGTTTGATGTCGAGTTCGGTCGTGTAGTGCGCGCCTTCCTTATGCCGTTCCTTTTGGTCCATGCTGTATTCGAAAATGTTGCCGAATATGGAGGGGCGAATCTTCGACCAGTCTTCGCGGCAGGCGCTTTCGAGCCGATGAAGCTGCGCGCCGCTGAGGAAGACTGGATGGACTTCCTGGAAGATGCCGCCATTGAAGTAATCCACTTGACCGAATCGCCCGGCGCGGCGGGCATGCTTGGGATAATTCATCATGGTAAAAAGCAAAGCCATGAGGTCATGTGAATTATCGGTGGCGTTTCGCCGCTGACGGCTATCTTCGACGATATTGAGCAGCGTAGCCGGCGGTAGCAAACCGACGTCTTCAGCGAAGAGCGCGACCATACACTGCAAGGTAAAACGCAGCGCTATTGCTCCATCGACCACGTCTTCCAATGAACGGAATAATTCCGCCAACTGAAATGCCGCGTCTTTCGTCACTTCTACGCGATTGTTCTTGAATACAGGCGCTTTATAGTGACCCGGGCTCAAGAAGGAAAGGGCATTGTGCCGCTCGCTTGGCAACTCGTCGATCTTGACAACATCGACTGGATCGTAGAATTGGGTGTGAAAATCGAAGATCCAGATTTCATCAAAATCACAGAGAATAGCGTAGCGTGGCCGGACCCGGCTATCCAGGCTCTTCCAGTATTCCTCCAGCTGCACGTAGTGCTTTCTGAGGTCTTCGCCGCGCTTTTTCATCTCGATGAGGGCGCGCTTGGGAATGAGATAATCGGCGAACGATACGGTGGTCTTGCCGTTGCGGCGGCGCCGAATCCGCTCCTCATAACGGCCGACTTCCAAGGCGCCCGCATGACCAAAGGCGCGCATAAGATGATCGAGGAAGATCTGCGTCTCGCCTTTCTCATCGCCCTTGATGTTGGCTCGCCACCAGTCGACGAATTTACGCAGAGATTGTTCTATCGACATCAGCGCTCCCTTGAATAGAACAATTGTAGCCTATTCAGAAGTGAAGCGTACACAAAAAGAGCGCGCCGAACGACGCGCCCCGAAACGACAAATGCCAGGCGGCTTAGCGCCGCAAGCGCGGATCCAGCGCATCGCGCAGGCCGTCGCCGATGAAGTTGACGCAGAGAACCGTCAGCGAAATCAACAGGCCGGGCCAGAAGACCAGCGTCCAGGTGATTGTCATGTAATCCTTGCCGTCAAAGAGCAGGCGCCCCCAGGTCGGAAAATCGGGCGGGAAACCCAAACCGAGGAAGGACAAGGCCGATTCGGTGATGATAGCGGCGGCCACGCTGAAGGTGGCGGCGACGATGACCGGGCTCATCACATTCGGCAGGATGTGGCTGGCGAGAATCCGGCCGTCTTGCGAGCCGACCGCATCCGCCGCTGTGATGAATTCGCGCGACTTTACCGTCAGCACTTCGCCGCGCACGAGACGCGCCGTCGGCATCCATTGCAGACCGCCGATGACCGAGACCATCAAAATGAAGACGCCGCCTTCAACACCGAACGAGGCTTTCAGCGGTTCGCGGAAGAGCATCATCAGCACCAGCAGAAGCGGAAGTTGCGGCAAAGCGATGAAGATATCGGTCATGCGCATCAGCGGGTTATCGAGACGGCGGAAATATCCCGAGGCCAAGCCGATGACCGTGCCAATGGTGATCGACACGAACATGGCGGAGATCCCAATCAAGAGAGAAACGCGGCCGCCCTGCAAAGCGCGGGCGAGCGTATCGCGCCCCAGCGTGTCGGTGCCCCAAGGATGTTCAGGCGAGGAAATAATTGGGGGCAATCCCATAAGCGACATGTCGATGTATTCGGGGTCGAGCGTCCAAAATAGCGGACCGAACAAGACGCCGAGTATTATCACCGCCAGTACGCCGATGGCGATCATCCCCAGCTTATGTTTACGAAACTGATTCCAGGCATCGCCAGCAAAGGTGCGCGCCTTCACCATTTCCGCGGCTTCAAGTTGCGCCGGTTTTGTCTTCGCTTTAACGGTCATAGTCTCAGCCCCTCATTCCGCTAGGTGTAGGTGACGCGTGGATCGAGTATGCCGTAGAGGACATCGGCGACGATATTAAAAAGCACCACAAGCACGGCGAAGATGAAAGTGACCGTCTGCACCGTCGGCAAGTCGCCGCCTTGGATGGCGATGATCAAATATTGGCCGATGCCGTTGACGCGGAAAATCTGCTCGGTGATGAGCGCGCCCGCGAAGATGCCCGGGATGCCCAGCGCGATCAGTGTGACAACCGGGATCAAGCTGTTGCGCACCACATGGCGGCTCACAACTACACGTTCAGTCAAGCCTTTGGAGCGCGCCGTTCGGACGAAATCCTGCTGCAAGTTCTCCAGCGTGGAGGCGCGCGTATAACGGCTCATCTGCGCCGTCGTGTACAAGGTCAGGACGGTCACCGGCATAATCATTTGACGCAGTTGTTCTTTCAATGTCTCTATGTCAGTAACCACGAGGGTAGTGTCATAGACCGACGGGAACCACTTCAGATTCACGCTGAAGACGATGATGAACATCAAACCGGTGAAGAAGGTCGGCACAGAAAAACCCACCATCATCAAGAACGTGCCGACTTGGTCAAAAACTGAATACTGCCGATATGCCGAGTAGATGCCGACTGGAATGGCGATTAAGACACCGAGAATATATGAAGAGCCGACCACCCAAAGCGTTTGCGGCAAGCGCTCGGCGATGATGTCAATCACCGGTCCGCGCGTCGCCCAGGAGATGACGCGCGTCCGATCCTCTGAGCCGGGGAATTCAATGTCAGTGACAGTTTCGATGAAATTCAGCGGTTCGGCGATGAAGAACTGATTCAGCCATTTGACGTATTTGACCACGAAGGGATCATCGGCGCCCAGCGCGGCGCGGATCTTCGCCCGTACTTCGGGCGGGATCGTCAGGGGCAGGTTGCCGGTGGGGTCGCTGGGGGATAGATCAACAATTGCAAAAATAATAAAGCTGATTACCAATATCGTCGGAATCGCGGTCAAGAGCCTTCGTACGATGTATTTTCCCATACCAATGCCTCCGCCTCATTATCTCCGCTTCCAGAGGTTGAGCGTCGCCCTGTCGTTTGGATTTATCATGCTAGCGGTAGGGGCGACCCGGCGGGTCGCCCTCCCAAGCAGCTATCCAACATATAAGGAGTCCTCTCGCCATCGCATTGGGTTTGCGGCGATATAATCACGAGTTCGGTTCCAAATATCAGGCGTACGAATGATACTTTCATAGTAGTTTCGCTGCCATATCGGCCGTTCAGGCGGATTCTTAAGGCGACGGATTCGTTTGGAGGCGACCGACTTGAATTGCCCGATGATTGCGCCCAACGATCCTGCTTTGAGCGTAGACGAGATTGGCGTGGCTGCTAAATCAGAATTCATCTTTTGCTTGTCGTGCTCATCACGCAACACAATTACGCCATGCAAATGATTTGGCATTAGTACATACATTTCTAATTCAACGTTAGGCCGGATTAATTCTGCCCTTAGCCACTCTTCTTCAACAATAAACCCGCATTCGTTTAGAATCATGGTTCCATTCAGGATTTCGCCGAATATACAACGCTTCTGATGAGCGCAGACCGTTACAAAATAGACGCCGTCATTCCGATAATCATACCCTGGCAGCCGCAAACTCCGACGTTTGTGCATTTCTAGGCCTTATTCGGGCTCCCGCTGTAGTATGTTGAATGTGTGGGCGACCCGCCGGGTCGCCCCTACCGCGACAATGCGTTGCGCAGGCGGCCCACAATTCAGCCGCCTGCGCTAAGGTCTGAATCAGATCGCGCTACATGCGCGTCCAGTCGGCGATATTCCAGAGCTCGGAATCCCAAGCGTTCATCGAGACGCCGCTGATCGAGTTGGCATGCGCCGAGACGCTTGCGCGGAAGACCAAGGGAATCATGACGCCGTTCTGCACGAGCATGTCATTCATCTGGATAGTCAGCGCGATGCGGCCTTCTGCCGAGGCGGTTGCCGCCATCTCGTCCAGCAGCGCGTCGAATTCTTCGCTATACCAGCGCGGCACGTTGGAGCCGCCCCATTTGTTCCACGGTCCCGGAATCTCGGTTGTACGCCAGTTGCCCAGGTAAGGCTCCATATCGGTGCCATTGGAGCCGTTGGTGTACATCTCGATATCGGTGTAGAACTTGGCGTATGTATCCGGGCTTGCAACATCGCCGCCGAAGAAGACCGAAGCGCTGATATTGCGCAATTCAGTCTCGATGCCAATCTCGCTCCACCATTGTTTGATCAATGCCTGGGTATTTTGACGCACGGCGTTGGTCGATGTTTGGTAAGAGACCATCAGCGGCATACCGTTGAATTCGCGGATGCCATCGCCATCGCTGTCCATGATCCCGGCTTCGTCCAACAGCGCGTTGGCGCCGTCTATGTCTTGCGTCAGACAGGAATCGTTATTGGGCGAGGCGACCGAAGGCGGACCGGAGATCACGTTGCAAGTCGCGACGCCGCCCGCGCCATAGAGCTGTGTGGCGATCGTATTGCGGTCTATCGCCATCGACATGGCTTGCCAGATCGCGTCTTCCTGCAGGAAGGGATGCGCGTTGGCGTTATCCGCCATCCAAACCGAGCGCGTATCGCCATCCAGCATGGGATCCGGATTGGTCTGATTCACCATCAGCCGCTCCACATTGTTGGCGTAGCCGGCGATGACCGTGCCATTGCCAGCCGCTTCCATCGCGGAAAGGACGGCGGGCGAAATCTGCAAGTTCCAGGCGTAATCCGCTTCACCCGTTTCCAAGACCGCGCGGGCAGCCGATTCGGCATCGCCGCCGCCTTTGAAGACCTGGCGGCTGAAATAGGGCTTGCCCTCTTCACGGAAATTTGGATTGGCGGTATAGGTGACGACATCGTTGACGCGGAACTCTTCCACAACGTAGGGACCGGTGCCGATGGGGCCGAAGTTCTCCTCAGAGCATTCCAGCGAGGCGGCGCCGATGCAACCCTCGAACTGCGCCTTCTGAATGATCGGGGTCAAGAAGCCGACAAAAGGTCCGTAAGGAAAGGGCTTGGGACCGGTGAATGTGATTTTGACCGTCAGGTCGTCAAGCGCTTCGATCGATTCCACGCCGTCAAACTGGCTGAGAACCGTGCAGCCCGTCTCCGGGTGCAAGCAGAATTCGCCGCTGAAGACGACATCGTGGGCGGTGAGGGGGCTGCCATCGGACCAGACGATGCCCTCGGAAAGTGTCCAGGTGATGGTGGTTAAATCTTCGGATACGCCGCCGTTTTCAACCGTCGGAATCTCATCCACCAGCCAGGGCACCATTTCTCCGGCCGGGTTGTAGCGCGCCAAGGGCTCAAGCACGGACGCGGCCGCCTCGAATTCTTTGGTGCCGGTACCGAGATACGGGTTCATCTGCGACGCGGCCTGCCAGAACAGAATGTTCACGGTATCTTCGCTTTGGGCTGCGGCAGACCAAACAAAAGCCGACAGCGCCAGAACCAAGACAAGCAGTACAGTAAGTTTCGTTTTCATGTCTCCCTCGCTGATTTATCTGAAACGATTGAAAAGCACTCCGCCTGGATTCTACCGAATAACAATTAGATTGTCTAATTCCGAATCGCGCGGCCCAGGGCAATCGCATCAAAATCATAATGAGCGGTTCGCTACGAAAATTGCGGAAGTGTAGGGGCGTCTCGTGAGACGCCCGTTGAAAATGGCCGGCAAATTGTGGGCGTTTCAGCGAAACGCCCCTACGGAGTACATAATTTGAGGGGAAAATGTCATTTATCGGCGCAATTTAAATTTGATGCGATTGCCCTGTCGCGCGGCCGCCCACACGGCGCCGGGCAGGCGACCTTTCAGCCCTTGGAACCGAAAATGACCACGCCTTGCAGAAGAAAAGCAAAATTGGCGGTACAGCCATCACGCCATAATCAGATCTGTGTTGACAGCGTATAAGCCGTGAAACTGCTGCAAGCCAACCGCCATTGTCCAATTGTGCCGGCTGCGCAGGAAAGTCAGGGGTTCGTAAAAGTCGTTCCAGGCCTGCAAAAAATGAAAGATGGCAACGGTTACGACGGCCGCTTTGGATTATGGAAATTCTGTCAAAATGCGCGCGCTGTGGCTGTCGACAGGCGGGGAAAGAAAAGGGGCGCGCGGCGCGCGCCCCTTCTTGCTTCAATTGAAACTCGGGTGAAATTCGGGTCGGATTACCCGTCCATACGGTGCCAGTCTTCAATATTCCACATCTCCGAATCCCAGCCATTTATATCAATGCCGCCCAGGGAATTGGAGTAGGCAGACGAAGCCGAGGAACGGTAAACCAGCGGAATCAACGCGTATTCCTGGACCAGGATGTCGTTCAAGCGAATGATGATGGCAGCGCGCGCGTCTTGGCCCGCAGTGCTGCTCAATTCGTCAAGCGCGGCATCATAATCGGCATTGCACAAGCGTATGATGTTGGAGCCGGTCCAGTTGTTGTCCGGTCCGGGCGCTTGCCCACAGCGATTGTTCGAAAGCAGACTCTCCATATCCGGGGATGACGAGCCAGTGGTTTACATCTCCACATCGGAGAAGAACTTCTGGTAGGTATCGGGGCTGGCCGGGTCGCCGCCGAAGAAGACGCCAGCGTCGATATTCCTCAACTCGGTCTCGACGCCGATTTCGCCCCACCACTGCTTGATCAGCGCCTGTGTATTCTGGCGCACGGCATTGGTGCTGGTCTGATATTGCACGCGCAAGGGATGCCCATCGTACTCGCGAATGCCATCGCCATCGCTGTCCATCACGCCGGCTTCATCAAGCAAAGCGTTGGCGCCGGCAATGTCTTGATCGCAAGTGTTGTTAGGCGAGACATTGGACGCGGGCGAATTGATGAAATTGCATGTCGCTTTACCCGAACGGCCATACAACTGCACGGCGATGATGTTGCGGTCGATCGCCATTGACATCGCCTGGCGGATGGATTTGTTCTGGAGGAAGGGATGCGGGTTGGAGCCATCAGCCATCCAGACGGAACGATTGGGATTATCCGGGCTGGGATCGGCGCCGTTGATCCAGATGGTTTCAATGGCTTGCCCGTATGCGACCACTACCTGGCCATTTCCGGCCGCTTCCATCGAGTCCAGGACCGCCGGTGAAATCTGCAAGTTCCAGGCGTAATCGGCTTCGCCCGTTTCCAGTACAGCGCGCGCGGCTGATTCGGCGTCGCCGCCGCCTTTGAAGACCACGCGGTCGAAGTGGGGCTTGCCCATATCGGCATCGCGGTAATTCTCGTTGCGGACGTAGGTGACGACATCATTGGGGCGGAAGTCCTCAACAACATAGGGTCCCGTGCCAATCGGAGCGAAGTTCTGCTCGCTGCAAGCCGACATCTCCGCGCCCAGGCATTCCCCAAATTGCGCTTTCTGCAAGATGGGCTGGATGTGAGAAACGAAGGGACGGAAGGGATTCGGCTTGGGAGCGTCAAAGGTGACTGTGACCGAATGCATGCCCATTGCTTCCACACTGACCACGCCTACGAATTCATCGCCCTGGACGCAGCCAGCATCGGGATGCGTGCAGTATTCCCAGGTGAAGACGACGTCATCGGCGGTGAAGGGCGAGCCGTCCGACCATACGATGTCATCGCGCAGGTTCCAGGTGATGGACGTCAGGTCTTCGCTGATGCCGCCGTTTTCCAGCGTGGGAACCTCGGTCGCCAATAGAAGATTCAAAGAGCCGTCCGGGGACCAATTCGCCAGCGGTTCCAAAACGATAGCCGAGGCATCAATATCCTTGGTGCCGCCGGACAAGTAGGGATTCAGAATCGAACTGGCTTGCCAGTACAGGATGGTGACCTCGCTCATGTCTTGCGCCATGCCAACGCCGCCAAAAAGCGTGCTGAGTATGAACAAGACGGCCAATAAGGTAAGTTTGAGTCGCATCATGCTTCCTTTCTTCATCTGTTACGCTCTATGTGAAATGAAAATGTTCTGAACATTGAAAGGTCTGCACCTCAATCTTATAGCGAAGCCGCAAGATATGTTTGAACAAATGAGCGGTGACTTTTGCAATCAGTCGGGTTGCCAAGCCATCCACCTTTTTTGC
>JAJDUC010000060.1 GCA_022826865.1 Anaerolineae bacterium
ATTATGTAATCCGTAGGGGCGTTTCGCTGAAACGCCCGCAATTTGCAGGCCATTTTCAACGGGCGTCTCACGAGACGCCCCTACATTTTCGCAATTTTCGTAGCGAACCGCTCATTATGATTTTGATGCGATTGCCCTGGATAGCGAGCGGGGTATGTAGCTATTAACCTTAAGATACGATACCATCCAAAGTCTGACTATAGTTAATCGTTTCTATCGAGGCGGACAGCTAGTATGGCGTCACGACTCCGCAGTATGCGGGAAAACGGTTCATTATTGGCTATGCCGACGGTCTTGTGGCTGCTTGTTTTCTTCGTGCTGCCGCTGGTGATCGTGCTGGTCGTCAGCTTCATGTCGCGCGGACGCGGCGGCGTCGCCGAATTGCCCTTCACGCTCGAACATTACGGTCGCAGTTTTGGCATCTTCTCCATCATCCTTTGGCGTTCAATTGGCCTGGCCGCCTTGACCACGGTCGTCTGCCTGCTCGTCGGCTATCCGCTGGCCTTTTTCATCAGCACGCGCCGGCGGCGCCTGGCTCAGCAAGTTACGCTGTTTCTGGTCATTCTGCCGTTCTGGACGAATTTCCTCATTCGCACCTACGCCTGGCGCATCTTGCTGGGCGACGAGGGAACGATCAACGGCTTTCTGATCAGCCTGGGACTCATCAGCGAAGCGCTGCCCCTGCTGAACACGCAATTTGCCGTTTTGCTGGGGCTGGTCTACGGCTTCCTGCCCTTCATGGCGCTGCCGATTTATGCCTCGGTTGAGCGCTTCAATTTCCGTTTCGTGGACGCGGCGCAGGACCTGGGCGCCAATGACCTGCGCACATTTTGGCGCGTAGTTCTGCCTTTGACGATGCCGGGCGTGCTGGCAGGCTGCGCCCTGGTATTCATCCCTTCCGTAGGCGCATTTGTCACGCCCGATTTGCTCGGCGGCACGAAAGGGCTGATGATCGGCAACCTGATCAACAATCAGTTCGGCGGCTCCGGCAATATGCCTTTGGGCTCGGCGCTTTCCATCGTTATGATGGCGGTGGTGATGTTATCCCTGCTGGTCTATGTTTTCGCCAACCGGCGCCATACCGAGGCTTGAACATGGAGGCGCGCCAAACGCTCATCAACGAGAGCGCGATGGGGCGCAACCGCGCCATCCGCCAAGCGGGACGCATGGGCTTATGGCTCAATCCCGTCTTCGCTTATTTCTTCCTCTGGGCGCCAATCCTGATTCTGGTGCTCTTTTCGTTTAACGACAGCAAGTCGGTCGCCTCATTCACCGGCTTCACACTCAAGTGGTACAGCAACATTCTCAACAATGTCATGGGGGCGGAACGGGCCTTTTCCACCGAAATCATGCTCAATGCCTTCCGCAACAGCCTGTTCGTCGGCGCGGTCGCCACGGCAATCGCGACCGCGCTCGGCACGCTGATCGCGCTGGCGATGGCGCGCGGCCGCTTTCCAGGCAAGGGCCTGCTTGATGGATTGCTCTTTCTGCCGGTGGTGATCCCGGAGATCACGCAAGCCATTTCGCTGGCGATCTTCTTCAAGGTCGTCTTCGACTGGTTCGATCTCATCAGCGGGCAACGGATTTTCCCCGGTTTTCATACCATCATCATGGCGCATGTCACCTTCAACATCTCCTATGTCGCGATCGTCGTGCGCGCGCGCCTGGCTGACATGGACCCGCAATTGGAGGAAGCCGCCAACGACCTTGGCGCCAACCCCTGGCAGACCTTCTGGCGCGTGACTTTCCCGCTGATTCTGCCCGGCGTGATCGCGGGCGCGCTCCTGGCTTTTACCCTCTCGCTCGATGACTTCGTCATCACCTTTTTTACATCGGGCGTGGGGACAAGCACGCTGCCCGTATTTGTGTACGGCCTGCTCAAACTCACCGTCACGCCGGAGGTAAACGCCATCTCGACAATTATGATGCTCTTAAGTACGCTATTGATCGGCATTTCATTGGCGATGCAGGGGCGCGCCGCGTCCCGCGCCTAGTTCATAAGCATGATTTGGAGGAAAACTCATGAAGAGAATATCAATTTTAATCTGTGTTCTTGCCTTGCTGGCGCCAATGGCCCTGACGCAGGATATGGAGTACGAAGCCTGGACCTGTCCCGAAGGTTTTGAGGGACAAACATTGAGCATCTTCAACTGGTCCACCTACATTGCCGAGGATACCGTTCCCAACTTTGAGGCGGCTTGCGGCGTGACCGTAAATTACGACATTTATGAGAGCAACGAAGCCATGCTCGCCCGCATCCGTCAAGGCAATCCCGGTTACGACATCATCGTGCCAAGCGGCGGCACGGTCCAGCGCATGGCGGAAGAAATGCTGCTGATTCCGCTGGATATGGAAATGATCCCGAATGTCGCCAACTTGATCCCGGATCTCTTGGGCGCGGCCTATGATCCGGAGAACACATACTCGCTGCCTTACCAATGGGGCACTGTCGGCGTCGGCTACAGCACGGAAGTTTTCCCGGACGGCATCTCATCCTGGGACCAGGTCTGGGAGCATGACGGCCCGGTCGCCTGGCTGGACGACCGTCAGACGATGCTAGGCATCGCCCATCTCTTCCTCGGCAACGATCCCAACACGGTGGACCCGGACGAGATCAACGCCGCCCGCGACTATCTGATTGAGAAAGGCGGCAACGTAGTCACGGTGGCGGCAGATGACGGGCAGGTATTGCTGGAACGCGGCGATGTCGATATCGCGGTCGAATACAACGGCGACATCTTGCAAATCTCATGGGAATGCGAATGCGACGACTACGCCTACGCCATACCGGAAGAAGGCAGCAACATCTGGATTGACAATCTCTCAATCCCGGTCGACGCGCCCAACCCCGAGCTGGCGATGGTATTCATCGACTACATCCTCGATGCCAAAGTCGGCGCCGACTTGACCAATTACATCTGGTACGCCTCGCCCAACCAGGCTTCGATCGAATCCGGCTTCATTGACGAAGAGATCCTCAACGATCCCGCCATCTTCCCGCCGGCGGAGCAGGTGGCGAATCTCTTCGCCATCATTGATGTTGGCGCGGAAGCGGAAGAGTTGATCAACAATGCCTGGGACGAATTGCTGATTTTCCTCGGGCAATAGTCCGACGATGTAGACATTGCTGCCCAAACCGTATCCTCATCTATCTCGTGAAACCAGAACTCCCCTTCCCTCTTTATGGGACCCCTTCGCCATAGAGATGGCGAAGGGGCTGGGGGATGGGGGTCAATGCCCATGTCCAGCTACGATGTCGAATTGATTGACATCGTCAAAGATTTCGATTCCGGCGGGGGCCCGGTCCGCGCGGTTGATCACGTCAGCGTCGAGATTGAAGACGGCGAATTCTTCGCCCTTCTTGGCCCCAGCGGCTGCGGCAAAACCACGACTCTGCGCCTGATCGCCGGCTTCGAACAGCCCAGCGCCGGCCGCATCCTCATTCGCGGCCTGGCGATGGAAGGCATCCCCGCTTACCACCGGCCAGTCAACACCGTGTTTCAAGATTATGCGCTCTTCCCGCACCTCACCGTCGAGCAGAACATCATGTTCGGCTTGCAGATGGAAGGCGTCGACAAGAAAGCAGCGCGGAAGCGCGCGGAAGAATCTCTGGAGCTAGTGCGGCTGCCGGGCGTGGGCGCGCGCAAACCGCATCAGCTTTCGGGCGGTCAGCAGCAGCGCGTGGCCTTGGCGCGCGCCCTGGTCAAGCAGCCCGCCGTCTTGTTGCTTGACGAACCGCTGGGCGCCCTCGATCTCAAGCTGCGAAAGAATATGCAGTATGAACTCAAAGCGCTGCAGCGCGATGTCGGCATCACATTTATCTATGTCACCCACGATCAGGAAGAAGCCATCACAATGGCCGATCGTATCGCTGTGATGAACGAGGGCGTCATGCTGCAAGTGGGCTCGCCGCGGGAAATCTATGAACATCCCGAATCGCACTTTGTCGCGGATTTCATCGGCGAGACCAACTTCATCCCCGGCAGGATGCTGGAACGCTATCCTGGCGGCTACGGCAAGGTCAAGCTGGCGAACGGCAGTATTATCCGGGCGCAACTATCCGAGGCCTTTAGCCGCGCCGACGGCCCGGTCACGGTCGCGATCCGCCCGGAACGTATAGGCATTGCCGCATTGGATGATCGGGCATCCGAAGAAGACGGGGAAGTCACCGCGCTAGATGCCGTGCTGGCCGAGCGCCAATACATCGGCACCGATACGCGTTACACCCTGCGGCTCCAGGCTGGCATTGAATTGGTGGCGCGACTGCAAAACATAAATGAGGCGGACAGCCACGAGTTTTCGATTGGCCAGCCGCTTAAGATACGCTGGCGGCAATCGAGCACGACCGTGCTCGACCGCTAAACGCCGGCAGCTCGCCCACTATCGACCCGGTCTGCAGGGCAATAGCATCAAATTGAAATTGCGCTGACAAATGATAATTTCGCCTCACATTTCGTAATCTGTAGGGGCGTTTCGCTGAAACGCCCGCAATTTGCAGGCCATTTCAACGGGCGTCTCACGAGACGCCCCTACATTTGCACATTTTTTGTGGCGAACGGCTCATTGTGATTTTGATGCGATTGCCCTGGCCCGGTCTGCGATAAAATCGCAATCCGCTCCACTTGATGCTATCATCTGAAGTTCAGCACATTTGGCCCGCGAGCCCGAGATGATCAGCCCCGCCGCGATTGAAGAGATACAAGGCGCCGGACGCGCTCGCCGCAAACCGGTGGATGCCAAAACCGGATTCGAAATCACTTCGGAATTCCAGCGCTTCAATCAGAAATACGACATGTTCAACCGCGCCGTCTGGGATGACAGTGTACGCTCGGAACGCTCGCGCAAGTTTTTCGAATCCTATTTCACCGATCTGGCCGAATTCCGCGCTGTGGAGGGCTTCCAGCATCGGGATTACGCTCTGCGCAACGCCGCCTGGTACATCGCTGATTTCACCGCCGACCTGCTCGAAACTTCGGGAGACCGCAAAGAGGGTTTCCTCGATTCCTACACCATGTTCCGCGAAGGCGCGACGCGCAAGATGGAAGCCAGCGCCGAGGAGAACAGCGCTGAAGTGAAGCGGGCGGGCAAATTCCTCGGCGCCGACGCCATTGGCATCTGCGACTATGACGAGCGCTGGGTGTATACGCACAATTACAGCCGGCAGAAGCTGACTGACAAAGAAATAGATCTGCCCGATGACCTGCGGCACGTGGTTGTCATTACCAACGAAATGGACCACGAGACGATCCAGACTGTGCCGTCCGCCTTAAGCGGCGCCGCCACCGGCCAAGGCTACAGCCGCGACATTATCGCCGTGCTTTCGCTGACGCAGTATATCCGCAACCTCGGCTATCGCGCCGTCGCCAGCCTCAACGACACAGCGCTTTCCATTCCCCTGGCGATTCAGGCCGGCTTGGGTCAATACGGTCGCCACGGCCTCTTGATCACGCCCGAGTTCGGTCCCCGCGTGCGCATCGCCAAGATCTTCACCGATCTGCCCCTGATCGCGGACGATCCAATCGATTTCGGCGTCACCGAAACCTGCAACATCTGCCGGCGCTGCAGCGCCGCCTGCCCGGTCAAAGCCATTCCCAGCGCCGCGCCCAGCTTCGATACTCACGATGGCGTCTCCCACGTCAAGGGCATCAGGAAGTGGACGATCAACGCCAAACAATGCTTCACCTTCTGGGCGAATCAAGGCAGCGACTGTTCGATTTGCATCCGCGTCTGCCCCTATAACAAGGACTTTTCAAGGCTGGGCAATCGCATTCTGCGCTGGATGCTGAGTAATCGCTGGCGGCGTATGGCGCTGTGGCTCGATGTCAAGTTGCGATTCGGCCGGCGCCAGACCGCCGGCTGGTGGTGGCGGCGTCCAGCGGCCGGCTAGACGAGGGAGGCACACTTGCCGGCACACAGCGGTTAAGGTCTGTGCCTATGCGCCTCAATAGTGCCAAGTTAGTCATGCGAAAGCTGAATGGTAGTCTAAAGCAAGAGAGGGCGAGCCGGTGGCTCGCCCTCTCCATCCAGATCCCAAACTTAAACTGCCGTCCCAAAACCGCGCCCTATGCCTGCATCTGCGGCCAAAACCTTCATGTCCTTCGAACCTTTGCGCGCCACTGAATCCGCGCAAGTCAACCCACTTTTCCAGGCCGCGAAACAAACAGACGACCGGACTACGGCGCAAACCGATTGCTTGACCGCCGGGCGCCGTCTCTGGTAATCTGCTGTCCCGGGTGCGGATTGAGATGACGGGCAATTGATGAAGCGCCTTTCGGCTATTTTGGACATAAGCGCGTTACGTTGGGGGATAGCAATCTCCTGGTCCGCGCTGCTCACCCTGTTTCTGCTGCAGCCGGAAGCGGATCCGGTCATCAACCTCGGTCTGCCGCAAGGCGATAGCACGCTCGCCCGCGAAGTCTTTTTCAGCGCCTTGCACTTGATCGCATTCGGCATCACCTGTTTCTGGTGGTTTTGGGCGCTGCACCACAATTTTAGTGTCAGAATGAGTCTTGCCGTCGCCTGCCTGCTGGCGATCCTGCTGGGCGGCGCCACCGAGATCCTCCAGAGTTTTACGCTGGATCGGCATGCGTCCTGGCTCGATCTCATCGCAAACATTAGCGGAACGATGCTGGCCGCGCGTCTGATCTGGCGGCGATTCTCCTAGCGCGAATCCGCCACAGCGCGCTCGACCTCCCATAGCCGCGCTGGCCGATTATCCCCAGCTTCATTCCTGTGCTAAGCTGGAGGCGCATTGAACTGCGGGAGAGCGACAATGAGCCGCCTTGTCTCCACTATCCTGGTGCTATTCTGCCTGTTGCCGCCATCTGGCGGCGCCGGGGCGCAATCCATTCAGCAGCCGATCTACGCCTACCGCGACGGCGATATCTGGCGCTATGACCTGGATGCGAACACGGCGGCGCAATTAACGGACTGGGGTTACAATGGCGGCCCAATCCTCTCGCCTGACGGCCGCAAGATCGCCTATTTATCGACCGCCGCGGAATTTGTCGACCGCTACGAAGCGGGAAGCGTCAGCCAGTACAGCGGGACGGCGCCGGCAAATATCTGGGTGATGGACATCGCCACAGAAAGTTTCCTACTGGTCGCCGACCAAACGGGAGCGAGCGACGCCGGCTACCTGCGCTCCCTTCCCGATTGGTCGCCCGACAGCCGCCAGCTGGCCTGGCTGCAGATCGATCCCAATCGGCAGGACTTGGACACCGCAAGCTTGCAGGTCTACAGTTTCGACGGCGGCAGAACGGGGATTCTACACAGCAATGTCAACCTGGGCCATCAAGGCTCGCATATTCGGATGCCCAGCATACGCTGGGGCGCAGGCGGGATCTCCTGGCTGCTCTTCACATACCTCACGGGCGACGCGAATCCCTTCCTCTTCATCGAGTTTCTCAATCCGGCAGCCGGCGCCGCCGTTCAATACAATCTGGGCTTGAACGCCAATCGCGATAACACGGTGCGCGACTTTGAATGGGTGAACCACGGCGGACGCGCGCTGATGGCGCTGCAGATTCAGGATTACTGGGAGGTGCTGGATCCGGCGACAGGCAATCGTACGCGACTCGTGGATCCGCCCCGGCTCAAGAATCGCTTTCTGGCCGGAGGCTTGCAGTTGATACCGACATCGGTCGCGGTGAGTGGCGGCGGCTGGCGGATCCACTGGTACGCGGCCGCCGCTTCCGGCTTATACGATACCGGTTACCGCAGCGTACGCGTCAATCGAATTGATCGCCCCGGGCTGTCGAGTGACGGCGCCCAAATGGTCTGGCACAACGGCGACCGCATCAGCACCTGGCATATCGGCATCAGCGATATCAATCGAGGGCAGGTCGGCAACGCCGGATCTGGTCAGACCTTTCCGATTCCGCAGCCGATGAGCGCGGTCTGGGCGCCGACGGAATGGGTGACAACAGGCCTTTCACACGCCGACGGCCAATCGGTGGCCGCGGCCGCTTGCAGCTTGCCGCCCAGGCTCAACTTGGGAATGCGGGCTATCGTGAGCCCGGGCCTCGCCAATCGCGTGCGCAGCGGCGCGACGCTCAGCGCCGAGCGGATCGGGCGCATTGTGGCCGGCGAAGTCGTCGCCGTTGAAGCCGGCCCGGTCTGTGCCGATGGCTACAACTGGTATTTTGTGCGCAATGCCAATATCGCCGGCTGGACGGTTGAAGGCGCGGACGGCGAATACTGGCTGCTGCATTATGCTGGCTGATAATCCGGGTTCCGCCAGACGATGAGCGTGGCCCAATTGTCAGAGGCTTCATCGTCGATGTAGTCTTTCAGCAGCCCGCGTACATTGAAGCCACGCCCCAACTGGAATGACAAGGTACTGTCATACAAGTCGCCGGCGACAACGCGGTCCACATATTCCCCCGGCGACAGCTTCGTCTTGAACCCGGCGTAGCCCGGGATAAGACCGCCGGCGACAATGCCACGCCGGTTCAGCCTTTGCACGATGCTTTTGCGAGCCGCGTAAAGCCGTGAGCCGACGCCGCGCCGGCGAAAGTCGCGATGGACGCTGATGTCGCCGCCGTAATACCAATCGCCATGCGGATCGTGATGACGGTAATAGCCGCCGGCGATTATCTCCTGAAAACGGTGCTGCGCAGCGTCGAAATCGAAATCAATTAAGAATCCCGATCCCAAACCGATAACGCGCTCCCCGACAAGCGCTACAAAATTGCCCGCGGCGAATAAGCGGCAGTGATTAAGAAAGTGCTCCGCGCGCATCAATTCTTCGTCCGCAAGCGTGGGAAAGCAATCGCGCTGCAATTGCTCCAGGGCCGCGGCATAGCGCGGCTGGATCGTCTCAATGCGGACCTGTTCGTCTGCCACGAGGCTCAGGCTTGTTCTGTTTGGTCAGGGATTGGCATGGCCCAAGTTTAGCCCTTCCCCTTCGGAATGGTCAATTGGCGGCGCTGGACGAAAACGGCGGCGCTATGATTGGACTGCATTGGACATACAGGTTTCCCAGCACATGCCGTAGGATAGGTGGCAGTATCATGTAAGAAGAATCGAGGGGCGAACATGGCAACAAACGGACATCAACAAAATGGCAGCGAAAAGGGCACGGACAAGGTCAAGCGCGGCTTGGCGCAGATGCTCAAGGGCGGCGTCATTATGGATGTGGTCACGCCCGAGCAAGCGCGTATCGCCGAAGACGCCGGCGCCGTCGCCGTTATGGCGTTGGAGCGCGTCCCGGCTGATATTCGCGTGCAGGGCGGCGTCGCCCGCATGAGCGATCCCGATATGATCGAAGGCATCATCAATGCCGTGAGCATACCGGTCATGGCAAAGGCGCGCATCGGGCACTTCGTCGAAGCGCAGATTCTGGAAGCCCTGGGCGTCGACTATGTTGATGAGAGCGAAGTTCTGACCCCGGCCGACGAAGAAAATCACATCAACAAATGGAAGTTTTCCATTCCCTTCGTCTGCGGCTGCCGCAATCTGGGCGAAGCCCTGCGGCGCATCAACGAGGGCGCGGCCATGATGCGGACCAAGGGCGAAGCGGGCACCGGCGATGTGGTTGAAGCCGTCCGTCATGCGCGCTCGGTCAACAGCGATATCCGCCGCATCAGTTGTATGGACGAGGATGAGCTCTACACCTATGCCAAAGACATTCGCGCGCCATATCGCCTGGTCAAGGAAACCGCTGAGCTCGGGCGCTTGCCCGTCGTGAACTTCGCCGCCGGCGGCGTCGCCACGCCGGCCGATGCCGCGCTGATGATGCAGCTGGGAGTCGACGGCGTCTTTGTGGGCAGCGGCATCTTCAAGAGCGGCAATCCCGAACAGCGCGCCAAGGCGATTGTGCAAGCGGTGACGCACTTCACCGATGCGCAGATTCTGGCCGATGTCAGCCGCAACCTGGGCGAAGCCATGGTCGGCATCAACGTGACGCCTGAGGAAGTCATCCTGGGCAAGCGCGGCTGGTAATTCAGCGCGCGGCCGGGCAAAGGGAGCGTGCGCCATTGGTTCCGATGCGCGCCCGGCCGCTAGCAAGACTTAGGCAGCATATCGAGAGGAATATTGACGTGGCCATGTCCATAGTCGAAGATCTGGAAACGCCAAGCGTTCTGATTGACCTGGATATCATGGATCGCAATATCGCATCCATGCAAGCGCGCTGCGATGAGTTGGAGATTCAGTTCCGACCGCACATCAAAACGCATAAGATCCCGGATATTGCCCGCCGGCAACTGGATGCGGGCGCAGTCGGGATCGCCTGCCAGAAGGTGAGCGAAGCCGAAGTTTTCCTGGCGGCCGGGTTCCGCGATATTCAAATTCCCTACAACATCGTCGGCAGGCGCAAAACCAGGCGCCTGGCGTCGCTGGCGAAACTCGCCAAAGTCACCGTGACGGTCGATAGCGCAGCGGTGATCGATGGCATTGCGGCCGCCGCCCAGGAATCGGACGCCACAATCAACATGCTGGTGGAGCTGGTTTCGCTCGATAAGCGCACCGGCACGACCCCGGAAGACGCCCTGCAACTGGCGCGTCATATTGCGGCGACGGACAGCCTGCATTTCGCCGGCTTGATGATTTACCCGTCGGCGGCGGCAATTCGTCCTCATTTACAGAAGACGCTGACGCTTTTGAAGGACGCCGGCATCCCGGTTGAAGTGGTCAGCGGCGGCGGCAGCGGCGCAATCCGCGAAGCGCATCTGCTGCCGGAGTTGACGGAAATGCGCGTCGGCACTTATGTCTTCTATGACTGGAACAGCGTGAACAGCGGCTATGCGGGTTTTGAAAGCTGCGCAATGCGCGTTCGCTCCACCGTCGTCAGCGCGAACGAGAAGAGCCGCGTCATCCTCGACGGCGGCAGCAAAGCGGTCCATTCCGAAACGGTCAATGGGCGATATGGCTACATCCTGGAGTATCCCGACGCGCGCCTGCACAAGCTCAACGAAGAACATGGCTACGTCGACTTCAGCGCTTGTGAAGTTGCGCCCGTGGTCGGTGATATCCTGCATATCATTCCCGTCCACACCTGTGTCGTCAGCAATCTGCACAACCAGCTTTACGGCGTCCGCGGGGACAAAATCGAGCAAGTCTGGGATGTCGCCGCCCGCGGCATGGTCTGGTAGCTGTCGGCGTCAATACAGAACATGACCTTGAAAGGGAGCAGCCGATGCTGGTGATTGACGCGCACCTTGACCTCGCCTGGAACGCCCTGGGTTGGAATCGCGATCTGCTGGAGTCGGTTTATACCATCCGCGCGAAGGAGATGCGCAGCCCAGGCAAGGCGCGGGCAAAGAATACGGTCGCCCTGCCCGAGATGCGTCAGGGACGCGTCGCCCTGAGCTTCGCTACCTTGCTCGCGCGCTCAACCGGGCAGAACGTCCCGCACCTCGACTTCGGCTCTCAAGCCCAGGCATTTGGGGCGGCGATGGGACAATTGGCCTACTACCGCGCGTTGGAAGCGGGGGGGCATGCTCGCATTCTCGATGGCGGCCCGGGCCTGCGCGCGCATATAGCCGAATGGGAAGCCTGGGAAGCTCAAGGCGCCGACTCGAACACGTCGCCGCCGCTCGGTTTTGTGATCAGCATGGAAGGCGCCGATCCTATTCGTGATCCGTCCCAGCTTGAAGAATGGCGAGCAGCGGGTCTGCGGCTGTTGGGACCGACGCATTATGGCAACGGGCGTTACGCCGGCGGTACAGGTATTGAACTGGGTTTGAGCGATTTGGGCGCGCCGTTGCTGCGAGAGATGCGGCGCCTCGGCATCTTGCTCGACCTCACGCACCTCAGCGACGCCGCCTTCTGGGAAGCGGTCGGCATTTACGATGGTCTGGTCTTGGCGAGCCACAACAATTGCCGGGCGCTGGTGCCGCATCAGCGTCAATTCAGCGACGAGCAACTCAAGTTAATCTTCGAACGCGATGGCGTGATTGGCGCCGCCTTTGACGTCTGGATGCTGCAGCCCGGGTATATGCGCGGCGACAGCAACGACGGCGTCTTCATCGCGACAGTCGTCGATCATATCGATCACATCTGCCAACTGGCGGGCAACAGCCGGCATGCCGGCATCGGCACTGACCTGGACGGCGGCTTCGGCCGCGAGCAGTCGCCCTGCGACCTGGATACCATCGCCGACCTGCAAGGGCTGCCGGGGGAGCTGGCCGCGCGCGGATATGCCCAATCCGACATCGAGAACATTATGTTCGGCAATTGGCTGCGTTTGCTTTGCGCCGCCTGGGACAGTTAATACGCCTTAGGGCGCTTAAGCGCGTCAAGGCTGCGCGCGGAGCATGTCGTCCAATTCCCCGGCGGCTGTTTC
Organism: Anaerolineae bacterium; assembly: GCA_022826865.1. Taxonomy (GTDB): domain Bacteria; phylum Chloroflexota; class Anaerolineae; order Aggregatilineales; family Phototrophicaceae; genus UBA6055. The sequence continues at coordinate 12,290 of JAJDUC010000060.1, forward strand.
CAGAACATCGCGCAGGGCAAAATCGCTGCCATGCGGAACCAAGCGCGCGCCCTGGCGGCGATACTGATTCACTTCTTCAATCGACCCGGCGGTCCGCCCCCAGACCTTGCCATGTTCCGCCGCCGCTTTCGCCACGATCGCGACCGCTTCGTCGAGGGTCATGTCAATCGCCGCATCCGCATTCAAACGCAGTCCCAGGTCAGCCGGGCCTACGAAGAGCGCATCAATGCCTTCGACCGCGGCGATTTCCCCGGCATTGGCAACGGCTTCCGGCGTTTCGATTTGCGCCACAATGAAGGTCTCGCGGTTGGCATCGGCGATATATGCGCTGTTCGGCCTCCAACTGAAGCAGCCGAAATCCGCATCCAATCCGGCGCCGTCCAGCCCGCGATTGCCGACGGGCGGATACTTGGCGGCCTTCACAATATCGCGCGCCATTTGCGCATCCGAAACGAAAGGAATCATCAGGCCGGCCGCGCCATCTTCGAGATAGCGGTACAAGCGACTGCGCTGGACGGTCGGCGGGCGGACCAAGCAGTCAATGTCATACAGTTGGCAAAGCGCCAGCAGATGCTGCACCTCGCGATTGTCGAAGTTGCGATGTTCGTTGTCGAGCCAGATGCCGTCGAATCGAAAATGCGCGGCATAACGAATAAAAAAAGGCAGGGCATGGCCCATTCCGCAGAATCGCGCGAATGCGCCCGCCCGCCACTTCGCCAGCACCTTGCTTTTTCTCATGGATAGATTCCCCTTTTCAATTTGATGGGACTGGCTGCGATAACCAAGCAGGCTCATCTGTGCCTGTAAGCAGTGTAAGCTACTGCAGGAGCGGGCTCATCTGCTGCAGCGCCCGCTGCAGCAAGGGCGCGTCAGCGGCGAAGCAGAGCCGCAGGTAGCCTTCGCCATGCGGCCCAAAGGCGGCGCCGGGCGCCAAGCCGACTCCGCATTGCCGCAGGACTTGCTCGGCAAAGGCGTAACTGTCGGATACGCCTTCGACGGCGAAGAAAGCGTAGAAGGCCGCATGCGGCCGCGGAAAGCTCACACGCGGTAACTCGGCAAATGCGCGCTCAATCAGGGCCAGCGCCCGGCGATAACGCTCCCTCGATTCACGGATGAAAGTTTCGCCCTGCTGCAAAGCGGTGATGCCGGCCATTTGCGTCGGCGCGAATATGCTGGAAAAATTGAACTCGCTGATCATTTCCAAAGAACTGATCAGGGGCTTGGGCGCCAATAGCCAGCCCAGGCGCCAACCCGTCATCGCCCAGGACTTGGAGAAACTGTTGACGATCAGATACTTGTCGTGATCGTTGATCTTGTCGACGAAGCTCGGCGCGCAATCGCGGTCGTAGACGATGCGATTGTAAACTTCATCGGAGATCAGCCAAACATCGCGCTCGCGACAGAAATCGAGGATGGTCCGCTGCTCGTCGTCACTGAGCATCCAGCCGGTTGGATTGTTGGGCGAGTTCAACATCAAGGCGCTGGTGTTCGCGCCGCAGGCGGCGAAGAGTTCGTCCAGGTCGAGGCGCCAAGTGCCGCCGCGCGGTCGCAGCGGCACGCGCCGGACTTCGGCCCCCAGAATCTCGGCAGTGGACGGCAAATTGGGCCAGACCGGCGACGCGATGACAAGTGAATCGCCCTCGGCGACGACAGTTTGCAGCGCCACCGCCAGAGCGCTCATGCCCGAGGGCGTGACCGCGACATTATCGACCGTAATTGCCGTCCGATAGAGTTCGTTCGTGTAGCTTGCCAGCGCGGCGCGCAACTCCATGATGCCGAGGTTGGGCTGATAGAAGGTCTGCCCTTCATCAATGGCGTCTTTGGCGGCTTGCCGAATGAAGGCCGGCGTCGGCTTGTCCGGCTCGCCGAACCAGAGGGGAATGACATCGGTTCGGCCGATTGCCGTATTTGACAGCTTGCGAATCAAGCTGGGCTGCAGCGTCCGCACCGCCGGTCGGTTCGCCTGCACGACCATGTGGCTCAGTCCCCTTCCTGCTTGTAAAGCGCCACTGCCGCCACAATAATAATGCCTTGTATGAGACCCTGGACAAATTGATTCACACCCAGCATCACAAGCAAGTTTGCCATAACTACCAGGAGCAGCACCCCGCCCAAGGTGCCGATGACTGTGCCGCGCCCGCCAAACAAACTTGTGCCGCCGATGATGACCGCGGTGATCGTTTGCAGTTCAATGCCATCGCCGATGGCCGGGTCGCCCACGCCCATGCGCGATAGCCAGAGCAATCCAGTAATCGACGCGGTAATGCTGCAAAGGGCATAAACGCCATAGCGAACCCGCTTCACCGGCACGCCGGAAAGCCGCGCCACCTCGACATTGCCGCCGATGGCATAAAGGTACTTGCCGAAGGCGGTGTAACGCAGCAGAAGCGCCGTCAAAATCAGCAAGACGACGAACATAAGCGCAATAACGGGAATGGGGCCGATTTTCTGAACATAAAACATGATAAAGTCGCGGCTGGCCGAGCCGACCGGCGAAGTCGAAATACTCAGGCTGACGCCGCGCAGGATGCCCAGCGAAGCCAGCGTGACGATGAAAGGCGCGATCTTCACTTCGTTCACCAGGAAACCGTGAATCAGGCCGACCAGCAGTCCCAAACCCAGCGTGAGCAGGATAGCCATACCCAGGTTTGCCGGCTCGCCATTCATCGCCAGCGCCGAAACCAGAATCGACAGCTTGACCAGCGAGCCCACCGAGAGGTCAATTCCGGCCGTTAAGATCACCAGCATCTGGCCGAGGGCGACAATACCCAAAAACGCGGACTGGCGCGCGACATTCGTCAGGTTGCGGACACTCATGAAACGTTCGGATTGCGTCGCCCCGATCAAGAATAAAATAAGGATGAAGCCGTAGACGGCAAAAACCGGTCCATGACGCCGCAGGAACAAGCGCTGGGATGGTGTTAAGCCGCTCATGAAGCGCGCCGTGAGGTTCATTGGCCATTCGCCTCCGAATTGCTCATGGTCGCCAAGGCGATGATGCCGGCTTCGGTGGCTTCGTCCTGCCCCACTTCGCCGACAATTCGGCCATCATTCATCACCAGAATGCGATCGCTCATGCCAATGACTTCCGGCAATTCCGACGAAATCATCACGATGGCGATTCCCCGGTCATTGAGTTGGCGCATCAACTTGTAGATCTCGAATTTCGCGCCGACATCGACGCCGCGCGTCGGCTCGTCGAGGATGACGACTGTCGGGTCGGTCTCCAGCCATTTGGCCAGCACGACCTTCTGTTGATTGCCTCCGCTGAGGTATTGCGTCTCCTGATCGGCCGAGGCCATGACGATTGACAATCGTTCCCGGGCGCGCTCGACGACCGCCTCTTCCTCGGCGCCGCGCACGATGCCGAAGCGGGTCAGGCGTCGCAAGATTGGAATGGTTACATTGATGCGGACCGAGAGCGCCGTGAATAATCCGTGCGCCTTGCGATCTTCCGGCACCAGAACCAGGCCCGATTGGATCGCCTGCGCCGGATTGCTCCAGGTCGCGCCGTCCACCCCAACCAGTCTGATCCTTCCGCCCGTCAGCGGATCCGCGCCGAAGAGGGCGCGCGCCAACTCCGTTCGCCCCGAGCCAACCATGCCGGCGATCCCCAGAATTTCGCCGGCGTATAGCTCCAGGCTCGCGCTCGTCAGAATCGTATCCGTCGAGATATCTTCGGCGACCAGAACCAGCTCGCCTTGCTCATGCTGTGTCTGCGGGAAGATTTCGTCCAGCGGCCGTCCCACCATCATTTCGACCAGCATTGCGCGGTCCAGTTGCTCAATCGGACGGGTATCCACCAATTCGCCGTCTTTCAGCACCGTCACTTCATCGGCGATGCGAAACACTTCTTCCAGGCGATGCGAGATATAAATGATGGCGACGCCCTGCTCAACCAGCGACTCAATGATTTGAAACAGTTGGTCAAGTTCATTGCCGGCCAGAATCGCCGATGGCTCATCCATGACGATGAGATCCGCGTCTTGCGATAAGGCTTTGGCGATCTCAACCAATTGCCTCTGCGCGACGGTCAATTCGCTGATGGGCATGCGCGTATTTGGTGTGATGCCCAGCCGCTTGAGCAGGGCGGCCGCGCGCTGGTGCAACTCTTTCAGATTCAAGACGCCGAGCGCGCGCCGGGGTTCCCGACCCAGGAAAATATTCTCCGCCACCGACATCTCAGGCACCAGCGCCAACTCCTGATAGATGATGCTGATGCCGCTCTCAATGATTTCGCCGGCGGTGGCCTGTTCGCGCAATTGTCCTTTATAGATAATCTCGCCCGAGTCGGCCTTATAAGCCCCGGCCAATATTTTCATCAAAGTGGATTTGCCGGCGCCATTCTCCCCGACCAAACCGTAAACCTGGCCCGGCCGGCAGCGAATCGATACATCCTTCAGCGCTTGCACACCGGCAAATGACTTCGAGATATTATGCATTTCCAAGATAAATTCGCTCATGCTTTGACCCGCCTCGCGACGGAAAAGCGGTATCCGGAGCGACCATGCGCCCCGGATACCGCAAGTGCCTCAGGTGTTTGCGGCTGCCTTATTCCTCTTCAACGAGGAAGCCCAGCTCCGCCAGTTTCTCATCCGGCATGGTGACCGGACCGTGAACGTCGTCGCTCCATCTCGGTCGGTAGTAATCCTCAGCCTCGGCATCAGTGAAGGGGCGGGCTTCGGGCATTGTGTCGACGAAATCGATGAAGCGCGCGATGGGCTCGCCCTGCAGGATCTGAATGGCAGCATCCAGGCAGATCGTGATCATCGCGTTCGGGTACATCCAGGCGTAGAATTCGAAGCCGTGTTCAATCGCCGAACGCAAAAAGCCGCTCTGCATTTCCCCACCGGCGATCGGCGGGATTTCCATCTCGGCGTCTTCATAGGCGCTGATGATGCCTTGGGCCATCTGCGCGCCGCCGGTCCAGATGCCGTCGATCCCGTCGCCATGCTGCGCCAGCCAGGTCTCCATGATTTTCTTGCCTTCGGCCGGCGACCAGAAACCCGGTTGGTTATCGAGCAGCTCAATGCCTTGGGATTCGAAGACGGCCATGGCGCCCTCTTCCATGATGACGGATGTCGTGACACCGGGGACGCCCGTCATCATCAGGAAATTGCCATCAGCGCCGACCGTGTCAATCAGCCACTCCGCCAGCGTGGCGCCGATACTATAGAGATTGGTGCCGACCTCGGTGACGAAGTTATCGGTCTCGACGGCGCTGGCGCAGAGCACAACCGGCACACCCTGCATCATCGCGCGCTCGACCGGGGCCGAAAGCGCCGCCGCGCCCATCGGCACGAGGATCAGCGCATCCGGTTCTTGCGCCAGCAGGTCTTCAACCAGCGGCACTTGAATATCCGCTTGCGCTTGGGCGTCGCCGTAGAGCAACTCGGAAACTACGTCCTCGCCCAAGTGCTCCACGTACCAGTAGGCATGCGCGTCCATCAGCGCCGACCAGGCATTGCTTGTGCCCTGCGCCGCGAAGGCGATGCGATAGGGCGGATCTTTGGCGAATTCGCTGGTATCATAGACTTGATCAAGGCGGGAAAGCACACTTTGCAGATAGGGCGAGGCGTCAATCATTTCTTGCGTGATTTCAAATCCCGACATGTCCTCGTCCTGGGCGAAGGACAGCGCGGAACTGCCCAGAATCAGGCACAAAACGAACATCGCGATAACTATTCTCTTAATCATCTTCAAGCCTCCATTTCAGCGGAATCGTTCTTTCGGTCGATGTGAAACTTGCTTTCTTTGTTCCTGTCTATGCGCTCCCTCCTTTTGACTACCAGGTTCATGATTCTGTTTCGGCCAGGCTGTACAAGGTAACGGCGCCGAGAATCACCAAACCCTTAATGATGAACTGCACCTCGATATCCAGGCCCATCAACAAGGCCATCGTGCTAAGCAGTTGGATGATCAATACACCGGCGATTGTACCGAGCAACCCGCCGCGGCCGCCGACAAATGCCGTTCCGCCGACAATCGCCGCCGCAATCGAATCAAGCTCCAGCCCGGTGCCGATGAAGCGGTCGACATAGCCAACGTAACCTGTCAGCACCACACCCGATGCCACCGCCAGGCAACTGCCGAGGATGTAAACCGAGATGCGGATGACGTCCACCGAAATGCCGGACAGGCGCGCCGCCTCGATATTGCTGCCAACGGCATAAACTTTGCGGCCGTATGAAGTGCGGCGCAAAACAAAAATAAAAAAGGCGTTCAGCCCCAGCCACAACAGCAAGGGAATCGAAAGCACAAACCAGGACTGATTGACAATGCCGAGGACATCCGGCACAAAGCCCCCGGGCACGCCCTTGGTATAAGCCTGGGTCGCCCCTTTTACCAGCACCAGCATGCCCAATGTGGCGACAAATGGCGGCACACGGCGTTTGGTCACCAGAACGCCATTGCCCGCGCCGATCAGCGCGCCAAGCGCAAGCGCGATGAGTATCGCCGGCAAAACCATCTCATCACGCCCATTGGTCACGTCCGCAACGACAATCGAGGTCATGAGGAAGATGCCGCCAATCGACAGGTCAAGGCCCGCGACCAGCAGAATCATCGTCTGGCCAATCGCGACGATGCCCAGCTGCGAGGCCTGGCGCATGACCACCGCGATTGTATTGACTTCGAACAGCTTCGGCGTCAGAACGGTCGCCGCCAATAGCAAGACTGCCAGCGCAATGTATACGCCGAAGTCCGCTATGAATTTGCGCATGCGCCAATTGCTTGCGCCGGATGCGCTCTCGTATGGCTTAGCGATGCTCATTCGCTTCCCCGGCAGTCAATGGGTTCTTCTCCAGAGACCGTTGCTCCGGCGCTTAGTGTGGGGCGGCCGGCGCATCCTGGTCATCGAGATATTTTGCCGCCCACTCGACGCCTTCCCAGGAGATCGTCTTCTCAGGCGTGATCTTGACCAGATAACGCGGACGCACTCGGGACGGCTCCAGATACTCGGGGCCGCGTTCGCCCAAATAACGCACCGACATGCGCCGCCCGATTTCCAGCCACTCGCCGTGCATCAGGGCCGGTCCTTCAACGACTTCCGCGGGACCGCGGAATAAGACCCGGGTGTATGGGCTGCTATCCATGGCGCAGGATACTGAACAGCGCGGCAGGCGGAGCAAATGCTGGGCGAAAATGGTTTTCGCGCGCGGGATGATCCACATATTTTCGCCATCCCATTCCTGCCAGACGGGTGTGATGTACGGGTCGCCTTTGCTATCGACTGTAGCGATGCGCGCGACAATGGGTCCGTCAAGGAACTCCTGGATTTCTTCGGCGTTTAGCGCCCGCATCTTGCCCATCCACTCGGGATATTGTCTATTTGCGCTCATTAAGATTCCTTTCGTCTATCAATTGCCCTTAGTTCTGCAAGCCCGACACCACGCAGCCGCCGTCTGACGGAAGCGGCATGACAAGCGTAACTATGCCCAAAGTATAGCCAATGTCGCGTCCTGCGCCAAAAAGGGCAAGCTGCTCAAATTAGCAGCCAAAATATCACGAGAGATGCAGGCCAGCGTCAGTTTGATACCAGTTCAACCCGTACGCCGGCTGCTTCGACCGGCCCAATATGGCGAGCGGCGCCATTTGTCTTGAATACGATCCGCCAGGGAACCGGCGCGTTTGCGGCCAGATGTTCATTTAAGGGTCCGCTGTCGCCGAGCGGCGTCAAGTATTCCAGGCGATGCGGGCCGACCTGATAGACGATGCCATGGGCTTTCAGGGCCGCGTCATGCGCCGTTTCCGCCTCCCTCCGCAGCGCCGCGTCCATGATCCGCCGCGTCTTGCCGAGATCGCGCGCCACAAGCGTGATCCGGTCGATGCCCGTCACCAGATTGTCGTGGCGGTTTTCTTTGGGCACACGTTCTTCACGCGGCGTCTCGTCTTCAATAATGAATGGGATCAATCCTTGATAGTCTCCATAGACTTCATTATTCAGCCAGGACAGGTGGTAGCCGTCAAAGCGGACGCGGCTCAAGCCGACAAGCGGGCTCATGTCTACACCCTCGGCCGCGAAGACCGCGTAGTCGGCGCGGACGTCGTCCGTTTGCGCGCAAAAGTCGATCAAACCGCCGCCCTTTTCATGCACAGCATCCCACCAATAGTGCTTCGGGCTATGCTCATAGAAGGAGAGCAATTCAATATATGCGCCGTCCTGCAGGCCGATTAGGCGGTTGTAAGAGCCGATCGGATGGCGGCCGCCTCCGACCACATTGAAGCCGAGCGCTGCGAAGGTCGCCGCCAGCGCATCCAGGTCCCTACCCGCAATGACGATATGGTCAATTCCACGAATCATTCTAAGCTCCGATCTATGGGAAATAACGGCGAGAGTATATCACGCCGGCGGAGGCGCGTTTGAAACCAGCGCGTGGCGCAGCGCGCCTGCAAATTGCGGGCGTTTCAGCGAAACGCCCCTACGGATTACATAATTTGAGGGGAACATGTCATTTATCGGCGCAATTTAAATTTGATGCAATTGCCCTGACGCAGAACGCCGCTTCGCTTGATGAACCGCGCTGAATTCGTTCTAATTGTAAGGTATCCGGCGAGTAAGGAGAGAGCCCATGAAAATGACCAGCGACTTGCACGTAGTTGGCGGCGGATACTTTGGATTCGGGCTGTCCGGCTATTTGGACTGCCATGTCTTCGTTCTCAACAGCGGTTCGGAACTCGCGCTCATCGATCCCGGCATGGGCATGGAGCGGGACTTCGACCGGATTCTCGACAACATCCGTGGAGACGGGCTCGATCCGGGTAAGATCCGCAAGCTGATCCTCACGCATTATCATTGCGACCACATCGGCGCCGCGGCCGAGGCGCAAAAGCGGCTGGACGTGGAGGTTTATGCATCGGTCTTCGCTGCGCCCGTCATCCGCGAAGCGGACGAAAAAGCGGTCGCGCTGGATGTCGCCAAAGCCGCCGGCTTCTATCCGGACGAGTACCATTTGCCGCCCTGCCCGGTCGATGTGGAATTGGTGGAAGGCAATGCGGTCAAGGTCGGCAACCTGGAACTCGAGACCTTCGAGACGCCGGGACATTGCGACGGCCATCTCAGCTTCCTCATGCGCGGCGGCGACCGCGTCTACTTGCTCGGCGCCGATCTGGTCTTTTGGGGCGGCAAGGTCGTCTGGCAAAACATCCACGACTGCCGCATCGACGCCTACGCCGACAGCATGTTCAAGCTGGAGCCCTACGAATTCGACGCGCTGGTTCCGGGGCATTTGCAGATTTCACTTAGCGGCGGCAAGGCGCACCTGGACGCCGCCTGCGCCGCCTTCCGGCAGTTGGGCGTTCCGCCTAATCTGCTTTGACGCGCAATTCCCAAACGATTCCAACGCCTCAGCTAACAGACGACCGATGTTGGCAATGGGCGGCATTTGCGATAAACTGGCGCAATCTCAGCCAAGAGCGTTTTGTCGCGCGCCTCTTCAGCATTGCCGTTGTCGACAGCTCAAAGCCGAGATGTTTCCATTTCAATGTCCTACCGTAAAGAAAGGATGAAGTAGCATGTCTTCTCGCAAGGCTCTTTTTCTAGTACTCGCTATTGCGCTGGTCTTGGGCAGCCTGCCGGTTACGGCACAGGATGACCAAATCAACATGACGATGTGGGTCCGGTCGATCCCATTCCAAACCCAGGCATTGGTTGATGAGTGGAATGCCAACAACGATAGCCAGGTCGAATTGACCGTCATTCCAAGCGGCGAGTTCGTCACGAAAATGGGCGCCGCCATCGCCGCCGGCGAACCGCCCGATATCGCCAGCATTGACCTCATCTACACACCGGCCTTCGCGGCCGCCGGCCAATTGGTCGATATCACCGAATACGTCCGGGCATTGCCCTACGCCGATGACCTGACGCCGGCGCACATGGAACTCGGCATGTACGAGGGACGCAATTACGCCGTGCCAACGGGCGTGGATGGTTCCTTCATCATCTACAATATCGACCTCTTTGAGCAGGCGGGCTTGGATCCGGACAATCCGCCGTCGACCTGGGACGAAATGCTGGAGGCGGCGCGCGCCATCAACGCCTTGGGAGACGATATTTACGGCTATTGGTTCTCCATGGGCTGCTCCGGCTGCAACGCCTTCACCTTCCTGCCCTTCATCTGGGCCAGCGGCGGCGATGTGCTCAGCGATGACTATAGCGAGGCGACTATCACTTCGGACCCGATCGTGCGCGAGGCGCTGGAGTTCTACAACACAATCTGGGAAGAAGGGCTCGTGCCCGAGGGCGCCAGCATCGACGATGGCAGCAACTTTGTCAGCGCCTTTGCCGGCGGCAATATCGGCATGTCAGGAACCGGCAATTTCGCCATTGCGGGATACACAACTGATCATCCCGACCTCAACTTCGGCGTCTTCCATATTCCGGGCAAAGATGGCGGCGCCGCATCCTTCGGCGGCGGCGATGTTATCGCAATTGCCAGCGGCACCGAACATGTCGATGAAGCCTGGCGCTTCATCGAATGGACAATGAGCGAAGAGGCGCAAATCGAAATCTATGCCGCCAACGGACAGATTCCGGTCCGCCTCGAATTGGTCGATAACAAGTACTTCGAAGGCGACGAGCGCCAGAAAACCGCCGCCAGCGCTCTGGCAGTTGGCCATACGCCCTACACCACCGTCTACAACGACCTTTTCAACGATCCCAACGGGCCCTGGCTTGAGATGCTGCAAGTCGCGATCCTGGATGGCGACATCGACGGCGCGCTTGAGCTTGGGCAAGAGCGCTTCACACAGATTATGGAAGGTTAGCCTCTCGGCTAGTGAGCGCTTGCCGGATCGAACGACGGCCTGGCATACGCTTCAATTTCGATACTTGCAGGGGCGTCACGATGTGACGCCCGTCCGGCAAAGTTGGGGGCGTTTCAGCGGCTAGCTTGAACACTAACCGTCAAACGCCCCTACAGTTACTCGGCAGCCACAATGCTATCAAAGAATCGCCCGTTGCTTATGTCGTCCGCAATCTTAAATCTCAGCTGGGAACAGCGCCGCAAACTAACGGGCCTTCTATTTGTTACCCCGACTGTCGCCTTCGTGATGGTGTTTTTTATCGTCCCGCTTATCATGACTGTTTACATGTCATTCCATGACTGGCCCCTGTTTGGAGAACGGGCCTTCACCGGTTTGGAAAACTATCAGGAATTATCCAACGATCGGCAATACCGCAAGAGCCTCGATTTCACATTTCGCTACACCGTCTTGGTCACGCCACCCATTTTCATTCTGGGTTTCATTCTGGCCTCCTTGGTTCGCCGCAATATTCCTTATATCGGCATTTTTCGCACGATTTTCTTCTTGCCGGTGGTCATTGGCTTGGGCGTCTCGAGTTTGCTCTGGGTTTGGATGCTGGACGACCGCATTGGCGTCTTCAACAAGATCCTGCTCGATTTCAATCTCGTGCCCAAGGCGCAGCTCTTCCTTGGCCGGCCCAACACCGCCATGAATGTCGTCATCCTGTCGGTGGTCTGGAAGACTGTCGGCTTCACGATGATTCTGCTGCTGGCGGGCTTGCAGGCGATTCCCGACGAACTCTACGAATCGGCCGAGGTCGATGGCGCCGGCTACTTCCGCAAACTGGTCTACATCACATTGCCGCTCATGCGCCGCTTCATCGCGCTCGCCTTGATCCTGTCCGTCATTGGATCGGTACTGTCATTCGACCAGTTCTATATCATGACGCGCGGCGGGCCCCGCAACAGCACGATATCCATCGTCTACTGGATATTTAACAACTCCTTCACCTATTTCAAAATGGGCTACGGCGCGGCAATGTCGATTGTACTACTTGGAATCCTGGTCGCGCTGACCGGCGCGCAGTTATACGTTTTGAGGGAAAAGGAATAATATGGCAGCGCCGTCCTTACAAGCAGACCCGAACGCGGCCAGCCAGCAGCATATCCGGCGCATGCGGCGCCGCGCGCTTTTGGCGCTGCGTTATGTCATTCTCATTGCACTGGCCCTGCTGTTTCTGTTTCCAATTCTATGGTCATTCATCAACTCGATCAAATTGCCGGCGGAAGCGCTGGCGGTGCCGCCGACATATCTGCCGTCGGAAATCTCCCTGCAAAACTACGAAGAACTCACCACATACGGCAAAATCGGCATCGCGCAGCATGTATACAACAGCGCCATTGTCGCGCTGATAACTGTGGCGGGCAGCATTGTGCTGAGCACGCTCGGCGGCTATGGTTTCGCCCGCTTCGATTTTCCTTTGAAAAACGTCTTGTTCATCCTGGTGCTCTCGACGTTGATGATCCCTTTTCAATCGATCTTGATTCCGCTTTTTGTCATGATCGTCCAGGTCGATTTGCACGACACCCTGTTTGGTTTGGCACTCGTCTACATAACATTTCAGCTGCCCTTCGGCATCTTTCTGATGCGTAACAGTTTTCTGGCGGTACCGCATGAAATCGAAGAATCAGCCCTGCTGGACGGCTGCAGTTCCTTGAGTATTCTCTATCGCTTGATGCTGCGCCTGGTGCTGCCGGGCATCGTCACCGTGGCGATTTACGCCTTCATCAATTCCTGGAACGAATTCCTGGCCGCGCTGATCTTCATGTCCGACCAGGACAATTTCACGCTGCCGGTGTTTCTCACCACGATTCGTTATGGCATTTGGGGGGACGTGAATTGGGGCGCCCTGCAGGCCGGCGTCATCGTCACTATCATTCCCAGCCTGGGCATCTTCCTGGCATTGCAGCGTTATTACATGGACGGGCTGATGGGCGGCGCCGTCAAGAATTAGCAAGTCACAATTCAGGAGGCGCGCATTGGACAAGCTACCCAAGAATCGCGAACCCTTGTATCCAGCCGCATTCCAGGCCCTGCCGCTGGGCGCGGTTAAACCCCGCGGCTGGCTGCTGAATCAACTGCGCGTGCAAGCGAATGGACTGTCAGGCCACCTTGACGAATTCTGGCCGGATGTGGGGCCGGACAGCGGCTGGCTGGGCGGCGACGGCGAAGCCTGGGAGCGCGGACCCTACTATCTGGACGGCTTGCTGCCGCTCGCTCATCTGCTACAGGATGAGCGCCTGCTGAATAAGGTCGAGCCCTGGATCGAGTGGACGTTGAATAGCCAGGACGAACGCGGCTGTTTCGGCACGCGCGACCCCGACTGGTGGCCGCGCATGATCATGCTGAAGGTGTTGATGATGCACTACGAAGTCAGCGAAGACGAGCGCGTCCTCCAGCTGATGACCAACTACTTCCGCTATCAACTGCGCGCTCTGCCGGTGAGGCCTTTGTACCTCTGGGGCTGGGCGCGGGCGATGGACAACGTGCTGGCGGCGCATTGGCTTTACAACTTCACCGGCGACAGTTTCCTGTTGGACCTGGCGGAATTGCTGATCGAAAGCTGTCTCGATTGGCCCGAATTGCAGGCGAATTACAGCTTGCGCCATGTGCTGCCGTTGCAAGAGTGGAATCACGGGATGATGACACACGGTCCCAACAATGCGATGGGTATCAAAGCCGGCGGCGTATTCTACGCGCAAACCGGCAAAGCCTGGCACCGCATGGCGTCACGCCTGGGCATAGAAAACCTGATGCGGCGCCATGGTCAGCCCAACGGCGTCTTCAGTTGTGATGAACATCTCAACGGCACTTCACCCGTCAGCGGCACCGAGCTATGCGCGGTCGCTGAGTTTATGTTTTCGCTGGAAGAATTGATGCGGATACTGGGCGATCCCTTCTTCGGCGATCAACTGGAACAAGTCGCCTACAACGCCTTCCCGGCCACATTCACGCCCGATATGTGGGCCCATCAGTACGACCAGCAGGTGAATCAAGCGCTGGCGACGGTCGCGAAACGCAATTGGACCGACAATACGGATCCATCCAACATCTTCGGTCTCGAGCCGCATTATGGCTGCTGCACGGCGAATATGCACCAGGCTTGGCCCAAGTTCAGCAAGAGTCTCTTCATGGCGACGCCCGAAGGCGGGCTGGCGGCGGTCGCTTATGCGCCCTGTCAGGTGGAAACGACAGTTGCCGGCGGAATTCCTGTGACGGTTACCGTAACAAGCGATTACCCCTTCAGCGGCGAAATCCGCCTGGCGCTGGAGCTGGAACAGCCATGCGCGTTCGACCTGCGCTTGCGCATTCCGGATTGGGCTGAGGATACGGCGCTGAGCGTCTGCGGCGAGACCGAAGCGCTGCGCGCGGCCGGCAGTTTCCATGTGATCAAAAGGACCTGGCGATCGGGCGACAGCGTCAGGCTCGATCTGCCGATGGAAATACGCCTGAGCGAAGGACACAAAGGTTTGCTCTCAGTGCATCGCGGTCCCTTGCTCTTCGGCTCCCGAATTGATGAAGAATGGAAGCAGATCGCTGGCGAATTGCCGCATGCGGATTGGGAGGTTTATCCCCGGTCGGATTGGAACTACGGCTTGTTGCCAGACGACAAAACCCTGCTCACCGGTTTGACCGTGGAAGAGGCGGCGCCTGGCGAGGCGCCATTTGCGCCGGAGGCGCCGCCGGTCACATTGAGCGTCGCCGCTCGGAAGCTCCCGCAATGGACGCTGCGCGATAACTCGGCGGCCGATATAGACGTCGGGCCACACCCGACCGATTCGCCGGTCGAGCGCATTTCGCTGATACCATTCGGCTCCACCGGCTTGCGCATCGCCGCCTTTCCGATCGCCCAAGCAGCGGAGAAGAGCGAGTGAACATGTTCGCCAGCGATTACGCCTATCGACCGGTCAGTTTCGTTGATGTTTCCATCCAGGACAGCTTTTGGAAGCCGCGCATCGACACCGCTGTAAATATCACCATTCCCTACGATTTCGACAAGTGCGAAAGCACCGGCCGCATCGACAACTTCGCGAAAGCTGGCGGGCTGATGCCGGGACAGCACGAAGGCATATTCTACAACGATTCGGATGTCTTCAAAGTTGTGGAAGGCGCCGCCTATGCTTTGCAAGTCGCGCCGGATATCGAACTGGAGTCCTATCTGGACGGCCTGATTGACAAGTTTGCCGCGGCGCAGGAAGAGGACGGCTATCTTTACACGGCTCGCACTATCGACCCCGCCAACCCGCCTGAAGCCTGTGGAACCAGGCGCTGGTCAAACCTCGCCATTAATCATGAACTCTACAACGTCGGCCACATGTACGAAGCCGCGGCCGCCCACCATGAAGCGACCGGCAAGCGCAAATTCCTTGATATCGCCTTGAAGAACGCCGACCTGATTAATTCGGTCTTCGGCGTCGACAAATTGCGCGATGTGCCCGGCCATCAAGAAATCGAGATTGGCCTGGTTCGTCTGTTCCGGGTTACCGGCGACGCGCGCTACCTGCGATTGGCGAAATTCTTCCTCGATGAACGCGGGCTGGCGCTCCATCGCGAGCTGTACGGTCCAATTTGCCAGGATCATGAACCAGTCACGCGGCAGAGCGAAGCTGTTGGGCACGCGGTGCGCGCCGTCTATATGTACGCCGGCATGACCGATATCGCGGCTTTGACCGGCGACAGCGATTACGTCAAAGCTGTTCACAGACTCTGGCGCAATGTTGTGGGCAAGAAGCTGTCGCTCACCGGCGGGATCGGCGCTCGCCATGAAGGCGAGGCTTTCGGCGCCGACTACGAATTGCCCAACTTGACCGCCTACAATGAAACCTGCGCCGCCCAAGCCAGCATTTTCTGGAACCAGCGCATGTTCCAGCTCACGGGCGAGGCGAAGTACATAGATATCCTGGAGCGTACGCTTTACAACGGATTTTTGTCCGGCGTCGGCATGGATGGCGCATCCTTCTATTATGTCAATCCGCTGGCCTGCGATGGAGAATTCCAATTCAACCGAGAGAAATCCATGGCGCGGCAGCCCTGGTATCAGACGGCCTGCTGCCCGACCAACGTGGTTCGGCTCTTGCCAGCGCTATCGGGCTATATTTACGCCAGCCACGCCAAAGAACTGTACGTTAATCTCTACATCTCCGGCGACGGCCGCGTCAAACTCGGCGATAGCGATATCGAATTGCGGCAGCGCCACAATTATCCTTGGGACGGCCGGATTGAACTGGACGTCAAGACATCGGAACCGCTGGACTTCACGCTACGCCTGCGCATTCCGGCGTTCGCGCAGGGATATCCCCTGCCCGGCGAGCTCTATCGCTATCCTGAGGCTGACGCCGGACCCGTCCGTCTCAGCGTGGCTGGCGAAGAACATCTCGTCGACATTTGTGATGGATACGCCGCAGTCTCCCGCCGTTGGCATGGCCGGACGAAAATTATGCTCGAGTTGCCCATGGCCGTTCGCCGTGTGCTGGCGCACGCGGCCGTCGCCGAGCTCGAAGGCAAAGTCGCGCTTGAGAGAGGTCCTCTCGTTTATGCGCTGGAGGCCGTGGACAATGGCGCGGGCCTGCTTGATCTCGGCCTGAAGGATGCGAGTCTGCTGGCGAGTTCTCCCGCGCCCGATCTGCTCGGCGGCGTCACTCTTATTCATGGCCAGGCGCAGGATGCCGCCGGCAAAACCCGCGACTTCAGCGCCCTGCCCTACTACGCATGGGGGCACCGCGACGCCGGAGAGATGACGGTCTGGCTGAACCGGCTTTAGCGCTTGGGCCAGGTGTCCGTCAGCCGGTAGCCAAGTGGCCAGGGATCATCCGGATCAAGCATCAACTGCTGCGTGCCGGTGATCCAGCCGCGTCCGCGAATGCGCGGCAAAATAGCCGGGCGGCCGGCAATTTCCGTTAGCTCCCCGATATGACAGTCAAATCGAGAGTTTATGATAGAGCGCGCTTCATAGCGCTCGCCTGGCCCCAGTTCGCCTCTGGCATGCAACACCGCCATGCGCGCCGAGCAGCCTGTCCCGCAGGGCGAACGGTCGAGTTTCCCGGGATCAATCGCGACCGTGTTACGCCCGCTGACAAGGCCATCGCGCCGCTCTACCGGGAGTGTGAATTGACAAAACGAAATCGCGTTCCATTCTTCATGCACAGGATGCTGAAAGCCAATCTGCTCGTTGGCGGCGGCGGTAATCATGGCGCCCGTCCGCGCCAGGTCCAGCGCTTCGTCCGGGACAAGCTCAAAGCCGAGAGCCCGCGCATCAACCAAGACAAAGCTATCGCCGCCATAAGCCAGGTCAACCGACAGCGTGCCGAACCCTTCCAACTCCAGCGGCGCGTCCAGCCGGTCAACATAAGAAGCGACATTTTGAAACTCGATGCTTTTGGCTTTGCCCGCCTCACAGAAAGCGCGAATCTGCAGCAATCCCGCCGGCGCCTCGAGGTAGAAGACCGTCTCCGGCTCCTGCATCTCGACCATGCCGCTATCAAGCAGAACCGTGCTGACACAGATGGAGTTGGATCCGGACATCGGCGGCGTATGTTCCGGTTCCATGACGATGAATCCATAAGCCGCGCGCGGGTGCTTCGGCGGCACGAGCAAATTGATGTGTTTGAATACACCGCCGCGCGGCTCATTCAATACAAATTGGCGCAAGCGTTGATCTTGCGCTATCCAGCGCGCTTGTTCCCAAATTGAATCACCGGGCGGGGGCGGGACACCGCCGACAATAACGTTGCCGACTTCGCCTTCGGCATGACAGTTCACCATGTGGATGAGTTGGCTCGATCGCATGCGGGTATCCGGAAATCCTTTCAACTGGGAATTATAAACGATGCGCGCCGGCCAAAGCTGAAATGTTTCGCCGGCATCTCAACTCCTCTCCAACTCGGATAGAATATAGCACTCAGCGACCGGGATTTCATCCTTTGCTCGGCACAGTTGTAGTGGGCCAGAGCAATCACATCAAAACATTTTCCGCCGATGGCCGCGTAAAAATGTAGGGGCGTCTCCTGAGACGCCTGTTGAAAATGGCCTGCAAATTGTGTCCAATAAATTAGGACCGCTACACGACGCCGCCGCGCGCGGCGGCGCGTGCGGGCTGGTGGTACAATCTCGCGCATCTACTGGCAATTACTGAGGTAAGGACCATGCAAGAATCCGCCCTGGCCAAACTCCGCGAATGCGACACAGCCACGATCTGCAACGTCATTGAGCTCTTCGCGCTCCGCCCACGCAACCGCGGTTTCATGGACCGCCGCGTCAAGGCGGCCTTTCCCGAACTCCCGCCCATGGTCGGCTTTGCTTCCACCGCCACCTGCCGCACCTTCGTCGAACCCGATCCCGAGAAGGCTGCCGGGGCGCCGGATCTGATCGCTCGTTTCGAGGAGCTGTCCGGGCCGGCCGTCGCGATCTTGCAGAATCTGGATGCCGGGGGCGCTGCCGCCGTATTCGGCGATGTCATGTGCAACTCTTTCATGGCATTCGGCGCCACCGGTCTGGTGACGGACGGCCCGGGACGGGATCTGCCCGGAATCGCCGCCATTGATTTCCCGGTCTTCTGTGATGGACTGGTCGCCTCCCATGGTTACAATCACCTCCTCGATATTCACGTCGGCGTGCAAGTCGGTGGCATTCGCATTTACCCGAATGATCTTGTGCATGGCGATGGCAGCGGCGTCACCACAATTCCGAACGAGATTGCGGCCGATGTCGCCGATGCCTGCGGCGAATTCGCGAAAGCGGAAGCCATTGTGATCGACCTGGCGCAAAGCGGCTCGGCCAGTCTGCTGGAGCTGCGCGAAGCATACGAAGAAAAGACAAGACTTGTGCAGGCATTAAGCAAACGTCTGCGTGGGGCCGAAGCAAGGCAGAGCAACTGAAATGCGGCAAAATTGAGATTGAACGCCGCCGCCGCGCCGGGATGTGGCCGACAACGTCACAGCGGACGGCGATATCATGAGTCTGCCGATTAGTTTCGGCTAATGCTTGTTAGACGCGACCGCCCGGCCGAGTTGCATTGGGCCGGCGCCCAGGAGATCAAATGACTAAGCCAAATGTCCTTTTCCTGTTGACGGATCAATGGCGTCTGCAGGCGCTTGGATACGCCGGCAACAAGCAAGTGCGGACGCCGCACATCGACCGGCTGGCCGGCGAAAGCGTCAATTTCAAACATGCCATATCCGGTTATTCGGTCTGTTGCCCCTGGCGGGCGAGCTTCTTGACCGGGCAATACCCCCTGACACATGGCGTAATCGTCAACGACGTGCCCATCAGCGGCGCGCCTGTCGGGCTGGGCGACGCCTTCAAAGCTGCCGGATACCGCACAGCATTCATCGGCAAATGGCATGTCGATGGTCGGGGCCGCAGCAACTATATTCCGCCCGAGCGCCGTCTGGGCTTCGATTATTTCAAGGCCCTGGAATGCAGCCACGATTACAACGAATCTGCCTACTACGCGCAAGACGACAGCGACATGCGCTATTGGGAGGGCTACGATGTCTTCGCGCAGACGGAGGACGCCCTGCAATTCATCCAATCCGGGAATAACGACCAGCCCTTCATGCTCGTTCTCTCCTGGGGCCCGCCGCATAATCCCTACGAGACAGCGCCAAAGGAATACCGGGATCTTTATGATCCGGACGGGATTGAGCTACGAGAAAACGTACCGCCTGCGATGGCGGCGCAGGCGCGCGAAGATCTGGCCGGATATTATGCCCATTGCAGCGCTATCGACAAGAGCGTCGGCGACATCGTGGCGGCGCTCGAGGCGCGCCATCTGGCGGAGAATACCGTGCTGGTCTTCGCTTCCGATCATGGCGACATGCTTGGCTCCCAAGGAATGACTCGTAAACAAAAGCCTTGGGAAGAATCCATCCGCGTGCCCTTTTTGCTGCGTTATTCGGCGCGATTTGGGAGGGGCGCGCAAGAAACCGAAGTATTTCTCAATGCGCACGACATCATGCCCACGCTGCTGGGCGTCTGCGGCTTGCCGATTCCCGATAGCGTCGACGGGACGGATTTCTCGCCGGTTCTAGCGGGGGACGCCCGGCCGAACGAAGCCGCTCTGCTCGCCTGTTTCCACCCGTTTGGCGAATGGTCGCGCGATGTTGGCGGCCGCGAATACCGGGGCATCCGCACGGCGCGCTATACCTATTGTCGCTCCCTGGACGGCCCCTGGCTTCTCTATGACAACGAAAGCGATCCCTACCAGCAGGAGAATCTGGCAGATCGCGCTGAAACCGCCGAGTTGCAACAGGAATTGGATGCCGCCCTGCAGCGCGAACTCGACGCCATCGGGGACGAATTCCTCAAAGGCATGGCCTATATCGAGAAATGGGGCTATCCGCTGGACGACACCGGAACCGTGCCCTTCCGGCGTTGATGCCCGGCGCCGGCCCGGTCGCGCTGCCGCCCGTCAGTCTTCCAATTTCACATAAGGTTTGCTGCGGTGATAAATCAGCGGCGACTGCGCATCGTCATCCAGCAGATCTCCTATCTGGTAAGTGGCAATCTGCTCATCTGAGAGGATATTCTGCTGGCCGTTGAAAGTGCTGCCGTCGGGCATGTAGGCGCAGGTCATTGCCCGGCGATGATATGGCGTCATATTGGCGCCGGCGCCATGACCGCAGAGGCCGTTGTGGAATGTGCAGGAACCAGCCTCAATCTCGACAGAAACCGCCTCAGTCTTGCTCCATTCGGGATAAGCCGTGAAAAGATCGCCGATGTTGCTGCCGATGCTGACATTGTCGTAGGCCGCCGTCTTCTGTGAGCCCGGCAAGAAATAGAGGCAGCCGTTATCGCGCGTCACATCGTCCAGCGCCACCCACAGGCTGATGGCGTCGCGCGAATAAAAGGACCAGTACGGATTATCCAGGTGCCAGCCGGTTGGGTTGCCCCAAGGCGGCTTGATCAACGCTTGATCATGCCAGATGCGCATGCCCTCAACCTGCGCCAGGTCGGCCGCCATCTTTCCCAGGCGGCCATCCAGCATCAAGCGCCGCATGCCTTCATGGTCCTGCCAGAGGTTGATCCGCTGCGCGAACACCCGCGCATAATAATTGTCTTCTTCGATCCAATCGGCGCCGGCCAATTTTCGCTTGCCGCGGTTGGCGACCGCCTCGCCAACATGTTGGCGCCAGGTCTCCAGTTCTTCCGCGTTCAGGAAGTCCTCAATGACAACAAAGCCATTGTCTTGATAAAACTGAATCTGTTCATCTGTCACCCGGGCATTCATCGTTAGCTCCTCCATTCTTCCATGTTTCGCAATTATTCACGATGCTTCCAGTTCTGCGCCAGGCCAGGTCTCGACCGTATTGAAGCCGGCGCTGGTAGAATCGGAATAGAACGCCGCAGAGTATGATACGCTACGGCAGGCCTGTCAAATCGCCGTTCGGATGCGCAGCAAGACAGTGCTCAGCGTATGCCAACCTCCAGCAACTCTCTCCAGTTTTCGGCTTGCCCGTCAGCGTTGGCTTGACGGAGGATCGAACGCCACATGGCGGAGATGAGCAACTCTCGCGCGAGAATAAAGACGAGCAGCGTAAGACTGAGATTGGCCGGGCCGAACACTAGCCCAATCGCCAGCGCAAAGAGGTAACTAAACATCTGCAGCAAGATGAAGGCGACGCACGCGGCGCTGGTCCGCTCAATTGACCCGGGCAATCGATTGAGGACTTCGATTGAAGTCAGGCAAGCAAGTACGATCGATTGCGCGTGTTCGAGCGGGATGATCAGGATGAAGAGCGCAACCTCCAGCAACAGGGAAGCCAGATCGACAAGGTCGACATTGGACAATTGAGTGAAGGCGATGCAAAGGGCCATCGACAAAATCAACGACACAAGGCCAGCCATTAAGCGCCGAATCGTAGTGAGCCAGGCGACCGTGTCATCGGCATTCAGGACGACTTTGCAAATGCAGATAAAAACAAAAACGCGCCCGGGCGGAATGACGCTGACTTCTTCCAGCCAGCCGGCGCGCGCCCCCCGCAAGAGCAAGGCGACAATCTGCGTGATCCAAATCGTGCAATAGATCATGCTGAAAAGTAGCAGATACAGCGGCAGCGTCCATACAACGGTGTCGGGCATGCGTGAATGTTGAAAAGCCAAGGCTGACAGGAGAAAAATCCCACTGGCCATACTGAGCGCAAGAACCGGCAATCGGCGACTTCGCTTCAGTCGCCGCGCCAGGTGCGAGGCCATCGGATGGCGGGAGTCACGCCGCAGCGTTCGACAAAGCGGCGCGCGCGCGAACAGGTCTTCGACAGCGAGCCGCCAATTCTGAATTCTTGTCAACGGCGGGAACTTCTGCTGGGCTGTCACCGAGTTTCGCTGCAATTTGACAGCTTCAGGCGGTTTCCTTCGGCATGGCCTGCGGGCTTTAGACAGCGGCGGGTTTCAAGGCTGGTTTCAGCGAGGAGTCGATCGATTCATCGTAGAGGAAACACTTCACGCTGCGGCCCTCGCGCATGACGCTCGGCGGGATATGGTCGTGGCAGATATCCATCACCGCCGGGCAACGTCCGGCAAATTTGCAGCCGGTACGGGTATATTCATCCGTCTCGATGACCGCCAAATCAATCTTTTCGTCCCAGGCCTCGCTCGACCGGATGCTGGGAATCGAAGTTTTCAGGTTCTGTGTATAGGGATGGAGTGGATTGCCGAGAACGCGCTCGGTCGGGCCCATTTCCACAATCCAGCCGCGAAGCATGACGGCGATGCGGTCGCCAGTGTAGAAGGCGGTGGCCAAATCGTGCGTGATGTAGATAACGCTGACGTTGTTGTCGTCCTTCAGCTTGCGAAACATATTTACAATAGACATGCGCAGCGAAGCGTCCAGCATGGAAACCGGCTCATCGGCCACGATCAGCGATGGTTTGGTGATCAGGGCCCGGGCGATTGCCACGCGCTGGGCCTGCCCTCCGGAAAGCTCGTTGGGATAGCGCCCGGCGATTTCCGCCAAGGTCAGGCCAACTTCGCCCAACACTTCATTTACATAGCGGGGCACTTCTTTTTTGTCCTTCACCATCTTGTAATTCTTCGCCGTCTCATAGAGGTAGCTGTCGATCCGTTTGAGTGGACTGAAGGCGGCGAAGGGGTCTTGGAAAACCGGCTGCACTTCGCGGTAGAACCAGGTCTTCATTTCCTTCCGGCTGATGTCGTAGATTACGCGGTCCTTATAACGCAGGATGCCATGGGTAGCGGATTCCATGCCGAGCACCATTTTCGCCAGCGTCGTCTTCCCGCTGCCGCTTTCACCGACCACGGCGAAAATCTCAGGCTTGTCCGAGTCGATGATGATTGACGCGTCA
>JAJDUC010000062.1 GCA_022826865.1 Anaerolineae bacterium
CCCACAGTGAACTCGGCATGCTCGCAAGAATAGCCGCCAAAACTGCTGCCTATAACATCGCCATCCTATTCAATCGGCAGTGTGGACGAGCAGACGGAGCGATGGCGACTCTCATCTGTTAGTACCGGACAAGCCTTACAACGCCTACCAAAACGGATTCATGAGCTTTACCGATGTCACCTTTCGCGGCAA
Source organism: Anaerolineae bacterium (assembly GCA_022826865.1). GTDB lineage: Bacteria > Chloroflexota > Anaerolineae > Aggregatilineales > Phototrophicaceae > UBA6055. Next base: position 193 of record JAJDUC010000062.1, read on the forward strand.
TACAGGCGGCTTGGGCGTTTTGGCGACCTTTGGCGCCGCCATCGAGCTGCATGGCTGTATTCACTTCCATGAGAACAGCCCCGCCGATACCTATGTCTACGCCGGTCGAGGCGGCACAATCACCGACAACCGCGACCCCAACTGCAACATGCGCATTACCGATCCCGTCGTCCCGCCGCAAGAGGCGCTTGTGCCAAAGGGAACGGCGCCGCAGCCTGAAAACTCCGAAACCATTTGCAATCCGCATTGTCCGGAGCTGCTCATGCGCTACTGCGACATCAAACTCGGCGCGATTGGCTTGGCTTGCCGTCCGCCGCAGCAGCCGCCCGAACTCTACGTCTATCGCATCAGCCCCGAAAGCGAAGGCGCCTTCAAGCTGGGCATTACCCAGCCGCAGGTTGAAGCCGTGGCGGATGGCTTGGTCGCCTGCTCCGCCGACGGCCGCGTGGCCGTCCGCACTGGCTTGCCAGGCGAGATGCGCCAACTCTTCGAGCAAAGCGCGAAATACCGCGAAGAGCTGCTGACGCCGCGGCGCTACATCGTCATCTCCAAGGGTCCAAATGTCGAAGGCAAGGTCAACCATATCGTGCTTGACAACGCCCTGGACGGGCGCGTCTTCGGCATTGTCAGCACCACTGGCGGGCCGCCCGCGGCCGAATGCCTTCCCTCTGCTGGACAGGCGGCGTCCGCGTCAACTCCCGCGCCAGTCTATGCGCCCTTCGTCCAGCCGCAAGCGCCCCAAGCGGACGGCTCCATCGTCCATATCGTTCGCCCGGGCGACACCGTCAACAGTATCGCCGCCGCTTATGACGCCGACCCGCTCGAAATCATCATTTTCAACCAGCTCGGGAACATGGGACGCTGGATTTATCCCGGGCAGGAAGTGATCATTCGCGAGGCGGGCGTTTAATCCCGCCTGTTAAAAGCGGCGCGGCAGCCAGACCGTCATCTCATTGATGCCGCGGTTATTCCAGGCGTAATAGGGTATGAGCGTGATGTCGAGGTCCTCTTCCCGCTCTTTGCCCGCCTCCAGATAGAGCGCGCCCCGGCCGTTCCCATCCTGCAAGCGGCGCGCCACGCCCTTGATGACGGTGACGCCGCCGAGCAGATCCGGCGCCTCTTGCGCCGTCAAGCGCATATCGTCGGGCGCATAGACTTCCAGAATGGAGACATCCTCCGGCAAGTCCACCCCTTCCAGGCAATAGACGATTGGGCCGCGCATGACAGCGATATGATTGCGGATCTCCTCCGCTTTGGGGTGGGCTTTGATCAGCTTCGGCTGCATCGGCAGTGATAATTCGATGACGTCCCCCGCCCGCCAGGCGCGCTTCAGCTCGGCGTATGCGCCTGGCGTCAACTTCAGCTCGTGCGCCTCGCCGTTTATCCGCAGCGACGGCGCATCCACCCAGCCGGGTATCCGCAGCATCAAACTCAGTTCGCTCGTCGGCGCCGAGTCAATCGTGATGCGAATCACATCGTCCCAGGGATAATCTGTCTCTTGCGTCAGCGCGATTTCGGCGTTGTTGGCCAGCGCCGTCTTCACACTGTTGCTGCCGTAAAGATGGATCCAGAAGGCATCGTCCGAGGCGCCGTAGAACCAGTTGTGCAGCTGCGCGATAGTGCGGGCCGTATTCGTCGGGCAGCAGTAGCAGTACAAGAGATACCAGCGCTCGCGGGTGTCTTGGCTGAGCAGCGGGTGTTCCGCGCCGTACCAGCGCAGAGGATTGGTGTAGCAGAACTTGATGCCGTCCAGACTCATGGACGACAGCATGCTGTTATAGAGCACAAGTTCGACAATATCGCTGTATTTGGCGTCGCCGGACAGGTTGAGCATGCGCCAATTCCACATCGCATGGGCGATATTGGCGCACGTTTCATTGTAGGCGGTCGCGTTGGGCAGTTGATATTCATAGCCGAAGGCTTCGTGCACGGCGCCGGCGTAGCCGCCCAGTTCCGGCCGCTGGGAGGCGCCGTGGTGCTGGGCCGAGGTGCCGCCGGTGATATACATTTTGCTACTCACGGCATTATCCCAGATGCGCTCCAGCGCTTCTAGCAGCGCGGCTTCGCCAGTCTCGGCGTAGACATCGGTCGCGCCGCAGTAAAGATAACCGGCGGTGACGGCATGGCCAACCGCGCGCGTCTCCTCTCGCAGCGCCATCATTGACTGATTGAGGTCCTTTCCGCCCGGCTGCGACCCGCGCATATCGACGAAGCACTTGGCGAGTTCGAGATACTTCTCGTTACCGGTGGCGTGGTAAAGATCGATCGCGCCCATCGTATTCGACGGGTTAAATCCGAAATGCGCCAGCTCCGGCGGGCGCGGCAGGAAAACCCCGCAGAGATAATCGGCGAGTTTGATCGCGATTTCCAGGAAGTTGCGCTTGCCCGTGATCTGATGATGTACCGAGGCGGCCGTGAGCAGGTGCCCCATGTTGTAGAGTTCGTGATCGTGCAAATTGGTCCAGCGCTCTTTGTCATCGCTCAGTTGCATGGGCGCGCTGATGTAGCCATCGGCTTCCTGCGCCGCGGCGATCACGCTGATATGTTCATCGAGTTCATCTAAGATCGCGCGCTCTTTGCTGAGGCCGTAAACATGCGTCAGGGCTTCCATGTATTTGTAACAGTCGCCATCGCTCCACATCGTGCCTTTGCGTTCACCCTCTTGTAAGCCCGCGGCGATGTAAAAATTGCTGAATACCGCGCCATTCTTAGGCTCGTCCAGGGCCCTGCGCATGCTCGGCAGGATCGTCCGGCGGCATAACTCAAACAGGTCCCCCCAAAATCCCCCATTCCAGGTAACGGCGTCATGCGCCGGCGGGAATAATTTCTGATGCTTTGTCATAGTCTGCATGTTTTCTGGATATCCTTTCCTGAATAGACCTCGTTTACAGAATGAAGTAAGCCATCTTGATGTCCGGCGCGGACTGTTCAATTCGCGCCTTGCGCCCGGCTTTCAGTCGATCATTTTACCAGTTCGAGCGCGACCTATACTTGTTTGCAAGTTTCCGCTTTGGTATAGTAAGAGCAATATTCATAAAGAAGTAAGTATGGAGTAACGATAAACTTATGCGGCTCGGCTGGTCGGTGCTCTGCAGAGACTTTGATAAGCGCGAAGACGGAATGCTCACGCTGCGAAACGTGTTTGCGGATGCAAGAGTGAGCATAACGCCGTCCTTTCCTCCACCGCTAGAGGTAGCATTGAACCCAGCGGTCATACTAATTTCATATTGGTTTACAGAATCGGGCCTGGCCAAGATGAGATATCCCGCTGTATTGCGTGTGCTGGCGCCGGAAGACAATCAGATTCTGGATGAATGGCACTTTGCCATTGATTTCTTGTATGGAAGAAGCAGCCTCAAGGTCTTCTACTTCCGCGAGTTGATGTTTGTCGGCGCTGGTTTGTATGAATTTCATATTGAAATCCCGCAATTTGGCGAGTGGACCATCATGTCTCAGAATAGTCTGTACGTAAGCGATCAGCTATCCTAGAAGGGCAGAGAAAGGCGAACAAGAATCGTGAAGTCAAATTGGACAGTCAGAAACAATACCCCCATCACTGAGTATGAAGTGGATTCCAAAGGCATCCGCCACATACGCACTACGATACCCGGCAAAAAACCAAAAGACGATTCCAAGCGAGACGGCGGCGACAAGAAGCGCGGCAAGAAGGACTGACGCGTCCGAAGGTCAAATAATAATCCGCGTTTTCCTCTAGTATTGTACGAAGAGCATTGCGCCGCGCCTGCCCCACACGCACAGTAACTGACCCCTCTTCTTCGTTAGCGCCTAGACTGATAATTCCATGCCCGCCTACTTGTAACCGGTGAAGACAACACCCTGGATGAAGTACTTCTGTGTGAAGAAGAAGACGATAATCAGCGGCAGCATGACAACCAGCGAGACCGCCATCAGCGAATTCCACTCCGTGCCGTAGGTGCCCTGGAAGAAGCGCAAGCCCAGCGCCAGGGTGTAGTTTTCTTCGCTGAAGAGAAAGATGAGCGGTCGGAAAAAGTCGTTCCAATGGAACTGGAAAGAGAAAATCGCCACCGCCGCCAGCACCGGCTTCGACATTGGAAGCGTGATGCGCCAGAAGACGCCGAAACGGGAACAACCGTCGATCACCGCCGCCTGATCCAACTCGCGCGAGTGGGTCAGGAAATATTGCCGCAGCAAAAAGATGTAAAATGGATTGCCGAACCAGGAAGGCAGGATCAGCGGCCAGAAAGTATCGATCATCCCCAGTTCTTTGAAGATGATGAATTCGGGAATCAGGGTCACTTGCCGAGGCAGCATCATCGTCGCCAGCACGACGATAAACAGGGCATTGCGCCCGCGCCAGCGCAAACGCGAGAAGGCATAAGCGACGACCGATGAGACGAGGACTTCGCCAAGCAAGCACATGATTACGATAAAGACTGTGTTGCCAAAATAGATATCGAAGGGCAATTGCGTCAAAGCATCGGGATAATTCGACCAGACGACCTTTTGTGGCAAGAATTCGGGCGGGAAGCGGAATATATGGGAAAGCGGTTTTAACGATGTCGAAATCATCCACTGAAGCGGCAAAAGAATGATGATCGAGCCGAAACCAAGCAGCAGATAAACGATTATCTTGCTAAAGATTTGCCGCGCGCTCAAGCTGACGCCCTTGCTGCTCATCAGTTGTCCTCGTCCGATTCCGCTTCGTAGTAGACCCAAAACCTGGCGGTCGCAAACAGAATCAATGTCAGCAATAGAATGGCAACGAAGAAGACCCAGGCCAATGCCGAGGCATAACCCATCTTGAAATTCTGGAAGGCCTGTCGATAGAGATAGAGCAAATAAAAGAGGGATGCGTTTGCCGGTCCGCCGTCGGTCATGATGAAGGTCTCGGTGAAGATCTGCATCGTGAATATGACACCGGTGATCAGTTGGAAGAAGATGGTTGGGCTCAACATCGGCAGGGTGATGCGGAAGATGCGCTGCCACCAATTCGCGCCGTCGATCTCGGCCGCCTCGTACAAATCAGTGGGTATGGCCTGCAAACCCGCAAGATAGATCACCATGCCGCCGCCCACGCTCCACAGGCGCATGATGACAAAAGCGGGCAGGACCCATATCTTGCTGCCCAGCCAAGCCGGTCCTTCAATGCCGAAAATCCGCAGCGCGGTGTTGAGCAAGCCGAAATCGCTGGAGAAAATCCATTGCCAAAGGATCGCCACGGCAACGCCCGAGAGGATCGCCGGCAAATAATAGATCGTCCGAAACACCGCAAGGCCGCGGATATTGGTGTTGAGCAGCATGGCGATTGCCAAGCCGAAGACGATATTCAGTGGAATCGACGCCAGCGAGAAGAGCACCGTGATCTTCAAGGCGTGCATCGGCAGCGGGTCGATGGTAAAGAGTTTCACATAGTTGGCCAAGCCCACCCATTTCGGCGGGGACAGGATATCCCACCTGAAAAAAGAGAGCGCCAGCGAGGCAACCATGGGAAAAGCCGTGAGCAACAGAAAACCGGCCACCCAAGGCGAAACCATGGCCCAGGCCAGCACGGTCTCGCCGCGCTTGTAGCCAACGTTAAGCGTAGTGATAGCGCCTTTTCTTGGCAGGAATTGGGCGAGGCTCACGTCCTCCGTCCCCCATCCCCTTCGCCATAGAGATGGCGAAGCATCCCCAAATTGAGGGAAGGGGGGAATTTATCCGGAGTTTGGTCGCGATGAAGCCCCTCCCTCTTAATGGGCTGAGGAGCGTACAGCTCTTCTACCCCATCCCCGGCCAAAGCCCCCTCGGTCCCCTGCCTCGCGGGGGAGGCATCCCAAAGCATCCGAAGTGGAAGGGTGACTCGGTGATGAAATGTGAATGAACGCGCAAGAAAGTACGAGAATGAGCATAAAATGCCATCTACTTTCAGCGCGCTCCTCCTCCCCGATGCTTCGGGGAGGGGGCCGGGGGGTGGGGTTTGCCTTGAGAATTGCGCAATTTTCAAAGTTGTCCGCCCCTCAGTTCTTCATTGGATGCTTTGCCATAGAGATGGCAAAGGGGTTAGCGCTGGGGCTGTGCTTCTGCATCAACCGCTCCGCCACTGACCTTCCTTGATCAGCGGGTTGACCTGGCGCACGATCTCGTCACAGACGACCTGCGCATCGCGCTCTTCGCCGATCAGGAGCAGGTCAATCTGCGCCGCCATAATGCTCGTGACCTCGCCCCAATTGGTCAATACAGGGTCCGGCGCCACGAAGTGCCTGGCCGAATCCAGCATCACGTGCTTGTTCGCCGGCGGCAGCGGATCGGTGACGAACCACTTCTCCTGCGCCTCAAATGTCGTGCCTTGCAGGCCGCCTTCCTTGATGATGGTTTCCATCGCCGGACCGTTGAAGAACTTCAGCAAGTTCCAGGCGCATTCCGGCGATTCGCTCGTCTTGGGCACGACCAAGGGGAAGTAATAGACGTAGTTGGCGCGCCCGCCGGGGCCGGCCGGGAAGTGACCGAGGGCGATGTTGAAGTCGGCCTCGCGATAGCTGGGGAAGCTCCAACTGCCGCTGACAAACATGCCCAAACGCCCGGTCTGCATCAGCGCGCCCGTGCCCATCTCGGCCAGGGCTTCCGGACGCGGCGCAAAGCCATACTCCCAGCGCAGGTCGGCGAAGAATTGCAGGCCTTCAACAGCGCCGGCTTCGTTCAGCGTGCACTCGGTCGGGAAGAAGGGGTCGTCAACAACTTGCCCGCCAAAGACCCGCACCCAGGTCTGCCAGTGCTTGTCCCAGCCGTTCACATCATAAGCGAAGTGGGTCGTCCGGCCGTTGGCGTCGACCTTCTTCAGTTTCTCGCAGGAGCTGAAGAAATCATCGACCGTCCAGCCTTCGTCATCCCATTGCGCGGTGGGCAGCATGGCGCCGTTCTCTTCGAACAAGTCCTGATTGTAGAAAATGGCCAGGGAGGCGACATTATCCGGGACGCCGTAGATGCCGCCCTCGTGGGTGTAAGCTTCGATGGCCAATTCAGGGAATTGCGACAGATCGTAGTCGTCGGCGTCAATAAAGGGCTTGAGGTCCACCAGCAGGTCGCGGTTGAGGAAGCCGGGCAATTCGCCTATTTCGATAATGAAGACATCGGGCGGAATGCCGGCCGCCAAGCTGGTGAACAGCTTGTCATTGTAACCCTGGTTGGGTCCGCCGGGCACCGAAGTGAAGTTAAGCGCGCAATCGGGATAGGCGTCATTAAATGGCGCGAGCGCCTTTTCGCGGATGCCGATCAACGGCGGCCCATCCCAGAACATGACGGTCACTTCTTGCGCGTCCTGCGCGATTACCTGTCCCACGCCGGGGATGGTATAGACGCCGGCCGCCAGCGAACTCATACCGGCCATGCGCAGGAAATCGCGCCGGCTCATGTTTATCTTTCTAGTCATCATTCACTCTCCAAACTTTGAACCGCAGGGAAAAAAGACAGTTTCAAATCATCTGTGTGAACAGATAATTCGCTGATTGAAGTTTCTCGATAGCCTCTCCTCTCCAACGCAATACACAAGCATGATATATGCCGGGACTCGGCGAAACTAAATAACAAAGATAGCGCAAATCGGGTTTCATTGCGAGTTCTTTGGGAGCAAGATCAGGGCAATCGCATCAAATTTAAATTGCGCCGATAAATGACATTTTCCCCTCAAATTATGTAATCCGTAGGGGCGTTTCAGCGGGTCGCGTAGACACTGACCGACAAACGCCCCTACGGAATACGAAATATGAGCCGCGCTAACCGGCTGCACAAGGGCGGGACATTCTGTGCTAGAATGCCGCGATACAAGTCCGACTTATCCCGTCCGGGCTTATCCTTCCCCAATAGCTTGGGTCGAGGTGACATCGGTGTCCGAAATCATCGTTATCGGCAGCGGCGTTATTGGCTTGAGCGCGGCGCTGGACTTGCAGGCCGCCGGCTTTCAACCGCGTATCCTCACGCGCGACCTGCCGCAGGCGACGACATCGGTGGCGGCCGGCGCAATGTGGTCGGCTTCCGACTTGGACGGCCGACTGCGGCGCTGGGCGGAAGTCTCCCTCCGGCGTTTTCTTCCGCTGGCGGAAGCGCCCGTCAGCGGCGTCACCCTGCAGCGCATGCGCGAGGTTTACGCCCAACCGGTCCCCGATCCCTGGTACCGCGATCTTTTGCCCTTCTTTGCGCGCGTCCCGGCGCGGCACATGCCACCCCATATGCAGGACGGTTATTTGATGGACCTGCCGATGGTCGCGCCGCCGCTTTATTTAAGCAAACTGCAAGCTGAATTCCTGGGCAATGGCGGCAGCATAGAGACGCGCGCAGTCGCCTCGCTTTCCGAACTGAGCGATGAGGCGGCCCTGCTTGTCAATTGCAGCGGAGTGGGCGCGCGGGAATTGGCGGACGACGCCGAGGTGTATCCAATTCGCGGGCAGACCATTCTGCTCGAATCACACGATATCGCCCAAGGTTACATGGACAACGCCGCCGTGGACCACATATTTCCCCGCGGCGATGGCGTTCTCGTCGGCGGCATCAAGGTCGCCGGCGATTGGAATCGGCAGCTTGATCCGGCGGTATCCGCCGATATCATCAGCCGCGTCGCGAAGATTGAACCGAGCCTCGGCCGCGCGAAAGCGCTCAGGCAATTTGTGGGCTTGCGGCCGGGCCGCGCGGAAGTGCGGCTTGAGGCCGAGCGGCTTTCCGAAAGCTGCGCAGTCATCCACAATTATGGCCACGCCGCCATCGGCTATACCTTGTCCTGGGGCTGCGCCGCGGAGGTGGCGGCCTTGGCGCGAAACTTGCTCTAAAGACGGGCGTCAGTCATTTCAGGAATGCAAACGGAAGGCAACTACCAAGAATAATAATCACTGAGCATTCGAGATATTTTGAGCACTTGCATCATTCCGGACGTAGCGGGGGATCAGTTGACTCTATTTCTCTATTAAGATGCCTGCGCAAAGCCCATTCAACGTCTCGGATGTCTTGATCATATGTAGTCAGTCGATCGCTTTTTAGAATACTGGCTTCCCAAATGCCATTTATCTGTTCCAAAACGCCAATAGAAAATGGTTCACCTACTCCAATTGATGCATTCCCAGCGGTGACGTATTTGAGTGTCCACCATACTCCCAGAATACCTTGAACGATTGTATTCGGCTGACCGCCACTCCATGCCGTGCGCTTAACAAAATCCAAGAATGGATATGCCTGACTTTGCCCGCTTCCAATTGTTGTGAATACCAATTCAGGTGTGATTTCTAATAGATTGCCGTGTTGGTTAATCTCAAACAAGTAAGGTTCATTGTCAATTCGAGTAGCAATTACAGCTCTGAAATCGGCAAATGTGATTACATTTTCTTCTTGGGATAGGCTGAAACGATCTGCAACGATTAAGGTATCTTCTATTCGTTTAACATAGGATTTAATCTCACTGCTACTGTATTCGCGATATGGTTCTTCACAACATGGTAATTGGAATTCTGCCGATTGATTGGTCCCGACTGATGAGTCAGTCCTCGTAATACATCTTGGCCTATACCTACCTCACCGGCGGCAGCGAAAAGAATTGCATTGCCAATATCATCGTGGATCTTAGATCCCGTCTTTTGTTCAACTGTTGGACGTGTGGTTACACCATCGCTGCCGATGACAATCCCATTGTCGCAGCGTACGCCTATGATAAGCGTCATCGCGCAAATTGAGAGCTGAAGATGCTGTTGATACCGTATTCGGGATAATGTTTATAAATGGAACTTACAAGCTCTCTAAAGCTCAAATCCATTGCCCATTCGACAGCTTGCTCAATATATTGCTGTAACTCTGGTGGGATATGAGAAAAACTTACATCTCGACTACTGTAAGTAGCGCGATATAGTCTTCTTGTATGATGAGGACTTGGTTCAATCTGCACATACCCTTCCTTTTCCAGGTTGATTGCATCAGTGTAGATCTCCTTGCAGAAGGGGCCGTAATCATATGGCACGAACTCATAGTAATCTTTAGGCGGCAACTCGCTATTGAATTGTTGTCCCACCAAGAATGCAATCTTTTGCAGTTGAATTGGCGAGATCGGATTGCCGTGGGCAGAAACAATGATACTGAGCAATATATCTTTTCTTGGAATTGCACGAGACATGTGCTGATCCTTGTTGCCAACTGTCAGTGTGATTATAAGTTTCTTTTGCAGTTATTGCTAGAAGTGTTGCGTATAGCGCTTACTGTTCTTGGTAGTTTCCGAATGGAAGTAGAAGAGACCGTCTCAGGACAGACAATGGGTGGCCTGCCAGGCAGCCGCAACATGGCGCTCGCCAAAGATCGAGGCTGGTCTTCACGCTCCAAGGCCTGCAATTGCCCTATGAGACCAATGCGATGAACATCAGCAAAATCCGGCGTCAACCGCGTATTCTGCTTCGCTTTCCGCGGCTGCGGCTGCCGGTGGCGCTGGCGTTAGCGACCATTTATCTCTTCTGGGGCTCGTCTTACCTGGGCGTCGCCTACGCCCTGGAAAGCTACCCGTCTTTTCTGCTTTCTGCGCTGCGCTTGCTCGGCTGCATCGTTGTTCTGGCGCCGATGCTCGTATGGCGCGGCGCCTCTTTGCCTTCACGGAGAGAAATGATCAGCGCCGCCATGTTGGGCACGCTGATGTTCAGCGGCGCCGGTTTGGTTGCGCTGGGGCAGGAATTAGGCGTATCAAGCGGGCTGACTTCGGTGGCGACCGCGGCAGTCGTCATCTGGGCGACCCTTTTCGCCGGGCTTCTCGGTCATCATCCGGGAAAACTGGAAATGACGGGAGTTGTGATCGGCATCGTTGGCGTCGCCCTGCTCAATCTGGAAAAAGGCATGCAAGCCAACCCGGCCGGCGCCTTGGCCCTGTTGCTGGGACCGATGGCTTGGGCGCTCGGCTCAATGATCAGCAATCGCATCGCCATGCCCAGCGGCTTAATGAGTGTGTTTTTCCAAATGCTGGGCGGGTTTTGCGTCTTGATCCTGCTCGGCGCGCTGCGTGGCGAACAAATTCCAAGCGACCCGGCCCTGTCCGCCACAGCCGCTCTGATTTACCTGTCGCTCTTTCCCACCTTGCTCGGCTTCAGTGTCTTTATGTACCTGGTGCGGGAGGTTCGCCCGGCGCTGGCGACAAGCTACGGCTATGTGAATCCGATGATTGCGGTGCTGCTGGGGATTTCATTGCGCGCAGAGAGCATTACTCACATTGGCGCGCTGGCAATGGCCGTGATTATCAGCGGCGTATTGCTGGTTCTGATAGGCAAGAGCCGTTGAGCGGACGGCGGATCGAAAGGCGGAGCTAACATGGGAAGACAGAATATCTCATCGGGCACGGATTATGAAAGGATTGCCGGCTATTCGCGGGCAGTGCGGCTGGGGAATGTGGTGCATGTCTCAGGCACGACAGCGACCGAAGGCGCGGACAAGATCATCGGCATCGGCGACAGCGCCGCGCAGACGGACTTCATCATCCGCAAAATCGAAGCGGCCTTGCGGGAGGCAGGCGCTTCGCTGAATGACGTCGTGCGGACGCGCATTTATCTCGCGCCCGACGCCGACTGGGAAGCGGTCGCCCGCGTTCATGGGCGTCACTTCGACGAGATCCGTCCGGCGAATACTCTCGTCTACGCGCAAGCGCTGGTCGGCGCTGACTACCTGGTCGAGATGGAAGCTGAAGCGCTTGTCGTCGGCGAAAAGGAATGAAATTCAGCCTCCGCTTTAATAACGATCTGCCGGTCCGCGATTACATCACTTATGCCCAGGCGGCGGAGGCGGCCGGTTTCGACCAGTTCTGGGTAAGCGACGATCTGCTATTGCGCAGCGCGCCGGTGATTCTGTCCGCCGTCGCCATGGCGACCGAAGTCATCGAAATCGGAAGCTGCGTCCTCAATCCTTACACCCTGCACCCGGCCGAAATGGCGATGTTTGCGGCCACGCTGGATGAGCTTTCCGGCGGCCGCTTCAATCTGGGTTTATCCGCCGGCGCCGAAGATTTTATGCGATGGCTGGGCCTGGATTTCACCTTTCCGCGCAGCCGCGTCGTCGAAAGTGTCAAGGCGATTAACCGGCTGACATCGAATGAAAATGCGGCGATGGATGGAACTGTTCTGCAGTGGACGAAGGAAGCTTGGCTGCGCTTCACGGCAGAGCGCCGCGTTCCGATCTATCTAGGCGCCATGAGCCCGCGCATGCTGGAAGAGATAGGCGCGATAGCTGATGGCGGTTTGCCGCTGCTCTTCCCGCCCGAACACTATGCCAATGTGCTGCCCCATGTTGAACGCGGCTTGGCGCGGGCGGCGCGTTCGGCCGACGATATTGACCTGGCGGCATGTATATGGTGTTCGGTTTCGCAAGATCGGCTGGCGGCGGAAGCGATGCTGGCGGATAAGATCGCCTACTACGGCCATGCCTTGAGTCCCATGATTCTGGGCCAGTTGGGATTAAGCCCGGAAGACTTTGAGCCGATCCGGCGCGCCTATCATGTTGACGGGGATGTGGATGCGGCCCGCCAACTGGTGACGCCGGCAATGCTGCGTATTGGAATCGCCGGCACGACAAAAACCCTGATCGAAAGACTTGAGGCATTGATGGCGCTGGGTGTGGATCACTTGAGCTTCGGCCCGCCGCTTGGTCCGGACGCGCTCGCCGCCATCCGCGCGATCGGTCGCGATGTGATCCCGTATTTTGCCGGGCATTGACTTGTCCCCTCCGGCGGCATCAGTACACTATTGCTGTAATGCGCTTGCCCTGCGATGCAAGCGGCATGCCTGCCACTGCTCGCTATCATGCCCTACAATGAACTTGTGGAGCGAGCGGCTGTGCGGAAAGGCTCGGACATGTGGCGACTGGCGTTGCTAGGCATCATCCTCTTTCTCAACCTGAGCCCCGCTGCCTTGGCGGAGGACGAGACGATCCCGCTTTGCGCCAGCGAGGAGATTCTCGATATCTTCAGCGTGATCGTCGCGCATCAGCTGAAGCTCGACGAGTCCTTCGCCAGCATTGATGACCTCCTGGCTTACAGCCGGGCGCAAATTGACTTCCGCGAACAAGGCTTGTCGCAGTTGCCCTACTGCGCTGATGCGATTGCGCTGCGGCGCGCCTTCACGGAGATCGGCGCTGACGCCGTCGCGCGCGGCGCCCTTGAGCTTGCCGGCATGTCCCCGAACCAGAACCCCTATCGATTGCAACTGGCCAGCGATCGGGCGCGTGTGATGGCCTTGGCGGCGTCAATGTTTGCCGCCGACCGCGCGGCGGCGTCAGCGCCGGCGCAAAGCCTTCCGGAGGCCTGCCAGCCCGCGGATATCCAGCGGCTTGAGCGCGCGATCGCGGGCTTGCTGGACCTGCTCGAGGCCACGGCGACCGTGGTCAACCGGGCGCATTACGCGCTTTCGGTCGACAGGCGTTTGCAATGGCGCGAAGACAACCTGTCCCGCCAGTCGGACTGCGCCGACGCGGTCGAAGCCGCCTTGCGTATGAGCGAAACGGCGACTGACGCGGCGGCTCACCACGCCTTGGCTTATGCCGGTGTATCCAGCGCGATAAATCCATTTATCAAACTGGAAGCCGAAGGCGCGGCGCTCTTGCGCAATTGGGGCGAGCAAATGCAGATCACGCGTGAAGCGTCATTGACCGCGGGCGGCGCGCTGCCGCCTTGCAGCCTGGATGAGGCGACCGCCGCCTACCAAATCCTGCTATCGTACCGGGAATTGAGAGCGCGCAGCGCCATGATCACGACGAGAGCCGGTTTGCTCGGTTTCAGCGCCGGCCTCATCGCCTATCGTGAGAACCAACTGTCCCAGATGCCCTTGTGCGCTGAAGCCTTTTTCGCCGGTTGGTGGATCGGCGAAGCGCTCGGCGACCTGACGGCGCAGGCGGTCTCATTCCTGGAAGCGACTCCCGCCTGGCTAGCCGGCAGCGCCGCGCGCGCTGAGGAAAACGCCGCCAAGGCTGAGGCCGGCTTGGCGCGCCTCAAGCGCCTGCTGGATGGCGAAGGGCGACTGATGGCGCCCGCTTTGGACGGGGCGGCAACCTGCAGCGATGCGGAATACCGCTATTTCGCCAGCTACATCGTGCCTGAGTTCCGTGAGTTTCTTGATAGCGCCCTGGAGGTTTCGTCGGCCGCCGAGGCGGGCGCCACTGTAGAGCGCTCCGCCCAATTGCGCGACCTGATCTGGGCGCACACGCCACGCTGCGCCGAAACGCTGGAGCAGGGCATGATCATGCGCGTGGCCGCGTCCGACTTTAGCGCTATGCTCTTGATGGAAAGCGCGGGTTTGGCGGCGGAGGATATCCCCTACACAAGAGCGGCCGCAGCCAATATCGAAGGCCTCTTAGACCAAATCGCGCAACTACAAATCGCGCAACTAAATGAAGGAGCGCCGGTCGCTTCGGCGGGAAACATCTATTTTGTCGTGGCGGAGACGATCGCCAATGTGCGCGCTTGCGGCTCGACTGACTGCGAGATTTTGGCGACCTTGCGGCGCGGCGACACGCTGGATGTTCTGGACGATTCCGGCTCCTGGTACGAGGTGCAACTGCCCGATGGCCAAACGGCATTTATCGCCGGTTTCCTGGCGAGCAAAACAAAGCCCTGAAAGCGGGACAGCGCTGTCCGTCGCTCGGCGCCGGAACAGTCGGCTACATTCCCCGACTTTTTCCCGAAGCAATTGCTGAATAGCGATCCACCGGCGGGCGGGCTAAGCAAGCAGGGCGCTCTGCATCTTTTCCAGAGCCGCGCCCAATTCTATGTTGCGGTTCGTGCCGCTGCCGCCGCCGATATGCGGGCAGAGGATCACATTTTCGAGCGAGCAGAGCGGGCTATCTGCCGGCAGCGGCTCATAAACAAAGACATCCAGGCCGGCGCCGGCGATGCGATCGTCCTGCAAAGCTTCGATCATCGCCGCTTCATCAATGATGCCGCCGCGGGCGATATTGACGATATAAGCGCTCTCTTTCATCAGGGCGATCTGGGCCGCGCCGATCATGCCTTCTGTGTCCGCTGTATGCGGCGTCGCCACGCAGACATAATCGCTCTCGCGCAGCAGTTGGTCCAAATCGGCGTAAGTCGCGTCAAACAGGCCTTCCAGTTCAGCCGAAAGCGGGCTGCGTTTGTAGTAAAGATTGCGCATGCCCATGACGCTCGCGCGGCGCGCCAGCTCGCAGCCGATCTCGCCCATGCCGATGATGCCAAGCGTCTTGCCCACGACTTCATGCACGCGCATGTTGTGCATCCAGTGAAAGGCGATCTTGCGTTCGGCGGTCACTTCCGGCTTGAGGCCGCGATAACGATATGCGCCCAGAGACACTGCCTCGTTGGAAATGACGAGGTCTTTGCTCAAAGCCAGGATCAATGTCATCGCCAGTTCCGCCACACAGTTCGGACCCTTCCGCGGCACGCAAGCGAAGGTCAGTCCGCGCCGCCGAACGGCTTCGACATCAATGTTGTAGTAACTGCGCCCCAGCTTGAGCAGAACCTGAAGATTATCCAGGGCGCCGAGCAATGCCTCGTCCACGGTCGCCGTGCCGGCGATTAAGCCGACGATATCGCTGGATGCCAGAGCCCGCGGGTCCTCATCGGCGCATAAGACTTGCAGATCCGGGAAGTCCGCGGCTAATTCGGCCGCCGCCGCTTCATAACCCGCATCCGCGACCAGGATTTGCTTTGATTCCGCCATTATTTGCCTACCCCCTGTTCTTCCTGAATTTCTGACGCGGCAGTCCCATTCCAGCCTTCAGCGATTTCGTCCGCTTGAAAGCTGATATGCGCATTCATTAGTCGGACTGCCTCTTCCGCATCTTCATTTTCCATGACTGTCACGATGGCGCGGTGATTGAAGGCGATTTGCCGCAGATCGCCCTGCTGCAGATTGCTCAAGGACATGACTTGCCGCACGCGCTGCGCTACGCTGCTCCAGAGGACGCCCAGCAGATGATTGCCGCTGTGTTCGATCAAGGCGCTATGGAAGCGTCGATCGATGCGGTTGACGTCGGTCAAGCTGTCCAGCGCCGCCGCCGCTTCCATCTCGTCGCAGATGTCATAGAGATCGCGCAATGCGGGCGATCTTTTTTTGGCCGCTACAATTTGGCGAATCGCGTAACTTTCCAGCATGCTGCGAACGCCGAACAAGTCCTCGATGTCTTTCTTTGATAATTGCTTGACAGTCGAGCCATGATACGCGACCGTATCGACCAGGCCCTCCAGGCTCAAGGCGTAGATGGCATCGCGCAAGGTCGCCTGGCTGACGCCGATCTGGCTTGCCAGTTCTGTGCCGACCAGGGGCTGACCCGGCTGCAATTCGCCGTTAATGATGGCGTCGCGCAGGATGGCGATGACGCGCTCTCGCAAGGATCGGGATTGAATGGGTTCCATGTTGTCGCCTTCCTTGAAGATTGTCGGGCGGCGCCAGAAGATCGCGAATGTATACAATCAATTCCGCTGAGCGGGGCAACCCGATTATAGGTTTAGGCCGGGAGGGTGTCAAGCAAGCCGGATTGCGCCGATTCTTTGTCATTGTCGGGTCGCTCGCGGGCAGGATACGGTCGACGCGCTTGCCCTGGGCAAGCGCTTCAAAATCATAATGAGCGGTTCGCTACGAAAATTGCGAAAGTGTAGGGGCGTCTCGTGAGACGCCCGTTGAAAATGGCCTGCAAATTGTGGGCGTTTCAGCGAAACGCCCCTACGGATTACATTATTTGAGGGGAAAATGTCATTTATCGGCGCAATTTAATTTTGACGCGATTGCCCTGTCTTGGCCGCAGTCATTTGCCTTTTGCCGCGCGATGGTGTACATTCTCTCCATTCAAGATTGTCGACAATATGTTTTGCGCTGAGGAAGTCTGTTTGGGAAGGAGACTCCTATGGGATTAGCGACCAACGCCGACAAGCTGGTGGAAATGGCGGTCGTGGGGTATGTCAGCCAGCCCTCCGTTCGCGGTTATATTCCACATGCGACCGGGGAGGCGACCATCCTGCCCGGCATGTCCGGTTTCATTTACGGCGTCCGCGTCGGCGATAGCGCCTTCGATTATGCCGCCGACCACCTCGAGCCGGGCGCGTCCATCGCCCATCCTGATTTGGATGCCGATTATGCCATGCATTATCTGACATGCATGGGCAATCAAGCCTTTCTGATGAGCGGCCTGGCGCAGGGCACGGAAGGCATCGTCACTGGCGAGCACGCCCGTCTGTTGGTCGACTTTCCACCGGAAGCGGCCGATTTGATCGGCGTCGGCGACGCCGTGCAAATCCGCGCGCTCGGGCAGGGGCTGCAGCTTGTGGACTACCCGCACATCACACTCAAAAAGTGCAGCCCGAAGCTGATCGAAAGCCTGCCGATTGAAGCGGTCGATGAGCGGACGATCCGCGTTCCCGTCACGATGGAATTGCCGGTGCGCATCATGGGTTCCGGCGCCGAGCTCAACCCGGATTTTGTCGACCAGGACTTGATGTCCGGCGACCGCGCGCTAATGGCGGAGCTGGGCATCGACCAGATGCGCCTGGGCGATCTAGTCGTCGTCAACCATGCCGACCACCGCTACGGTCGCGGTTACAAACCGGGAGCGGTCACTATCGGTCTCTGTATTCATGGCGATTCGATCATGACCGGTCACGGCCCCGGCATCCTCACGCTGATGACTTGCGCCGAGCCTTGCATCCAATGGGTGATCGACCCGGACGCCAATATCGCTAACTATTTGAACATTCGGAAGGAATCATGAGCGCGAAAACCAATGCCCATCAAGTGATCAGTGTTTCGGTACAGGGCGTCGTCACGCCGCCGCGCATGCCGCCCTTGCCCGCCATGCCTTACTCGCTGGCGGCCGATGGCAGTCCCTTCCTGTTGCCCGCCTATGGCAGCATCGTCTACAACGTCTCGGTCGGTGATTCGGCCTACGGGTGGCTGGCGGATTGCGTGCATCCCAGCGTCAGCGTCAAGGTTGATGACGCGACCGGCAACCGCGGGCTGAATGTGCTGGCCTGCGTCGGCAATACCGCCATCGTCATGACCGGCAACGCCCAACGCGCCCGCGGCGTCGTCACCGGCAAGACGGGCCGCTTCTCCGAGCATGTCATCATTCACTTTGAGCAAGAAGTGCGCGAGCAGTTGGCGATCGGCGACAAGATCGTCATCAAAGCCAAGGGCGTGGGCATGAGCTTTGATGACCACCCGGATATCATGCTCAAGGGCTGTTCACCGGAATTGGTCGAAGCGCTGGAAGCCACGACTGATAGCGCGGGCAAGCTCTCCGTGCCGGTTGTGGCGGCGGCGCCGCCGCACCTGCTGGGCGCGGGCGCCGGCCTGGTGAGCGATGGCGGCTCCATTCACATCCAGACGGCCGATCGCGGCGCGCTGCAAGAGGCCGGCCTCGATCAACTGCGGTTGGGCGATGTCGTCGCGCTCACCGATTACGACAGCAGTTGGAATCACGGCTACTTGCGCAATGCGGTGGGTATCGGCGTCGTCGCCCAAGGCGACAGCCCGCGCGCCGGTTATGGCCCGGGCGTCACCCTGATCATGACGTCCGCCAGCGGCAATATCGCTCCACTGGTCACGCCGGGCGTGAATCTGAAGGACCTGTTGTTGTGACATGTGCGGCATAAGCGCTGACAGGCGACCTGATGGCCGCCCCTACAGATTCAAAAAGAAGGAAGTTTCATAGGAGCGACTCTGTGAGCCGCCCTAATATCGGGGGAGGGGTAGAAAAATTATGTCCTACATCAAACACATGGCATTTGCCGTCAAGAGCGTGGACGAAACCTTGAATCGCTACCGGACGCTGCTCGGCGAGGGCTTGGACGCCAAGGTTGTAGTCGCCGAAAAGGCGCGCATCAAAGTGGCGATTTTTAATGTCGGCGACATCGAATACCAGCTCAACGAATCACTGGATGCCGACGGGCGCTTCAGCCAATGGATCGGAGAGCGGGGCTCGGAAGGGCTTCATCATATCTGCTACGCCGTCGAAGACATCGACGCCGCCCTCGACGACGCGCTGGCCCAAGGCGCGACCCTGCGCTTATGCAAAGCCTGCAATGTCTTCGGCAGTCACCCTCATCCCGAGGGTTATGTCGCCTTCCTCGATCAAGAAACCGGCGGCATCGAATTGGAGTTGATGCAAGTCTATACGCCGGAAGAGCTTGAGCAATACAAGTCGATCCGGGGAATATGAAAACCGCTTGCTTAGGATTCATAATCATAGGGGCTATCTGTCAGGTCGCCCACAAACGCCCAAATCTTTTTTGTGGGGGCGACTCGCCGAGTCGCCCGCTGGCCTACTGCGGTCTTGCGAAACAGGAAAGCTGACCAATGCCCATCGCAATGATTCGCGTTGATGTTGATGCGCTGGAGGACTTCGTCCAACGCGCCTTTCTCGCCATGGGGCTAAGCCAGCGCGAAGCCGAGATCTGCGCCGCCGGCCTCATGGGCAGTGAACTGCGCTGCCTGCCGGGCCAGGGGCAGGGCGTCGCCCGCTTGACCGGCTACTACGACCGCATTTCCAAGGGACTGTATCAACCGGGCACAGCAATTCAAGTTATCAAGGAATCGCCCGCCCTGGCGCTGATCGATGCCAACATGGTGATGGGCTCGGTGGTCGGGCAAGAGGCGATGGAAATCGCCGTGGAAAAAGCGAAGACCTGCGGCATCGGCGCCGCCTTCGTCTTCAACAGCACCCACTTTGGCTCATCCGGCTTTCACGCGCGGCGGGCGCTGGAAGACGACTGCATCGGCATCGCCATCACCAACGCCGGCGCG
>JAJDUC010000120.1 GCA_022826865.1 Anaerolineae bacterium
GCAAAACGGCTGCCTATACTTCCTCCCCGGCGCGCACAAAACCGCCACATTCGACACTTCGAATATTGGCCCCAATATCAGCGATCTCTTCGATCTCTATCCACAGTGGGCGGAATTGGAGTCCGCCCCGGCGCCGATGAAGGCCGGGTCCTGCTCCTTCCACAATGGCTTAATGCCGCATGGCGCGGGCGCGAATATGACGCCGGGCTGGCGCCGGGCGATGACCTGTGCGTATATGCCGGATGGCTCTACCTTCAATGGCATACAAAATATCCTGCCGCAAGATGTCTTTGAATCGCTGGAAATTGGCGATGTATTTGACGATGACAGCAGAAACCCCTTGCTCTGGCACAGGACGAAACCCTACCTGTCCGCCTGAATGCCGCCCGCAGGCTTGATCGCCGGCGGTAGCGGTACTGTATCAAAGTCGGTTGAATTTCTTCAAATACCGACGATTCGGTAGGGGCGACTGACGGGCTGTGTCCACGCGCCCCGGCGAGTCGCCCAATATCGATCCTGTTCGTACCCATCGGGCGATCCACCGGATCGCCCCTACCAGACTATTTCAACCGAAATGGATACACTACCGCGGCAGCAGGGCAATCGCATCAAAATCATAATGAGCGGTTCGCCACGAAAATTGTGAAAATGTAGGGGCGTCTCGTGAGACGCCCATTGAAAATGGCTTGCAGATTGCGGGCGTTTCAGCGAAACGCCCCTACAGATTCCGAAATGTGAGGGGAAATTGTCATTTATCAGCGCAGTTTCAATTTGATGCGATTGCCCTGCCGCGGCAGCGACAGGTTCGCAGATTTGTGAAAACGCGTTAAAATGTCCGCAGAAGCAAATGGAAATAGGAAAGCGAGAAATACCGTGTCGGATCTAAAAGAATTACGCATCTCTAATGACGCTATGTATCATCCCGAGGAATTGCAGCGCCGCCTTGCCGATGAGGGTTATCTCTTTTTTAAGCGACTTGTGAATCCCGACAAGCTTTGGGAACTGCGGCGCGAGATGATGAGCATGATTCAGGAGGTCGGCTGGCTGGTCGCCGGAACTGACCCGATGGACGGCATCGCCGATCTCGACATGCGCTATACGGAAGGCGACAACGAATACAGCGCCGGTTATGCTGAAGTCTACAAGATCGAGAATTTCCATCGCTCGGCGCATTGGCTGGAATATCTGGATATCGTCGAGAGGATGGTTGGCCAGGCGATCATGCCGCATCCGCAGAAAATTGCCCGCATCTGGTTCCCCAAATACACCGAGCACACGACGCCCAAACATCAAGACTTCGTTCATTTCCAGGGCAGCTACGACAATATCACATGCTGGGCGCCAATCGGCGATTGCCCGATTGAGTTGGGCGGCCTGGCGGTGATTCCGGAATCGCACAAGGTCAATCGCGTATTGGATCATCATTTTTCGCTCGGGGCCGGCGGCTTGATCGTGCACGAAGATGAGCATGAAGACATCAACCCGGTTTGGCATAGTGCCAATTACGAAGCCGGCGACGCCCTCTTCTTCCCGGCGCTGACGATACACCAAGCGCTGCCGAACTATACCGAAGACAAGCTGCGCCTTTCGCTGGACAATCGATATATGCTGGTCGGCGATACGGTGGCAGAGCACATGCTTAATCCGCATGAACCCAGCAGACTCGCCTGGGACGACATCTACCCCCATTGGCAGCATGAGGATCTGAAGTATTACTGGAAAGATTATGACAATCGGATTGTCGAGCGCGATTTGAGCTTCGGCGACAAGGCCCGGGTTGAAGTCCTGGAATTGGCGCGCGCCGGCAATGAACACGCGATTTACGCGCTGCAGCGCGGCGCCAGGAACAGTCCGGAAACGGTTGAGCCCGAAGTGCTGGAGGTCCTGGACGAACTCGGCATCAAGGTCTAGCAGGATCGCCCTCGGCGGCATACTGTCGGAGTTGGAGGGCATATCATGACCTATCAAGACCTGTCCGAAGTACGGAAGACTTTACGCGTCGATTGGTATCGCTGTCCGACGCGCCCGGGCTTGCTGCGCGAGCTATCGCGGCGCAGCGATGCCCAAGGCTGGTTCCTCGCCGGCGGTCATCTTGTGATCGTCATATTCACCGGAGCGCTCGTCTTCGCCTTTTGGTCGCAGGCGCATTGGCTGGCTTTTCTCATCGCGCTATTCTTCCACGGCACGGTAACCGCCTTCGTCCGCGGAAACAGCACGCACGAGCTTGGGCATGGCACCGTTTTCAAGACCAAGTGGCTGAACAAGTTCTTCCTTTATCTTTTCAGCTTGATCGGCTGGTGGGATCCCTTTGATTATGCCAGCAGCCATACCTACCACCATCGCTATACCCTTCACCCGGAAGGCGATCGCGAGGTGCTGCTGCCGGTGGAACCGACGCTGGCCTCGACCTTTATGCTGCAGTTGTTCACCATAAACTTGCTGACACAGCCGGGGCGCATTTTCGGCAAGGGCGGATTCATTTCTACCGTGATCCTCACGGTAATGGCTGCCTTCGGTCATGATCCGGCGGCGGAAAAGGCGCCCGCCAACGAATGGATCAGGGCATTGCATCGCGATCAGCCAGAGGAGCATCGCAACGCGATGGTTTGGTCGCGCATCCTCTTGCTTTTTCATGGCGCGATCCTGGTCATCGCTGTCATCACCGGCTTATGGGTATTGCCGCTGATCTTGACTACAGCGGCATTCACCGCCAATTGGCTTCAGTATTTCGTCAATCTGCCTCAGCATTGCGGCTTGCGCGATGACACGCCGGACTTCCGCAAAAGTGTGCGCTCGATGAAATTGAACCCGCTCTTTTCTTTCTTGTACTGGCGCATGGAATGGCATATCGAGCATCATATGTTCGCTGGCGTTCCTTGCTATAACCTCGAAAAGCTGCATCGGGAAATAGCCGCGGATATGCCGGCGCCGCGCACGCTGATCGGCGCTTGGAAAGAAATGCGCGAAGTTTGGCGGCGGCAGAAGCGCGAGCCCGATTATCAATTCGATACGCCCCTGCCGGCATCGGCCAAGCAAGCCCGTGACGATGTGCCCGAAAAGCAGTTGGAGGCTTCCATCGGGGAGTTGGCGCCGGCTGGCTTGCAAGAGGGCTGACCTGGCTGAGTAGGGGCGTTTGTCGGTCAGTGTCGTCGGTCAGTGTCGGCGGTCAGTGTCTACGCGACCTACGCGACCTACGCGACCCGCCGAAACGCCCGATGATGCAGTCGTGAATTTTCGGGCGACATACAATGTCGCCCCTACACTATCCTACTTGAAACTTGCATTACTATCTTGGAGTTACTGAGAGCAAAAGGCGGCTGGCCATGGCATATCAAGAATTATCGGAAGTTAGGAAGACGCTGCGCGTCGATTGGTATCGCTGCAAGACGCGCCCGGGTTTGCTGCGCGAGATGTCTCGGCGCAGCGACGCTCAGGGTTGGTTCCAGGCCGGCGGGCACCTCGCGCTTTTCATCTTCACCGGTTCGCTAGTGTTTTTGTTCTGGTCGCAGGGACTTTGGCTGGCTTTTCTGCTCGCGCTGTTTTGTCACGGCACGGTGACCTCGTTTTTCCGCGGCGTCGCGCCGCATGAGTTGGGGCATGGCACGGTCTTCAAGACAAAATGGCTGAACAAATTCTTCATGTATTTGTTCAGTTTGATCGGCTGGTGGGACCACTTCGATTATGCCAGCAGCCACACCTACCACCATCGCTACACCTTGCACCCGGAAGGGGATCGGGAAGTGTTGCTGCCGATTGAGCCAACGCTCGCTTCCACCTTCATGCTGCAGATCTTCACGATCAATCTGCTGACGCCGCCCGGACGCAGCATTCACCGCGGCGGCTTGATTTCTACCGTGATTATGACGGCGCTTGGCGCCTTCGGTCGCGTACCGCCGCAAAAGGAGTGGCTGCGGGCCCTGCACCTCGACCAGCCGGAGGAGCATCACAACTCGATCTTATGGTCGCGTACTTTGCTGCTTTTCCACGGATCGGTTCTGGTGATCGGCATCGTCACCGGCTTGTGTGTCCTGCCGCTGATTCTCTCCGCTGCGGTATTCATCGGCAATTGGCTGGGTTATTTCGTCGGCTTGCCCCAGCATTGCGGATTGCGCGATCACACCTCCGACTTCCGCAAGAACACGCGCTCGATGAAGCTCAATCCACTTTTCGACTTTTTGTACTGGCGGATGGGCTGGCATATCGAGCATCACATGTTCGCCGGTGTGCCTTGCTACAACCTGGAGAAGCTGTACAAGGAAGTCGCCCATGATATGCCGGAGCCGCGCACGCTGATCGGCGCCTGGAAAGAGATGCGCGAAACCTGGCGGCGGCAGAAGATTGATCCTGATTATCAATACGATACGCCGCTGCCGGATACGGCTAAGCAGGCCCGTGAAGACGCGCCCGACGAGCGGCTGGAATCTTCAATCGGGGAGTTGGCGCCGGCTGGGCTGCAAGAGGGAGGACCGGGCTGAGCAGAGGCGTTACTCATGCAAATGGAATTTGTAGGGGCGTTTCGCCGAAACGCCCGATGTTGCAATCGTGAATTATTGGGCGACATACAATGTCGCCCCTACAGATTGCGCGGCGCGCAGGCGCTTGATTAACGAACTTCGCTTTTTTATTGTCCTGTTGCGCGAAATGGCAGGAACAGAAGTATAGCGTAGGGGCGACTCTTGAGTCGCCCGAACGTGTCATCCCAATATAATGGGCGAGCCTTGAGTAGCCCGCATGTGTCATCTCAATTAAACGGGCGAGCCAAGGCTCGCCCCTACAGATTCCGAAAATGACAATCACCGCCTCTTTTGCATGACAAACTTGCATATACGGAGAATAGTCGAGGCAAAACATGCGCCACCATAGCAGCGCCAAACCGGTATTCACGCGCGAAATCATAGAACGCCTGCACGCGCAAGCGCCTGCGCATATTAGAGATTTCCTCAATCAACCCTACTCGCTGGATCCAGCCAAAGTCGAAGAATATCAAGAGCAGGGCTACGTCAAGCTCGAGGGCATCATCACGGGCGCGCCACTCGATTATTTCCGCGAGCTAATCGGTTTAGCTGTCGGGCATCGCTTCAAAGACGATAAGCGGGCATTGGCGCAGAAGCGCGTCTACGAGCAGAGCTTCTTGCAGGCATTCAACCTCTGGCCGCATTATCCGGCTATTGCCGAATTTGTGCAGTGCCGGCGCTTCGCCGAGGCAGCGCGGCGGATGATGCAGGTTCAGGGCGTTAAGCTCTGGTTCGATCAAGCGCTCTATAAGGAGCCGGGCGGGCGCATCACCGATTATCACGTGGACGCCGCCTTCTGGCCCGTGCAGCCGGCGGCGAAGACGACCACGATCTGGATGGCGCTGGTTGATGTGCCGCGCGAGAAAGGCTGCATGGCTTTCGCGACCGGCAGCCACAAACTCTCCCCGGATGCCGAATTCGTCGACATTTTTAACGCCCAGGAAGAGATCGCCATCGGCGACAATCTGCGGCATTATCCATGGGAATGGGCGCCGCTGCAGGCGGGCGATTGCACCTTTCACTCGGGCTTGGTTTATCATCGCGCTGGCGGCAACAGTACGGACGAGATGCGCGAGGCGATGACCATCGCCTACATGACAGCGGACGCGCGATTCGACTGGCCCGAATCGAACCCGGAAGCGAGGCGGCGGCATGGTTTCGCCACCGAAGGCTTGAAGCGCGGGGATCTGTTGGAATCGCGTTTTGCGCCGCGCTTGCTTTTTTTTGGGGGGGGGTGATAAACTCTGGCGTAGATAGCGCAGTCCAGTAGGCGCGCGTGGTTGATAAAGGAGGTGAACGTCGGGCTTCAAAATCTACGCATCAGTTGAATTGTATTTCGCGGTTTTGAAAGGACAGAAAAATGAAACGCTTGAGTTTAGTTTTGCTTGCCCTGATCGTCATCGTCCCCGCGGTCGGCGCGCAAGGCGATGTGGTAACCGTCACCTGGTGGATGGAGCCGAGCGGCTCCGACGATCATGTGCAGGAACTGATCATCGACGTCTTTAACGCCTCGCACGACAATATCAAGATAGATTATCAGCCGCAGGAATCGATCAATGACCAGTTGCGGCCCGCCCTGCAAGCGGGCGTTGGCCCCGATATCGTGTGGCTGGCTGGCAACGCGGCCGCCTCGCAATATGTCGCCGGCGGTTTCCTGCTGCCGCTGACGGGTTACGCCGACGCCTATGGCTGGGCAGACAAATTGCTGCCCTGGGCTTATGGTGCCGGCATTGTCGCCGGTGAACTCTATTCGATTCCCGTCACCTATGAGAGCATGGTGCTCTTCTACAACAAGACAGTCTTCGAGGAGAATGGCTGGGAAGTGCCGACAACAGCTGACGAGCTTTGGAGTCTGGCGCAGCAAACCGCCGACATGGGCTTGGTGCCATTCCCTTATGGCAACGCCACCTGGCAGCCCTCCAATGAGCATTTGATGGGCATCTACCTCAACAACTACGCTGGGCCCGACAACGTCTACGCGGCGCTCACCGGCGAGAAGGCTTGGACCGACAGCGAATTTGCCGAAGCGACCGACTTGCTGCGCGAGCATATCGCCGACCTGGGCTGGTTCGGCGGCAGTCTGGAAGACTACTACTCGCTCGGCGGCAGTGATAACACAGCGATGCTGGCGTCAGGCGAGGGGACCATGATGATGAGCGGCACCTGGATGTTCCGCGGTTTGGGTCCCGCTTTTGAAGAAACGGGTATGGAATGGGATTGGGCGCCCTTGCCACTGTTCAGCGAAGACGCGGATATGCAGGTTGGTCCCTATTCCTATGACTTGGCGCTGGGTGGCAATCTGGGCGTGAACGCCGCGACCGAGCACCCAGAAGAAGTTGGCGTCGTGCTGGACTTCCTCTTGAGCGACAAGGCGCGCATCCTCGAGCTGGCTTCGACCACCGGCTTTGGCGAATGGGTGATACCGCTGCGGTATGAGATTGAGGACTTCCCGCCCGGCACGGATGAGCGCGTGCTGCGTTTCCATTCCGATTTCGCCGCGACCACTGGCGCCGGGCGTTATGGCTACACCGCCTGGACCTTCTGGCCCGCGCGCGCCAATCAGCAGCTCTGGGAAGCCATCGAGCTGGTCTGGGCGGGCGAAATGAGCGTGGAGGAGTACCTGGAGAATCACGCGGCCGAATGGGCGCAGGATGCAGCCGACGGCCTCGTGCTTTCGATATTGCCGCGCGAGTAACGCGAACCCCCACCCCAAACCCCTCCCCGATCGCCAGTGTCTACGCGGCGCAAAATGAGGGAGGGGCTTAAAATGGACAAAGTCGTTTGAAAACTCCCCTTCCCTCCTTGTGGGGGCAAGGGGCCGGGGGATGGGGGTAGACTTTCAGCAGCCTCCACCGGCTCGCCCCTACACCCGTTCGATCATTGGGAAGATGGTCCCGCAATATGGCATTCAAGATCGACAGCCGCGTCGGCGTGACGACGGCCTATCGCTGGCGCAATATCTTATCCAATTACATATTCCTGGCGCCGGTCGTCGCCCTGAACCTGATCGTCATCGTCATCCCGTCGTTGACCAGCATTTACATCTCCATGAACAAATGGTCGGGATTGAACCAGCCGGAGTTCGTCGGCTTGGCCAATTTCGAGCGGCTGATCAACGACCCGATTTACTGGAAGTCGCTGAGCCACAATGTGATCTGGACGATCTTCTTCCTGACGATTCCGGTCTTCATGGGATTGATGGGCGCCTTCTTGCTATCGGGCATCAAGCGCTTTCAGATGGTCTACCGCGTCGCCTTCTTCATCCCCTATGTCATCGCTAGCGTGGTCAATACGGAATTGTGGCGGACGCTGCTGCATCCCCGTCATGGCATCGGCGCCTGGCTGGCCAAGCAAGGCATCGAGGGCTTTGACATTCGCGTCTTCGGCAGCAAGCATACCGCCTTGTACGGCGTCGCCTTTGTCGATTCCTGGCATTTTTGGGGCTTTCTGGTGATTGTCTACCTGGCGGCGATGTATCAGGTGCAGCCTGATTTGTACGAGGTGGCCATCCTGGAAGGCGCCAGCCGCTTCCAGCGCTTCCGTCATGTGACCGTGCCCGGCATCCGCCCGACCCTGGTATTCACTCTGCTGATGATCATGATCTGGTCGGTGCCGGCTTTCGATTATATCTATTTGCTCACCGATGGCGGACCCGCTCACGCTTCCGAAGTGCTGGGCACCTATCTGTACAATATGTCTTTCTTCCGCTTTGAAGTGGGTTATGCCGCGGCCATCGGCGTGACGATGGCGCTGATCACAGCTTGCATCGTGGCGATCTTCGTCATTCTGCGGCGGCGGGGTTGGGAGATATGATGCGCTTGCGCTCGGGCCGCACGGAAACGACGGCCTTCAACCACGTCATCCTCTTCTTGCTGGCGGTCTTCGCCCTTGGTCCGGTGCTCGTTCTATTCCTGAATTCGGTCAAGACCAGCGAACAGATTGCGGCGAATCCCTTTTCGATACCGGCTGAACCGCGCTTTGACAACTACGCCGTGGCCTTCGAGAAAGGCAATTATGTCAACACGGTCAAGAACAGTGTCATCCTGACGGCGGGCACGGTCATAGGCGTGCTCATTGTCGGCGGCATGGGCGGCTATGCCCTGGCGCACCTGGAGATACGAGGCGCAAATATCATCGCTTTTTATTTCCTGGTCGGCACAGCAATTCCGATCCAGCTATATGTCGTGCCGCTGTTTTTTATATGGAAAACCTTCGGCTTGCTGAATACGCATCTCGGGCTCATCATCATCTATTGCGCGACCTCGTCGCCCTTCGCCACTTACCTCATCCGTTCATATATGGTGGCGCTGCCGAAAGAATTTATCGAAGCGGCCAAGATTGATGGCGCCAGCAAATTCCAGGTCATGACGCGGGTGATCTTGCCGCTGTCCTGGCCCGGCTTTCTCACCACCGGGCTGATCGTCGGCTTGGGCGTCTGGAACGAATTCTTGATCGCCGTCACTTTCATACACCACCCGGATCTGAAACCAGTGGCGACCAGCCTGCGGGCTTTTCAAGAGCGCTTCACCCGCGACTGGGGCTTGACCAACGCCGCCTCGGTTATCATGCTGCTGCCCGTGCTGATCCTGTTCCTGCTGATGCAGCGCCGCTTCATAGAAGGTCTGACTCAGGGCGGCATGAAGATGTAACACTTTCACTCTTAAGAAGGAGGCTGTTATGGAAAGGGCCGTTTCACTGGAGAAGCTCGCAATGCAATTGCGGGAAGATGGATTCTGCGTCATTCCCGATATGGCGGACGAAGCGCTGCTGAACCAGACGCGGGCTTGTGTTGAGAAAGCCTTGTCCGCATACGATGCGGAGCGGCGTGAAAACACCAAAGCGCCCGGCAGCCTCATCGACTCCAATTTTTATCCCGAGCTGGCCGATTTGATTGGCAATCCCCGCGCGCTTGAAGCGCTTGGGCAAATGGGCCTGCGCGACATCAAGTTCTGGAAGGCGGTCATCATAAGCAAGCCGCCCGGCGGCCCGCGCCTTTACTGGCATCAGGACTGCATCATGTGGGGTGACGCGCGCGCCTACAGCGACCGCGCTCCGATGATATTCCTCATGTATTACCTCGAAGATACGCGGCGGGAGAACGGCTGCCTGCGCCTCTTGTCGGGGAGCCACAAATACCGCCATGTCTTGCACGAAATGGGCGAGGCGCACACAAGAGACATCAACCGCATGGATAACCCGGATGATCCGCGCTTCCGTGATTATCCCAACGAAGTCGATGTGCCGATCAAGGCCGGCGACCTTGTCGTCGGCGATGCGCGCATGTTCCATGCCACGCACAAAAACGCGTCTGATCAGCAGCGCACCGTCATCACCATCTGGTTCCATCCCTTCTTTTCTGATTTGCAAGAAGAAACGCAGAGCTGGATCCACTCGGCCATGCACATGCAGCATGAAACCTGGCCCGATGATGCGCTGGCGAAAATCGCGCCGCTCATCCCCGACTATCAGGGCGATGTTGAACCGATGGAACTGACGCGGTCGCCGGACGAGCGTTTGCAGTGGCCCGCAAACCAGGGCCACCGGCGCGATGAATGAACTCCCATCTGTCGATGAAGAGGCCGTCTTGAGCTATGCCTGGAACCAGGACGGCGAATTGGCGCGGAAGCGGGGGTACTGTATCAAAGTCGGTTGAATTTCTTCAAATACCGACGATTTGGTAGGGGCGACTGACGGGCTGTGTCCACGCGCCCCGGTGAGTCGCCCAATATCGATCCTGTTCGTACCCATTCGGGCGATCCACCGGATCGCCCCTACCGGACTATTTCAACCGAAATGGATACACTACCGAAGCGCAGGGCAATTGCATCAAAATCACAATGAGCCGTTCGCCACTAAAAATGTGCAAATGTAGGGGCGTCTCGTGAGACGCCCGTTGAAAATGGCCTGCAAATTGCGGGCGTTTCAGCGAAACGCCCCTACAGATTACGAAATATGAGGCGAAAT